>ONOH01000028.1:0-30910 GCA_900319405.1 uncultured Bacteroidales bacterium | reverse complement strand
CCTCGGGGGACTGGGGTCGCTTCGTTCAAGTCTCGTACAAAACAAAAGCGCCAACCGCAAGGGCTGGCGTTTTGTTTTGGAGCGGAAAACGAGACTCGAACTCGCGACCCCGACCTTGGCAAGGTCGTGCTCTACCAACTGAGCTATTTCCGCAGTGTTTGAAAGATCTTTCCCGTATGGGATTACAAAGGTACGTCTTTTTTCTGAACTTGCAAATTTTTTACAAACTTTTTTGTATTTTTGTAAGACGAAGGCACGGAGTAAAGACTCGTTTTTCACTCCACGCTTATGACTGAAAACCCTTAAACCCTATTATTTATGAAAAAATTTGCTTCTATCCTTCTTTGCTGCACGCTCATCGCCGGCTGCGGCATCTCCAACACGGGAAAAGGTTCTCTCATCGGCTCCGGCGCAGGTGCCGCCATCGGCGCCGGACTGGGCTATCTGATCGGCGGTAACGGCCAGGGTGCCGCCATCGGCGCAGCCATCGGTACGGCCGTGGGTGCCGGCGGTGGAGCCCTCATCGGCAACCGGATGGACAAGAAGGCCGCCGAACTGGCCGCCGCCCTGGAAGACGCCCAGGTGGAAACCGTCACGGACGTGAACGGCCTGGAAGCCATCAAGGTGACGATGGACAACGGCATCCTGTTCGACTTCAACAAATCGGCCCTGAAGCCTGCCGCCAAGGAGCAGCTGGACAAGTTCGCCGCCGAGATGGCCGATATGCCCGAGACCAACATCAACGTTTACGGCCACACGGACAACGTGGGCACCGCCGCCGCCAATAAGAAGGTGTCTGAACAGCGGGCCAGCTCCGTCGCCAAGTACCTGAACACCAAGGGCATCGCCAACGAGCGCATCGTAGCCGAAGGCCTTTCCTTCGACTTCCCGGTAGCCGACAACAGCACCGAGGCCGGCCGCGCCCAGAACCGCCGCGTGGAAATCTACATCTCGGCCAACGAGAAGATGGTGAAGGCCGCCGAAGAAGGCAAGCTCTAGTCCGAAGCCATGAGCGTATTAGTCATCGGAAGCTCCAACACAGACCTTGTCGTCCGGGCCGGCCATCTGCCCAAACCCGGAGAGACGGTTCTTGGAGGGACATTTTTTCTCAACCCCGGCGGGAAAGGCGCCAACCAGGCCGTTGCCGCCGCCCGCCTGGGGAAAAACATCACTTTCTGCTGCAAGACCGGAGAAGACAGCTACGGGAAAGAGGCCCGCAATCTCTTCGAGAAGGAGGGTCTGGACACGCGCTATGTCTTCCACACGGCCGAAGCCCCCTCCGGCGTCGCCCTCATCACCGTAGATGACAAGGCCGAGAACTGCATCGTGGTCGCCAGCGGCGCCAACCTGCTCATCAAGGCGGAAGACATCGACCGCATCGAAGACATCGGCTCATTCAACTATATCCTGGTACAGCTTGAAATTCCGGTCGAAACGGTAGAATACATCGCCAGGATAGCCCAAAAGCAGCGGATTCCCCTTATTCTGAACCCCGCTCCGGCCTGCGCCCTTTCTCCGGAACTCCTGCGCGCGGTGAGCATCATTACGCCCAACGAAACGGAGGCGGAACTGCTGACCGGCATCCGGATTACCGACGATGCGAGTGCCCTTTCGGCCGCCAAAGCCCTGCGGGAGCGCGGTCCCGAAACCGTCATCATCACGCTGGGGGCCAAGGGTTCGCTGATCCATAGCGCCCATCTGACGGAATTTGTCCCGGCCTTCCCTACGCAGGCCGTGGACACCACCGCAGCGGGAGATGTCTTCAACGGAGCGCTCGCCGTAGGCCTGGATGAAGGGAAATCCCTGAAAGAGGCCGTGGTCTTTGCTACGGCAGCCTCTTCCATCGCCGTTTCCAGGATGGGAGCCCAGTCCTCCGCCCCGGAAAGGGAAGAAGTCGAACAAAAACTCATTAACCGTCCATAAGCTATGTTCATTATCAACAGTTACACCCTGGCAGTGTTCTTCTGCTTTATCACGATGCTCTGTTGGGGCTCCTGGGGAAACACCCAGAAAATGGCCGCCAAAAACTGGCGCTACGAGTTGTTCTACTGGGATTATGTGATCGGAATGGTTCTGTTCGCCCTGTTCCTCGCTTTCACGATGGGCTCCATCGGCAACGAGGGCCGGCCCTTCCTTGAGGACATCGCACAGGTCAGCAGCGCTTCCTTCCTGAGCATCATCCTGGGCGGTGTCATTTTCAATGCCTCCAACATCCTCCTGGCGGCCTCCACTTCCATTGCGGGAATGTCCGTGGCCTTCCCTCTCGGGGTTGGAATCTCGCTGGTGCTGGGTACGGTGGTCAATTATATCGGCGCTCCCAAGGGCAATCCCGTTATTCTTTTCATCGGCATCGCCCTTATTGTCATCGCCATCATCTGCAACGGCATCGCTTCCGGGAAAATGCAGGGAGAAAAGAAGGAGGGCTCTTCCAAGGGAATCTGGCTGGCCGTGCTGGCCGGAACCCTGATGGCCTTTTTCTACCGCTTTGTGGCCCGTGCAATGGACCTGGAGAATTTCTCCTCCCCTGCCGCCGGAATGGCAACCCCCTATACCGCCATCGTCATTTTCAGCTTCGGTGTGCTCCTGAGCAACTTCCTATTCAATTCCCTGGTGATGCGTTATCCTTTCGTGGGAGAGCCGGTTTCGTACAAGGAGTATTTCAAGGGAAATCTGAAAACCCACCTGGTGGGAATCCTGGGCGGCTCCATCTGGTGCCTGGGTACGGCTTTCAGCTATATCGCTTCGGGCAAAGCCGGCGCTGCCATCTCGTATGCGCTGGGACAGGGCGCGCCGATGATAGCCGCCATCTGGGGCGTCTTCGTCTGGAAGGAGTTCAAAGGCTCCGGAAATAAGGTGAACCGCCTGCTGGCCCTGATGTTCTGCTTCTTTATCGCAGGACTGGCCTGCATCATTGCATCGGGCGGTAATTAGGCCTGCCGTCGCAGCATTGCCCGCCCTTTTCAGCGGGCAATGCTACGGCGAAGCCTGAGGATACGGCGGACGCTCTCGTCCAGCCGGGCCTCGCTGATCCGCCCTTCTTCCACGGCGGAAAGAACCGCTTTAAAACAGGACGGATAGTCCTTCACGCAAAGGAGAACGTCCACGCCAGCCTCAAGGGCCAGGATACAGGCCTCGGTGACTTCATACTGCCGCGTGATGGCCCCCATCTCCATCGCGTCGGTAATGATGACGCCCTTAAAGCCCAGCTCTCCACGCAGTTTTTCCTGCAGCACCACCGGTGAAAGGGTGGAAGGAACTTCCGACCCCGTTACGGCCGGGGCCGATATATGCGCCGTCATCACAAGCGGCGCACCCGCACGGATGCCCGCCCGGAAAGGAATCATCTCGCAGGCCTTCATTTCTTCCCAGCTTTTTCCGCTCACCGCGTAGCCGAAGTGCGTATCGGCCTGGGTGTCCCCGTGACCGGGAAAGTGCTTCAGGCAGCTTTGTACGCCCGCTTTCCGGAGGCCTCGGACGTAGGCTTTCACCTTTTTTGCCGCGTCCTTGGGATCGTCGGAGAAAGCCCGGTTGCCGATAACGATGTTCTCCGGATTGGTATTGACATCGGCCACAGGAGCAAAATCGATGTCAAAACCCAGGCGCCTTAGATACGAGCCGATGGTAAAGGCCGCCTCCTTCACTTCCCCGTCGTTATGGAAGGCCGCCATGCTCTCGTACTTGGGCAGGCCGAAGGCGGGGTTGTTGGCAAGCCTGGCCACACGACCGCCCTCCTCGTCCACGCACAGCAGCGGGGCCCCGGGAAGGGCGCGGATGTCCTTGACAAAGGAAGCCAGTTGCTCGGGGTCCTTGATGTTGTGGGCAAAAAGTACAATGCCGCCCACGGGATATTCGGCGGCCGTTTCGCGCATCCGCTCATTCACCTCCTGCAGATGGTATTCCGGAAGATCGGCCGAACTGGCGTACTCGATGGAAGGGTCCAGCGACTCCGGACGGATGTAGAAGAGTTGCCCCACCTTTTCGCGGAGAGTCATTCGCGCAAGTTCTTCTTCAATCAGGGCGGCTTCCCGCTTGCAGGAAGCGAAGAGAGCGCCGGCTATCGCCAGCGCCCCCATCCAATAACTTTTTCTCATATTACTCATTTACAGTTCCCAGGCCAGTGCCGAGGCGCCCAGAATGGCGGCATCGGACTCCTTGAGCTGGGAATAAACCAGCTTGACCTTACCTCTCCACAGCGGAAGCACGTTGGCATCCATCGCCTTCTGGATGGGCTCGGTGAGGAATTCCTTGGCGCGGGCCAGGCCTCCGAAGAGGACAATGGCCTCGGGAGCGGAGAACTCGATGAAATCGGCAAACTTCTCTCCCAGGATGCGGCCGGTGAATTCGAAAATCTTGATGGCCAGTTTGTCTCCGTCCTTGGCAGCCTCATAGACATCCTTGGAAGTGATGCTGTCCAGGGAGCGGAGCTCCGAGGGCTCGTCGGTCATCTCCAGCCATTCGCGGGCGGTACGGGCAACACCCGTTGCGCTGGCGTAGGCTTCCAGGCAGCCGCTTTTGCCACAGTTGCAGGAACGTCCGTTGTTGCGAACCGCCACCGTGTGGCCCAGCTCTCCGGCAAAACCGTCGTGACCGTAAACCACTTCTCCGTTGATGACGATACCGGAGCCGACGCCGGTACCCAGGGTAATCATAATGAAATTCTTCATACCGCGGGCAGCGCCGTAGGTCATCTCGCCCACAGCGGCGGCGTTGGCGTCGTTGGTAAGGGAAACCGGGATGCCGTTCATCTGCTCGCTCAGGAGTTTGGCAAAGGGAATGGTGTTGGTTCCGCCCCAAACCAGGTTCACGGCGTTCTCAATGGTTCCGGTGTAGTAGTTGCCGTTGGGGGCGCCTACGCCGATGCCGCGGATCCGGTCTTCGGCCTTGGCTTCCGTGATGATGCGGTTGAGGGCTACGGCCAGATCGGCGATGTACTGGTTAACGTCCGTATGGGTGTCCGAACGGATGACGGTCTGGGCAAGGACGTCGCCACGGGCATCCACGATGCCGCACTTGGTGGTCTGTCCACCAATATCAATACCGATTACTAAATCTTTTGCCATAGTGGATTAATCTACAGGGATGTCTTTGTTCACGTTCTTGGAGCCGGCCACAGCATAGTAGAGCAGGTATGCCAACATGGCCACCACCAACCAGTAGCTGTTCATGTAGCCGGCATTCTTGGCAATGATGTTCTGGATGAACGGCATGATACCGCCGCCCACGACCAGGGTCATGAAGATACCGGAAGCGGTTTCGGTGTACTTACCGAGGCCTTCAACGGCCAGGTTGAAGATGGCGCCCCACATCACCGATGTGCACAGACCGCAAAGGACCAGGAAGAGGCAGCTCAGCGGAACCTGGAACATGGCGAAGCCGTCAGCCACACTGTAACCGGGCATGCTCACGGTGACGGACTTGGGAGCGAAGATGGCGGCAAGCACAAGGACGATGGCCACGGTGCTGACCACGGTCATCTGCGTGCGGGTGCTCACCTTGCCGGAAATGAGGGTGCTGGAGAAGCGACCCACCATCATCAGGAGCCAGTACACGGCCGCGATGGCACCGCCGATGGCCGCACCGTTCACCGTGATGCCGGCGCCCTTGGCGGAGGCATCGGCCAGATAGAAGTTCACCTGGGAAGGAATGCCGATTTCGATACCCACATAGAAGAAGATGGCGATGGCGCCCATCACGAAGTGACGGAAATTCCAGGCACTGTGCTCGTACTTGACGCTCTTGCGCTCCTTGGCGGGTTCGGGAATGTCCACGAACGAGATAATGAGGAAGGAAATGGCAAAAACGCCCATGGCGATGAACAGCAACGGAGCCACGTCAGACATGGACGTGTTGGCCGTCACCGTGCCGATAAGGGCACCTACCAACAGCGGAGTGAGCGTGCCGGTGAGGGAGTTCAGGGTACCACCGGTCTGGATGAGCTGGTTGCCACGGTTACCACCGCCGCCCAGGATGTTGAGGCTGGGGTTCACCACGGTATTGAGCATACATACGCAGAAGCCGCAGATGAAGGCGCCCAGGAGATACACATAAATAGCGAGTTCTCCCAGGAAATCAAAACTGGAGAGGTACTGGATGCAGATACCCACAAATCCCGTGGCCAAGGCAATGAGCGTGG
Source organism: uncultured Bacteroidales bacterium (assembly GCA_900319405.1). Lineage (GTDB taxonomy): Bacteria > Bacteroidota > Bacteroidia > Bacteroidales > UBA932 > Cryptobacteroides. The sequence goes on along the minus strand of ONOH01000028.1, from coordinate 24,777 downwards.
TTTTCTTGTAACCCACGGAAAGAAGCATCTTGCCGGCCGGGATACCCATAAAGAGGTAGGCGGCAAAGTTCATCAGGTTGCCGGCCATCTTGGACCATTCATACTTGTTTCCCCAGATGGTACCGAAAGGGGCAGCCATATTGGTCACGAAGGAAATCATCGCGAAAATAAAACACATCGTGACGATGGCTACCAGATTGGAGTTTTTCTTGTTTTGTGCCATTGTATTTTAATTGTTAGTAATTATTCGGCTTCTAAAACTTTCAAATATACTAAAAAATTTTTTAATGTCCTTGCCACCGGAGGAAAAAACGGAATTATCCCTTTGTATGCAGCAGCCGAAGAACCAAAAAGGGCCAGCCTGTCATAGGCCAGCCCTTCTAAGGGGAATATGCGTTGGAGAAAACCTTACTCGGCAGCGGGAGCCTCGGGTGCGGCGGCGGGAGCCTCAGCGGGGGCTTCGGCGGCCTCGGCCTTCTTGGCGCGGCTGCGGCGGGTGGTCTTCTTGGCCTCTTTCTTACCGGAAGCAAGGGCGGCCTCGTTGAAGTCCACGAACTCTACGAGAACCATTTCAGCGGCATCTCCCTGGCGGAAACCGGTGTGGAGGATACGGAGGTATCCGCCGGGACGGTCGGCCACCTTGGGGGCGATGGTGCGGAAGAGTTCGGCCGTCGCCTCTTTGTCTTTCAGGTAGCTGAAAACAATGCGGCGGGAATGCGTGGTGTCCTCTTTGGACTTGGTGATAAGCGGCTCTACATAGGGCTTGAGAGCCTTGGCCTTGGCCTCGGTGGTGGTGATCCTCTTCTTCAGGATGAGGGTATTGTGTCTCATTGTTAAACGATCTTTTTCTTAGGTTCAATATTGTACTTGGTGACATCCATTCCGAAGGAAAGCTTCATCTTCTCCACCAGCAGATCGATCTCGTTCAGGGACTTGCGGCCGAAGTTGCGGAACTTCATCAGTTCGTTGCGGCTGTAGGACACAAGGTCGGCGAACGTGTCGATGTCGGCAGCTTTCAGGCAGTTGAAGGCTCTCACGGAGAGGCCCATGTCCGAAAGTTTGGTCAGAAGGAGATGGCGCATTCTCAGGGACTCCTCGTCAAGCTCCTTGCTGTCGGTTTCCACGGAAGATTCGATGGCGATCTTCTTGTCGTCGGTAAAGAGCTTGAAATGGTAGATGAGGATGTTGGCTGCATCCTGCAGGGCGGCTTCCGGCGAGATGGAACCATCGGTGACAATCTCCAGGTTCAGCTTCTCGTAGTCGGTCTTCTGCTCCACACGGTAGTTTTCCACCGTCCAGTTGACTTTGCGGATGGGAGTGTAGATGGCGTCCACGGGAATGGTGCCGATGGGCGTGTTCTCGTCGCGGAGTTCCTCGGCGGGAACGAAGCCACGGCCCTTGGTGATGGTCAGGGAGATGGTAATCTTGACAGAAGGCTCCAACGAACAGATGTGCAGCTCGGGATTCAACACCTTGAAAGAAGACAATCCTTTGGAGATGTCCTCAGCGGTAAACTCCTGTTTTCCGCTGATCGTAATGTTCGCCACCTCGGAGTCAACAGTTTCCACCATCCTGCGGAAGCGGACCTGCTTCAGGTTGAGGATGATGTCCTGCATTCCCTCGATCACACCGGGGAGGGTCTGGAACTCGTCCTGGACTCCCGCGATCTGGATTTGAGAGATGGCGAAACCTTCGAGCGAGGCGAGAAGGATGCGGCGAAGGGCGTTGCCGATGGTTTGTCCGTAGCCAGGCTCAAGCGGTCTGAACTCGAAACGTCCCACGGTCTCGGTGCCTTCGAGCATGATCACCTTGTCCGGTTTCTGAAATGCTAAGATTGCCATAAGTTTACGGTGTTAAATTCTATTACTTGGAGTAGAGGTCGACGATGAGCTGTTCGTTGATGTTCTCGGGAACTTCTTCGCGGGCGGGAACATTCAGGAACTTACCGCACAGGTTGGCAGCGTCCAACTCCAGCCAGGAATACCTGGCGGCGGAGGCGACACTTCCCTGGATGACCTCGAGGCTCTTGGAGCGCTCGCGGACAGCGATGACCTGACCGGCCTTCACCAGGCAGGAGGGAATGTTGCAGATGACGCCGTCCAGGGTAATGTGACGGTGGAGGACCAGCTGACGGGCAGCGGCGCGGCTGGGAGCAAAGCCCAGACGGTACACCAGATTGTCCAGACGGGATTCCAGGAGGAGGATGAGGTTCTCACCTGTCTGGCCCTTCATACGGGCGGCACGGGCGTAGGTGTTGCGGAACTGACGCTCCAGGACACCGTACATATATTTGACCTTCTGCTTCTCCTTGAGCTGGGTGCCGTACTCTTTCTGCTTTTTGCGCTTGGCAGCGAGACCGTGCTGTCCCGGAGGGGTGTTTCTCTTTTCGAAGTTCTTGTCAGGGCCATAGATGGGCTCTCCGAACTTACGGGCGATGCGAGTGGTAGGACCAGTATATCTTGCCATAGTTGTTCTTGCTTAAAATTAAACTTTACGGCGGCCCTTGGGACGGCAACCATTGTGAGGCATAGGGGTAACGTCGATGATCTCGGTGACCACGATACCAGCATTGTTGATGGTACGGATGGCGCTCTCACGACCGGAACCCGGGCCCTTCACATAGCACTTGACTTTTCTCAGACCGGCGTCAAAAGCGGTCTTGGACGCATCCTCTGCGGCCATCTGGGCGGCGTACGGAGTGTTCTTCTTGGAACCACGGAAACCGCACTTGCCGGCGGAGGACCAGCTGATCACCTGACCCTGGGCATTGCACAGGGAGACGATGACGTTGTTGAAGGTCGAGGAGATATGGGCCTGGCCATAAGCTTCCACCTTGACAACTCTTTTCTTGGTAGTTGTAGTTTTCTTTGCCATAACTTCTCAGACTTTACTTGGTTGCTTTCTTCTTGTTGGCAACGGTCTTCTTCTTACCCTTGCGGGTACGGGCGTTGTTCTTGGTGCTCTGGCCGCGAACGGGCAGGCCTGCACGGTGACGGATGCCCCTGTAGCAACCGATATCCATAAGGCGCTTGATGTCCATCTGGACAGAAGAACGGAGTTCACCCTCGATCTTGAACTCTTCGTTGATGAGGGAACGGATAGCGGCGATCTGCTCGTCGTTCCAGTCTCCGACTTTGATAGTGCGGTCGATGCCACAGCTGTCCAGAATCTTCCGGGCGCTGCTGCGGCCGATTCCGAAGATATAGGTGAGCCCTATCTCTCCGTGTTTGTTGTTCGGTAAATCAACACCGGCTATTCTTGCCATATTCTATCTGTACTTTTATTAGTTACACTTTAACCCTGTCGTTAACCCTGGCGCATCTTGAACTTGGGGTTCTTCTTGCAGATAACGTACAGGCGGCCTTTACGCCGGACAATCTTGCAGTCTTCGCTGCGTTTCTTGATGGAGGTCTTGACTTTCATCGTTATCTCATTTTTTATTTGTATCGGAAAGTGATTCTTCCTTTAGTTAAATCGTAAGGTGAGATTTCAACTTTGACCCTGTCACCGAGAAGGATATGGATAAAGTTCATCCTCATCTTACCTGAAATGTTGCAGAGGAGGACGTGACCGTTCTCCAGCTCCACGCGGAACATCGCATTGGGGAGGGTTTCGATCACCGTACCGTCCTGCTCGATAGCTACTTGTTTGGACATTTTTTGAAACTCACTTTAAAATTTAATGGAACCGTCTTTCTCAATGTAGTCGAACGTCGAGAGCTGCTCGGCCCGGCCTTTCCGGACAACAACCGTAAGCTCGTAATGTGCCGCCTTCTTGTGATCGGCCGTGTGTACTGCCCAACCATTTTTTGCAATATACACACCTCTGCCGCCTGCACAGATCATCGGCTCAATGCAAATGGTCATTCCGTCCACAAGGCGTGCGCCGTGACCCCTTCTCCCGTAATTGGGAACGCCGGGATCCTCGTGCATTTTCCTGCCCACTCCGTGGCCCTCCAATTCGCGGACCACAGAAAAGCCGAAAGACTCTGCATACGATTGCACCGCGTATCCGATATCGCCCGTACGATTGCCTGCCACGGCAGCCTCGATTCCCTTGTACAGGGATGCCTTGGTGACATCCAGGAGTTTCCGGGTCTCGGCATCCACCTCCCCGACCGGGAAGGTGTAAGCCGAATCTCCGTTATATCCTTTGTACAGGGTTCCGCAATCCACGGAAAGGATGTCTCCCTCTTCGAGGGGACGGTCGGACGGAAAACCGTGGACGACCACATCGTTTACGCTCATGCAGAGAGCTGCAGGGAAGCCATCGAAACCTTTGAAGGAAGGAATGGCACCGTGGTCACGGATAAAGGTCTCGGCCACCTCACACAACTTCGCAGTTGTCACACCAGGGGCGACCAGCTTACCGACCTCGGCCAGCGTCTTGGACACCAGCTCCCCGTTGATCCGGAGCAATTCGATTTCCTCTTCGGTTTTAGGCCTGATCATCTTTCAATGTTCTACAATACATTCATTATTACATGCCGGAACGTCCCGTGAGACGACCGGTCTTCATCAGTCCGTCGTAATGGCGCATCAGGAGATAACTCTCGATCTGCTGCAGGGTGTCCAGGACAACGCCCACCAAAATCAGCAGCGAAGTGCCGCCGAAGAAGGAAGCGAACTGGTTGTTCACACCCAGGATATTGGCCAGGGCAGGCAGACAGGCGATGACGGCCAGGGCGATGGAACCCGGAAGGGTGACCCTGGTCATAATGGCGTCCAGGTATTCGGCCGTCTTCTTGCCGGGCTTGACACCGGGGATGAAGCCGCCGTTCTTCTTCATATCTTCTGCCATCATGGTGGGGTTCACCGTAACGGCGGTATAGAAGTAGGTGAAGACAATCACGAGGAAGCCGAACACGAGGTTATACCAGACGGAAGTGTAGCTGGAGAAGGCAGCGGCGATTCCACGGGTGGACTCGTACTGACCCAGCAGCATGGGGAACATCATCAGGGCCTGGGCGAAGATGATGGGCATCACACCGGCGGCGTTGAGCTTCAGGGGAATGTACTGACGCACACCACCGTACTGTTTGTTGCCGATCACACGCTTGGCATACTGCACCGGAACCCGGCGGACTGCCTGCACCAGGGCGATGGCGGCGAGGATGACAAGCACCCACACGACCATCTCCACCACGAAGAAGAGCAGACCGCCACCACCGTTGGTGGTAAGCTTCTGGGCACCTTCGGCGAAGAGGGCATAAGGCAGACGGGCCACGATACCGATCATGATGATGAGGGAGATACCGTTGCCGATACCGCGGTCGGTGATTCTCTCACCCAGCCACATCACGAACATAGAGCCGGCCATCAGGATCACGGTGGATACCAGGTTGAACCAGAAGGGGCTCCAGGTCACGGTGCGGGCGGCGGCGGGAATCATGCCGGCCACGTAGGCGGGACCCTGGATGGCCAGGATGGCCACGGTCAGGTAACGGGTAATCTGGTTCATCTTCCGGCGGCCGCTCTCCCCTTCCATCTGCATTTTGCGGAAAGAGGGAACGAACATACCCAGAAGCTGGACCACGATAGATGCCGAGATGTACGGCATCACACCGAGTGCGAAGATACTGGCATTACCGAAAGCGCCGCCGGAGAACATATTGAGCAGTCCGACGAGACCGTCCTGGGTGCCGGCGATACCGCCCTTCAGGACCTCGGGATCCAGTCCCGGGAGAAGGATGAAGCTACCCAGCCGGTAAACCAGCACAAGCAGGATCGTATAAGCGATCCGCTTGCGCAGTTCCTCGATGTTGTAGATATTGCGAATGGTTTCAATAAACTTCTTCATCGCAGTTCTTATTCGATAACGATTGCTTTACCACCGGCAGCCTCAATCTTGCTCTTTGCGGAAGCGGAGAAGGCGTTGACCTTCACCTCGACGGCGGCGGTGATCTCACCGTTGCCCAGAACCTTCACCAGGTCACCCTTGGAGGCGATACCGGCACCGATCAGGGTATCCACGTCGAATTCTTTCACACCCAGCTTCTCGCTGAGGGCCTGGAGGGTAGCGACATTCACAGCCTTGTACTCCACGCGGGTAGGGTTCTTGAAGCCGAATTTCGGGAGGCGACGCTGGATAGGCATCTGGCCACCTTCGAAGCCGATCTTGTGCTCGTAACCGGCACGGGCCTGGGCACCCTTGGTACCACGGGTGGCAGTGCCGCCCTTACCGGAACCCTGACCGCGACCTACGCGCTTGCTGTTATGGGTTGCGCCCTTTGCGGGCTTCAGATTCTCAAGTTTCATCTCTTAGTTCCTCCTTAGTCAATTACTTCATAAGTAACCAGATGGGCCACTTTGGCCAGCATTCCGCGGGTGATGGGCGTGTCTTCCACCTCCACGGTCTGGTGCATCCGGCGGATACCGAGAGTCTTGAGGTTAGCGATCTGACGCTTGGTCTCTCCATTCTTGGAGCGAACCTGGGTAATCTTAAGCTTTGCCATAGTCTCTCTCGAATTAACCGTTAAAAACTTTGCTCATAGGAATCCCGCGGAGACCGGCCACGGTATAGGCGTCGCGCATCTCGGTGAGGGCGGCGATGGTGGCCTTTACCAGGTTGTGGGGGTTGGAAGAGCCTTTGCTCTTGGCCAGTACGTTCTGCACGCCGGCGCTCTCGAAAACGGCGCGCATGGCACCGCCGGCCTTTACACCGGTACCGGGAGCAGCGGGTTTCATAAATACCTCGGCGCCACCGAAGCGATACACCTGCTCGTGAGGGATGGTGGTGTTGATGACGGGAACCTTCACCAGGTTCTTCTTGGCATCCTCCACACCCTTGGCGATGGCGGCGGTCACTTCATTGGCCTTGCCCAGGCCGTAACCCACCACACCGTTCTCGTCGCCTACGACGACGATGGCGGCAAAGCGGAAGTGACGACCACCCTTGGTGACCTTGGTCACGCGGTTGATGGCTACCAGTCTGTCCTTGAGTTCAAGGTCAGAGGTCTTTACTCTTTTTACATTAGAATTTGCCATAGTAGTCTCAATGATTAGAAAGCAAGGCCGCCTTCACGGGCAGCGTCTGCCAAAGATTTAACTCTGCCGTGGAAGAGATATCCACCGCGGTCGAATGCCACCTGGGTGATACCGGCGGCCAGGGCGCGCTCGGCGATAGCCTTGCCGACGATGGCGGCGGCTTCGCGGCCGTTCTTACCCTTGGTCTGGGCGGCCAGGGCCTTGTCGTTGGAGGCGGCAGCCACGAGGGTCTTGCCTTCGAGGTCGTTCACGACCTGGACGTAGATCTGCTTGTTGGAGCGGAACACGACCATACGGGGACGCTCGGCGGTGCCATTCACGTGCTTGCGGATTCTGTAGTGAATCCTTCTTCTTCTTTCAATTCTATTCAATGCCATAACTGTTTCCTCCTAATTATTTGGCCGAAGCGGTCTTACCGGCCTTGCGGCGAAGCTGCTCACCGGCAAACTTGATACCCTTGCCCTTATAAGGCTCAGGACGGCGGAACGAACGGATCTTGGCGGCCACCTGGCCAACCAGTTGTTTGTCGGCGCTCTTGAGGATAAGAACGGGGTTCTCACCCTTGCGCACCTGGGGAGTCTCGGCGGTCACTTCTTTGGGAAGCATAATCTGGATGTCGTGGGAATAACCTACGGACATCGTCAGAAGCTGACCCTGAGCGGCTACACGGTAGCCGACGCCGACGAATTCCTGCTTGATGGTGAAGCCTTCGCTCACGCCAACCACGATGTTGTTGACGAGGGCGCGGTACAGGCCGTGCATGGAGCGGAAGCGGGGGAGGTCGCTCGGGCGGGTGAATTTGATTTCATTTCCCTCGATGGTCACGGTGATATCCGGATCCACCTTCTGGCACATCTCGCCATTAGGGCCTTTCACCTTCACGATATTGCCGTCCAGGAGCTCTGCCTTGGTACCGGCCGGAAGGACTACAGGTAATTTACCAATTCTTGACATAGTGTTTTTCTATTAGTATACATAGCAAATAACTTCACCACCCACGTTGAGCTCTTTGGCTTCCTTGTCGGTGATGACACCCTTGGACGTGGACAGGACAGCAATACCCAGGCCGTTGAGAACGCGGGGCATCGAGGCCACATCGGCGTATTTCCGCAGACCGGGAGTGCTCACGCGCACAATGCTCTTGATGGCGGCAGCCTTGGTCTCGGGGTGATACTTCAGAGCGATCTTGATGGTGTTGACGGGGGAACCCTCTACCAGTTTGTAAGTGAGGATATAGCCCTTTTCGCACAGAATCTTGGTGATGGCGAGCTTCATATTGGAAGCCGGGATTTCCACCACTTTCTTACCGGCGAGGTAAGCGTTGCGGATTCTGGTCAGATAATCTGCAATAGGATCAGTCATTGTTTTGTCTTTTTGTGGACCGGCGCACTCGTGACGCCCGATATCCGATTGTTAATTATAATAATACTGTTGTTGTCCTTCTGTTACCAGCTGGCTTTCTTGACACCGGGGATGAGACCCTGGGAAGCCATCTCGCGGAACTGGATACGGCTGAGGCCGAAATCGCGCATATAACCCTTGGGACGACCGGTCAGAGAGCAGCGGTTGTGGAGGCGTACGGGGCTTGCGTTCTTGGGCAGCTTGTCCAGGGCGGCATAATCGCCGGCCTCTTTCAAGGCAGCCCGCTTGGCGGCGTACTTAGCAACTAATTTCGCGCGTTTTACTTCGCGTGCTTTCATTGATTCCTTTGCCATGCTACTATATTAGTTATTATGTTTCTTGAACGGGAGACCGAAAGCCTTCAGAAGGGCGTGAGCCTCTTCGTCGGTGTTGGCAGTGGTCACGAAAGTGATCTCGATACCGTGGATGCGAGGGTTCTTGTCGATCTCGATTTCGGGGAAGATGATCTGTTCCTTGATGCCGAGGGTGTAGTTACCCTGGCCGTCCATCTTCTCGGAGATGCCGTTGAAGTCGCGGATACGGGGAAGGGCGACACGGATAAGGCGCTCCAGGAACTCATACATCTTCACGTCACGGAGGGTGACTTTGGCGCCGATGGGCATACCCTTACGGAGCTTGAAGTTGGAGATGTCCTTGCGGGAGGCGGTAATCACGGCCTTTTGACCGGCGATGATGGAGAGTTCCTCGGCGGCTTCCTCGACCATTTTCTTGTCCTGGGTAGCGTCGCCCACACCTTCGTTGAGGGTGATCTTGACGAGCCTGGGAACCTGCATCACGGTGGTGTAGGAGAACTGCTTCACCAGTGCGGGAACGATTTCCTCTTTGTAAACCTTCTTCAGGTCAGGGGTATATCCCGTGGGAAGTGCCTGGACTTCTGCGGGTTTGTTTGCTTTCTTTGCCATAATTACTTAATCTCCTCTCCGGTTGTTTTAGCGATGCGGACCTTCTTGCCATCTACCTCTTTGTGGGCAATGCGGGTGGGCTTGCCGGCGTTGTCAACCAGGTTGACGTTGGAGATGTGAATGCCTGCTTCCTGTTTTACAATACCGCCCTGGGGGTTCTTCGGGTTGGGTTTGGTATGCTTGGACACCATATTCACGCCCTCTACGATCACGCGTTCCTTGTCACGGATCACCTCGAGGACCTTACCGGTTTTGCCCTTGTCGTTACCGGCATTTACATACACGGTATCGCCTTTCTTGATATTGAACTTTTTCATAACTCTCTATTCTTTAAAGGACCTCCGGTGCCAGTGAAACGATTTTCATATAGTTCTCGCGGAGTTCGCGGGCGACGGGGCCGAAGATACGGGTGCCGCGGAGTTCGCCTGCGCCGTTCAGCAGAACGCAGGCATTCTCGTCGAAGCGGATGTAGGAACCGTCGGCACGACGGATTTCCTTCTTGGTGCGGACGACGACAGCCTTGGTGACGGTGCCTTTCTTAATGTCACCGCCGGGGATGGCGCTCTTGACGGTCACGACGATGGTTTCGCCGATGGTGGCGTAACGGTGACGGGTACCGCCCAGCACACGGATGCAAAGGACTTCCTTGGCTCCACTGTTGTCGGCAACCGTTAAACGTGATTCCTGCTGTATCATAATTACTTCACTTTTTCTACGATTTCAACTAATCTCCAGTTCTTGGTCTTGCTCAGGGGACGGGTTTCCATAATGCGGACGGTATCGCCCTCGGAGCACTCGTTCTTTTCGTCCTGTGCAACGAACTTGGTGGTCTTCTTTACGAACTTGCCGTAAATAGGGTGCTTCTCGTGGGTTTCGACGGCCACGACGATGGTCTTGTCCATCTTGTTGCTCACCACGATGCCTACTCTTTCCTTACGAAGATTTCTTTCCATAGGTCGATGCTGCTTTAGTTCTGCTGTTTCTCTTTCTCGGCCAGGATCGTGATCATACGGGCGATGTCCTGACGGGTCTTGCGAATCTTGGAGGTGTCCTCCAGGGGAGAGATCGCGTGATTGAGTTTCATGGTGTCGAGGTTGTTTTTCTCGACTTCGATGCGGTCGCGAAGATCGGCGACGCTCATCTCACGTACTTCGGATACTTTCATTTTCTTCTCCTCCAATTATTAGTCTTCTACATAATCCCTGCGGACCACGAACTTGGTGGCGACGGGAAGCTTGTTGGCGGCAAGACGCATAGCCTCTTTTGCAGTGGCGAGGGAAACACCCTCGGCCTCGAAGAGGATACGGCCCGGAGTGATGGGAGCGACGAATCCCTGAGGGTCACCCTTACCTTTACCCATACGGGTATCCAGCGGTTTGGCGGTAAACGGCTTCACAGGGAAGACACGGATCCAGATCTGACCTTCACGGTTCATACGACGGGAGATAGCCTGACGGGCAGCCTCGATCTGCTGGGCTGTGAGCCAGCAATTCTCAAGGTTCTTGAGGCCGAAAGAACCGAATGCGAGCTGGTTTCCGCGACCGGAATTGCCCTTCATACGGTTTTTCTGTTCCCTTCTGAATTTGGTTCTTTTAGGCTGTAACATTTCTTAAATGCTTTAAAATTTCCTTATAAATTCCCTAACTCATTGAAACTCAGCTGGTTGGGTGCATTTTGCTCCAATTTCGGGATTGCAAAGTTACAAAAAAAAATAAAACCCGCAAATGTTTTTGCAAGTTTTTTAAACATTTTCGACCGCAGATTTCGAATGCTAATCAACTGATTTTCGTGAAAGTTACGCATTTGGTCAAAAAAAACTTCCCGACGTTTTCGACCGGCGGTCCGGAAGCCTTTCAAAAGCGATAGCCCACCCCTAACCGAAACGGCGGAATAATCTGCCTGGCACCGAAGCCCAGCTCGGCAAAACCGAAGACGGACCGGCCGAATGTAATGCCGACAGGATTGACCTGGAAGTCCTCATACCACCTGCGACCGGCAGTGTTGCCGGAAAACAGATACGGAACCACGATGGAATATCCCAAACCGGAATAGAGTGTGATTATTTCTTTCCGCAGCCAGTGAAAACGGACACAGGGAGTGAGAGCCACCTTCCTGGACGAGTTGAAAAAAAGCAGGCTGTCATTACCTAAGGCCAGGCCCACAGACAGCCAGGCCTTCGGAAAATACATAAACGAAACGTCAAAGTTAAGGGGGAAAGACGGGGTGTCACCCACTTTCCCGTCCGTCAGAACCACACCGCTCCCGACCGAAAGGGAAAGCTCGAACCGGGAAAAATCCACTTGCCCCTGCGCACCCAAGCGCCCTGCAAAAAAGGAAGAAAACAAAACAGGAGAAGAGAAAAAGCCTTTTCATAAATAGAGTCATTGTATGGATGCGAATTTAATACAATACTCCACAATTGCAAAATAGTGCCCAGATCCTGTTCTATCCTATCCAATTGCAAATCTACGGACTTGTCACAGGCCTGTGCCGATAACAGCAAGATTGATAATAATACAACTCTCCATTTCATATTCGATGCAAACGATTTTCGGCAGCATACCCATCTGTGCAAAAACGGGCATAAAGTTGAGCCTGGGTAGGCGATCGCCTACTCATCTATGCAAAAAGGCCTGTTTTTGCGAGGGTGCCCATGCTGGGCAGGAGAGGGGGTGGTTACAGGTATTTTTCGGGGATTACCACCGTGGGGGGGTCTTCCCAGAAGACGGACCAGTAGAGGGCGGGAAATTCTCCGCGCTGCCAGGCCTGGACCAGTTCTTCCAGCTGGCGGTCGGCCCCTTCGGGGTCGTAGGGGGCTTTGAGATTGTTGTCGAAAAGGGTGGCGATGCCCTGCCAGAAGCCGGCCGCAACGCCACTCTTGTAGTTTTTGATGATTTCGTAGGGGGTGATGCCGGTTTCCCGGCCCACCAGTTTCATCAGCACGGCGCCCTGCTGGATGCTCATATCCCGGAAGGAGCTCTCGAAGTCCTTGAACAACTGTTTCTGCAGGGCCGATATATAGCGATCCTTGCGGATAAAGCCGTAGTTCTCGGCATTCAGGGTGCTGTCCACCTGCTTTACCAATTTACCGGATGCCTGCGCATACGGGTACACGCGCGCGAAACGCCAGACCAGCCGATAGTAATCGCGCCAGTTCTTTTCGGTGGAGCGCCGGCCTCGGCTGAAAATATAGACGGCAGGCAAGCGGTCCAGGAAGGTGGTGTCGCCGTTTTCCACCAGCATCTGCATCTTGCCGGGGCCGCCGCTCTCTCCCCTGTCGCTGTCCACCTGCATCCGTGCCATCGCCTCCTGCCGCTCCCGGGCGCGTTCCATAGCCCGCCGCACATGATTCTGGGCCGATGAGAGCATCGGCAACAATGTCAGGAGCATTACGAAAAGAATATGACGGCGACAATTCATAGGGGCGATAGGCAGTTCTTTGCAAAAACTTTACCAAATCGATTCTTCGCTTCGCTCAGAATGACAGGCTATCGGCCTCGCTGTCGTAGAGGAGCCAGTTGGGGGCGGTAATCCAGTCTCCCAGCAAAAGGAGGCGGGACGAAGAGCCGTCGCCGCGAGGAACGGGCATATCCACGCGGGCGTGGTAGTGGCCGAAGACGAAAATGTCCACCTTCCCGGGGTAGGCCTCGCAGAAGCGGTACAAGGGCTCATCGGCTCCGCTGAACTGATAGTTGATATTTTTCCCCAGGCGCGAGCGGCGGCTCCAGCCGTTCCCCAGGCGGAAGGCCAGCCAGGGGTGCAAAGTGCTGAAACAGCGCTGCAGGAAGCGGTTGTGGAAGGCCCCGCGCATCAGCTTGTAGCCCCGGTTTCCGGGCCCAAGACCGTCACCGTGCCCCAGGCAGAAGCGCCTCCGACCGATGGTCAGCTCGTACGGCTGCTCCAGCCGCTTCATCCCCAGCTCCTCAAAGTAGTGATAGGTCCAGATGTCGTGGTTGCCCCGGAAGAAAAAGACCTTTACACCGGCGTCCATCAGTGAAAGAAGGGCCGAAAAGACGCGGACATAACCCTTGGGGACCACGTCGCGGTACTCGTACCAGAAGTCCCAGATGTCTCCGAGCAGATACAGGGCCTCCGTGCGGGCGGGATCCATCCCCTGCAGAAAGTCCACGAAAGCTTTCTCGCGGGAAGCAGCATCCCCCACCCGGAGTCCCAGGTGGACGTCGGAGACAAAGTATGTGAGGGGTTTGGGCACCTTATGCGAAGATGAAGATGAGGGCGGCAACCAGCAGGCAGTACAGGGCAAACCACATCAGCTTGGCTTTCTTGACGATGGCAATCATCCACTTGCAGGCGAAAAGGCCGCTCACAAAGGCAGCGACAAAGCCCAGGCACAGGGGCAGCGAACCCACCCCGCCGCCGAAGGTCTCGCTGCCGACAGCCACCTTCAGGAGATCCAGGCTCTGCTCTCCGATGATGGGGACAAGCACCATCAGAAAGGAGAACTGGGCCATCGATTCGCGCCTGACCCCGGTCAGAAGGCCCGTGGAGATGGTGCTGCCGCTGCGGGAGATGCCCGGAACCACGGCAAAAGCCTGCGCCAGGCCCACCACAAAGGCCTGCCAGAAGGAGATTCCGTTGCGGGTATCCCGGGCCACCGGCACCTTGAAGCGACGCCCGGCGTTGTCCGACACCCACAGAAGAGCCGCCGTGATGCAGAGGCCTACTGCCACCTGCCGGAGCGTGCCGCTGAACAGCGCGTCCACCTGATCCTTCAGGAGGAAGCCCACCAGAGCCACCGGAATCAGCGAAACCAGGATCTTGCAGACGTAGTCGGTCTCGTCGTTATACTTGAACTTGAAAAAGCCTTTGAGAAGGTTCCAGATGACGCTCCAGAACACCACGATGGTAGCCAACACCGTGGCAAAATGCACCGCGACCGTGAAATCCAGGAAGCCTTCGGCGTCGGCCCCTACAATCTCTTTGAAAATCATCAGGTGCCCGGAACTGGACACCGGGAGAAACTCCGTCAAACCCTGGACAATACCCAGGAGTATAGCCTGCCACCAATCCATAGTTTATACCTCCTTGAAACGACCCATAATGGCGATGATCTCCACCACGATGCCGGCGATAATCACAATGGGAGCGGCCACCAGGCGGCGCCAGTCGAACATCGCGTAATTGAATACCTGAGGGTCTTCAGACCCGCCGCCGGAAAGCAGCAGGAAACCGGCCGCCATGACCAGCAGGCCGGCAATCATCAGTTTGATGTTTTTGGCCGTCACGGCCATCTTATCTTGATTTGCCATATCAGTATGCGTAGAGTTTGTCTCGGTTGTAGCCCACCATCCGCCCCACCACAAAGAAGGTGCTCACGGCGCAGATACCCACGCCGGCCGCCACCATCACCCCCATCGTCAGAAGGAGCGAATCCAACTGGAAAATCTGGAACAGCTGGGCGAATTCATCCTTGAGCACGAAGAGGCCGCCCACCAGCAGCAGGATGGCCAGCAGGGCGGCAAAAAGGCCCTGGAGGGCAGCCCGGCCCACAAACGGGGCCCGGATATAGGACTTGGTGGCCCCCACAAGGTGCATGGTATGGATACTGAAACGGCGGGAGAAGAGCTCCAGCCGGATGGTATTGGCAATCAGAACGAAGGAGATGAAAAGCAGCAGCGCCACCAGGATGGCAAGCCCCAGGGAAATCTTCTGCAGGTTGGCATTGAGCGCATCCACCAGGGAGGTCTGGTACACCACCTCCTCCACCAGCGGGGATTCCGCCAGGGTGGCCTTCATCACCGCCAGACTGTCGGAGGACACATAAGCCGCCTCCAGGTTCACGTCTATGGAAATGGGAACGGGGGCCGATTCAAACACGTCCAGGAAGTCCTGCCCCAGCAGGCGGGACATCTCCTCCACGCCCTGCTCGCGGGAGACGAAATGCGTGGAACGGACCCCGGGAAGGGCCGCCACGCGGGTTTCGTAGCGGAGGGCCTCCTCCTCCTGAACACTCTCTTTCAGGAGCACCGAGACCTGCATATTCTCCTTGAAATAGTCCCCTACGTCTTTTGCATTGACCATCAGAAGGGTGCCTACGCCCACCAGAAGCAGCACCAGCGCAAGGCTGATGACCGTGGAAATCCAGGCGCTGACAAGGCGCCTGCGCATAGCCGAATTGCGTTTGGAAGACGACATAACACACCCAATTTCGCCTCAAAGTTACGGAAACCCCCGAAAAACTCAAAAAAAATTCGTAAATTTGTAGGCTAAATAATTTGATTATGGGAGATTCCGCAAAGAAGATTCTGTTTGTCAATTCTCAGATGTATCCCTATCTGCCGGAAAGCAGAATGGCCAACTTATGCCGCGAACTGCCCCAGGGCATTCAGGAGCGCCACAAGGAAATCCGCGCCTTTATGCCGCGCTACGGCTGCATCAACGAAAGGAAGAATCAGCTCCACGAGGTGATCCGTCTCTCGGGAATGAACATCATCATCGGCGATGTGGACCGTCCGCTCGTCATCAAGGTGGCGTCCATTTCATCGGCCCGCATCCAGGTCTATTTCATCGACAACGAGGACTATTTCCGTCGCCGGCAGATCTATCACGACGAGGACGGAAAATTCTTTGCCGATAACGGCGAGCGCGCCATCTTCTTCGCCCGCGGCGTCCTGGAGACAGTGAAAAAGCTGCGTTGGGCCCCGGACATCATCCACTGCACCGGCTGGATTTCCCACGTGCTTCCGCTCTACCTGAAGAAGGCCTACAAGGACGACCCCATCTTCTCCAACGCCAAGGTCGTGCTCTCGCTCTTTGACGACACGCCCGCCGAGACCTTCTCCCCCGGCTTCGCCGGCACCCTGGCCTTCGGTGCCGTCAAATCGGCCGATATCCCCCTGGGAGAACATCCGGACGGCATAGAACTTGCAAAACTTGCCGTGCAGTATTCCGACGGCATCATCCTGGGCAGCCCCGATGTGGCCCCGGCCCTGGCAGAGCACAGCCGCCAAAGCGGCCTTCCCCTGCTGGAGTACGACGAGGCCTCCTTCGCCGATGGAAGCTATATGGACCGTTACAACGAATTTTACGACGACCTTCTAAAATGAAAAAATACCTAGTTCTGTGTCTGACAGCCGCAGCCCTGTTTGCCCCGGGCTGCGTGAAAGTGGACAACAGCCTCGGGAAAGGACTGGTGGACAAGAGCCTCCTTTTCGACACCTACACCGTAGAGTTCCCCCTGGAAGAGATTTCGCTGGAACTCGCCAGCGACTTGTCGGCCTTCTCCGACTCCCGCATCGCCCTGGGCGCCATCCGGGATCCGGAATTCGGCCTCAGCACCCGCGAAGCCGCCTTCACGCTCGTTCCGAAGAATGACACCCTGGACCTGGGCACCAACCCCACCGCCGTCAGTTTCAGCCTCTATTTCGCGGCCGATTCGGTCTCCATCTCCGACCAGAGCCAGCGGAACATCCTCCAGAACATCTACGTCACGGAACTGGAAGAAAACATCCCCACAAGCATCACCAGCACCAGCCAGCCGCTCCAGCACGGAAGCAAACTCATCACCGAGGGCCTTCCCGTCTGCAACGGCAGCTCCTACCTGAGCTTCAACTTCACGCAGGAGTTTGCCCAGAAGTATGTGGACACCATCAAGGAAATCGGCCCGGTGCTCATTGACCGTTCCAGCGAAGAAGGGCTGGACCTTTACGACCTCTACATAGGTCTCCTTCCGGGCATCCACCTCAGATGCGACGAGCCCATCGGGGAAGGCGGCCGCATCAACCTGTTCAAATTCTCCTGCCTGGAAGTGGTAAACAACTACTACACCACCAACGGAAACCTGGGCCTCCTGAAGGTGAACAGCACGTGGAACGGCGTCCAGAAGGATTCCACCTTCATCTTCATCCCCGGTGAAACCAGTTTCGAAGACGAAGATTCCTTCATCAACGCCAACACCAAATTCTACCAGTACTGCTACAACTACACCTCCCACAGCACGCTGCCGGAGAAGGCCTCGGATGTGGTCCTGGTAGAGGGCGGCGGCGGGCTCAAGCCGGTCATCCGCGCCAAGGAGCTGCAGGAAAAAACCCGCCGGGCCATCCTGGAAAAAGGCGGAGACCCCTCCACCGTGTCCATCATCCGCGCCTCCATTATCCTTCCCTTTGAAATGCCGGAAGACTACAGCGCACTGAACCTCTTCCCTTCCATCCTCAGTCCCACCATACGTGCCACCCGCACCACCGAAGAGGGGGAGGAATTCATCTCCTTCGCCGGCCTGACGGATGCCAGCGTCAGCACGGAGGACCAGGGTAACATAGACCGTTCCAACCTCCGTTACTCCCCCGACATCACCTACCACCTGCAGGAGCTCCTCACCCGGGAAGACCTGGACACCGCCACCGACGCCGACATCTGGCTCCTGACCATCCACACCGAAAAAGTAGCCAATGCCAGCGGCAATGCCTATGACAACGAATACTACCAGAACCTCCTGTATGCCAGTTACTACAACAGCCTCTACGGCGGTGGATATGGCGGTTATGGAGGATACGGAGGATACGGCTACGGCGGTTACGGAGGTTACAACAACTACTACAGCTATATGATGCTGGCCCAGATGATGGCCGCCTCGTCCCAGCAAACCTACAGTTACAACACGGAGCTGGACAAGGACCGCTTCTATAAAGCCATCCTCAACGGTCCGATGGCATCGGACGGAAAAGTCCCCACCTTCACCGTCACCTTCGCGGTGGCAAAAGACTAAAAAAATCCCGGGCCTTCTGAGTGACGGCCCGGGATTTTTTATGAAACTTTTTGATAATTACTCTCCGATCTTCTCGGCTACTTTGGCGATGGCGTCTCCTACGGTGGAGATACCACTGGTTTCCTCATCCGGGATTTTGATGCCGAACACGCGCTCGAATTCCATCAGGAGTTCTACGGTGTCCAGAGAATCGGCACCGAGATCGTTGGTGAAAGAGGCGGACTCGGTCACTGCGCTTTCCTCGACGCCAAGCTTGTCAACGATGATATCTTTGACCTGCTTTACGATTTCTTCCTTTGTCATAATTGTAGGTTTTAAGTTTATATTAACGTTTCTTGTTTCCGTTGGACGAAAGAACGTGCAAATATAGTAAAAAAATTTTATATCCGAAACACCCCTTTCAATTCTGTCCCGGGCGGCTCAGGCGAAGCCAGATACGCAGCCCGTTCAGGGAGTTGATAAAGTAAAAACTGTACTTCACAATATAGATGACGGCATAGGCCGACGAAGGGTCCTGCCTGAGGGTCAACACCCACATCGCGACCGAAGCAACATTCACGCCAATCCAGAAAAACCACTGTTCCATATAGGCGGTGGACAGCAGATACTGGCCCAGCAGGTTGCACATCATAGAAAACGCGTCCATCAGTACCAGCCATTTCACCACGCCGGCCGCCTCCGTCTTGTCCATGGCCTCAAGCACAAAGTAGGAGATGAGCAGCCCCAGCAGGAAAAGGGCGCTGAAGAGCCGGCGCTGCCTGCTGTCCAGGCGGCGGGCCTTCACTTCGTCGTCCCTGTCGGCCCCGCGCTTTTTCCACTGGAAGAAGCCCACCAGCTGCATCGGCAGGAAGTACAGCAGGTGCAGCGCGGCATTGCCGTAGCGGGCGCCGGCCAGGCACATCGCCCCGTAAATGCTTACGTCAATAAAGCCGAAAAGGAAGGTGAGAATGCGCCCGTTGGCGCTGAGCACCGTACTCAAAACGCCGGCCAGCGCACCCAGGGCCGATATCACAAGCAGCCACTGCCCCTCCTCTGCACTGCGGAACTTGACAGCCGTCACCAGCACGGTGACCACCGCCATTCCCACCAGCACAAAAGCGTTGAAAGCCTTATTGAACTGTTTCTCTGTCATTCATTCAAATAATCGTGGATGCGTATTGCAAGTTCCGCGCCAACCAGGGCGCTGAGCTCCTCCAGCGGGGCGGCAGCGATGCGGGCCACGGAGCCGTAATGCATCAGCAGGCGCTGCTCGGTCTTCTCCCCCACGCCCTTGATTTCCCTCAGGGCGCTCCGGATGGCCGCCTTGGAGCGGAGGTTCCGGTGGAAGGTGATTCCGAAGCGGTGCGCCTCGTCCCGGATGCGCTGCAGCAGCTTCAAGGCCTGCGAATTCCGGTCGATGAACAGCGGGTACGGGTCCCCCACCCGGATCACCTCCTCCAGGCGCTTGGCGAGGCCCACCACCGTCACCCGCTCCAGGATGCCCAGCTCGGCAAGCGCCTGATGGGCAAACTCCAGCTGGCCCTTTCCACCGTCGATGACGATGAGCTGCGGCAGGTCCCCCGGGGACTCGGCCAGCATCCGGGCATAGCGGCGGTTCACCACCTCCTTCATCGAGGCAAAGTCGTTGGCCCCGATGACGGTCTTGATCTTGAAACGGCGGTAATCCTTCTTCGACGGCTCTCCGTCGCGGAACACCACGCAGGAAGCCACCGGATTGGTACCCTGGATGTTGGAGTTGTCGAAGCACTCCATGTGGCGGGGCAGCTCCTTCATTCCCAGGGCCTTGCGCAAATCCTCCATCACGCTCAGGCGGAAGGCGTCGGGGTCTGTGTGCTCCCGCTGCTTAATGCTGTTGAAATGGAACTCCCGGGCGTTCTTGGCGCTGAGCTCCAACAGCGACAGCTTGTCTCCGCGCTGGGGAATCCTGAACTCCACGCCGGGAATCTCCACATCCGGGAGGAAGGGCACAATCACTTCCCGGGACAGTTCCCCGAACTTGTCTTCGATTTCGCCGATGAAGGTGGAGAGCATCGTGGCCGGCTCCTCCTCGATCTGGCTCTTGAATCCCAGGTTCAGGCTCTGGACGATGGCACCGCCGCGGATGCGGAGGAAATTGCCGAAGGCCTCGGCCCCGTCCAACACCAGCGAGAAGACATCGGCCTCGGTGTCGGCCGCCTGGGTGATGATGCTTTTGGCGTAGTGTCGCTCCAGGGTGCGGAGCTTTTCCTTGTACGCCTGCGCCTTCTCGAATTCCAGCCTTTCGGCCGATTCGGCCATCAAGCCCTTGTAATGGCGGATCACTTCCCCGCCCCGGCCGCTGAGGATGCGCACGATCTCGTCGATGTAGCCGGCGTACTCCTCGCGGGAGACCTTTCCCACGCAGGGGGCCTGGCAGCGCTTCAGGTGGAACTCCAGACAGGGGCGGAACTTGTGCCGCAGGATGCCCTCGGAATTGATTTTGAGCTTGCAGCTGCGAAGCGGGTACATCTCCCGGAAAAAATCCACCAGGTTACGCGCGTGCATCACGTTGCTGTAGGGGCCGAAGTAGCGGTTCCCCTTCTCCACCCGCCGGGTGATGAATACCCTGGGAAACTCCTCGCCGGTGACGCAGATCCAGGGATAGGTCTTGGAATCCTTCAGGAGGATGTTGTACTTGGGCTTGTACTGCTTGATAAGGTTGTTCTCCAGAAGGAGGGCGTCGGCCTCGCTGTCCACCACGGAAAACTGGGCATCGGCAATCTTGGAAACCAGGATGCGCGTCTTGGCATTCAGCCGCTCCGGCGGCACAAAGTACTGCGCCACCCGCTTGTGCAGGTCCTTTGCCTTGCCCACATAAATCACCTTTCCCTCGGCGTCATAGTACCTATACACGCCGGGGGAATGGGGAAATAAGGCTATTTTTTCTCGAAGGATCACATGCCCAGGGCCTCGGCCACAGCCTTGCCGATAGCCTCGCCGCGGAGATTGCGCTTCAGGATGGTGCCGTCAGGGCCGAAGAGGATGATGTGCGGAATGCCCTCGATGCCGTAGATGTCCGTAGGAATCTTCTGGGCGTTCATAATCTGGTTCCAGACAATACCCAGTTCGGGAGCGGCGCGCTGGGTGTCCTCCAACTTGTCCCAGACAGCCACGGAAAGCATATCGAAGTTTTCACCGCGATAGGTGTTGTACACATTGATGAGATTGGGCATCTCGGCCTTGCACGGACCGCACCAGGAAGCCCAGAAATCCACGAGGACATATTTTCCCTTGCCTACGAAATCGGAGAACTTGACGCCATCCACCTCGAAATCGGTAAACATCTGGCCCTCTGCGGTTTTCTTCTGGGAAGAGAGGCTTTCCCTGAGGCCATACACGAAGGCGGAATCCTCGCCGTGGACCGGAGCGGTGAGCTTTTCCAGATACTCGGACATCTCATTGGTGTCCAGGACACCGTAGAGATTCTTCAGGGCGGCGATGCCCGCCTCGTTGTCCAGATTCTCCTCGAGGGCGGTGATGTTGAAGTTCTTGAAAACGTCCACCATCGAATCGGCATAGGCCTCCAGAGCCTCGGCGTTTTCACGGTTTTCGCTCATAAAGGCTCTGTACTCCTCCATGAAATTCTCGTTCCACTCATTGATCTCGGCGAGTTTTTCCTCCACGCTCTTTTTGGGACTGTTGCCACAGGCGGCAAGCAAAGCGACGGCAGCAGCGGCCATCAAAACAAAACGTACTTTCATATTTTTGTAATTCAATTGGTTTCCAGCCGCAAAAATACAAAAAATACGATAATATTCCTAAAAGCGGTAGGCGTAGCGGAAAGTGAGGGTGGCGGGGAATTCCTTCTTGCTTTCCACTTTCGTCATGACCACACACCCTCCCTCCTGCGTGGTCGTCCGGTAGGTAACCCGGCACTGCTGAAACAAAACACCTACGCCGATAACGCTGTGCTTCCCCAGGAAGTAGCCAGCATGCGGCTCCACGAAAAATCCGGTGTAGCAGGGATAGGAAACACCGCCTTTACTCAGAGGAAAAGACCTGGACAACAAGCCGGGGGCATACCCCCCATCGGCCCTCACAAACCACTTGTTCCCCTGCAAGCCCAGGCGCAAGAAAACCGGCGCGCTAAACTCCAGCATATATTCTTTGGTGGGCGTTCCGCCATTCTCCACAATATAATCCGTTACAGCATCCGCCACCCGGAGGCCGATGCCGGCTCCCACGGAGAACAGGCTGCTCAAATTGCGCGTAGCCACAAATTCCGTCGTTGAGACCACCCGGGGCTCCTTTCCTCCAAAGCCTACGCCCAGCGATTCTTCCACGGATAACGTCCAACGTTTCTGGCAAAAGGCCCCCGAGGCCATCAGAAGGCCCAAAGCAATCGTCACCAACAATCTTTTCATGGCTCAAAGATAAATAATTTGTCTATAAAATCCTCTGCACCGTGAAATCTTGCATCCTTCTGCTCATCATCATTGCCGCCTTGACAGCGGCACGTGCCCCACAGGGCCGTAGAAGGCCGATTCCGTGACCGAGCCGGCAACCAAAATGGCCATTTGCCCGAAAACCTTGCCGCCTTGACAGTCAGAGCGATGTAGAATGGCTGTTCAAGGTCGAGGCGGTAAAGAGTAGCCCTACACCATGGCTCGTCGTGCCGAAGGTCAAAAAGGAAAGAGACTCATGCCCAAGATGCGACTGGTTACTCGCAAACAAATACCACATCCCAATGTGACCGCTCCCGCAGTGCCGGGATTTGTAACCGTCGTTAATGCCGTTGCCATATTGACAGACTGGGAACAGCCCAACAAAAGGAAAATCAGTATGCTACCTTTAAGAATAATTTTCTTGCCTCTTATTTTTTTCCTGCGCTTTTGCGCCTGTTGTACCATTCGTCCATACTTTTAAACCGTCTTCGTCCGGCGTGTTCGGGAAACGTTGTCTTTCTGAGAATGGTTTCGGGAGAATAATAATGTGCTCCAAACTCAAGCCCAACTTCCTTGACATCATAATATAGTGCCTCGTCATACGCTACGAATTTGTTTCCCAGGGAGAAGATAAAAAGCGTTTCGTTTTCTTCAAGCGCTTGCTGACTAATTCTTTTGGCAACGGAACGGGGTAGATTTTCAATCTCGCTATTGGACTTCCTGAATTCCTCGAGGTCGCTGTATGGCCAGACAATATCTACCCGGTCCCATTCAAAATCGGCGATGTCGCCAAAACGGACTTCTTCCCCGGATTCAATGATGTGGTAGAAACGCTCCTGCAAAACATTTTGTGAACGATACGATTTACAGCCTGTCAGAAGCAAAAACAGGCACATCACGCTAAGAAACAGCTTTGTTGTCCTCATAACCTATCACCTATATATCAAAACGTTATTATCTATAGCCCAAATGATCTCGCTTTCTATCCACGAGTCGTCATAACCGTTCTCCCCGGCACTGACTCCTACTGCATATCCATAATTGTGGTGCGATCGAACTCTTCTTGATTATCCTCTTCTTCGTGTGCATTCCCAAATTGCCAAGCAAGAGATTCTCCGTATTCATACGCATTCTGTGCACTCCAATAAGCGTGCCGATAGGCATCTTGCTTATTTCTCAACTGATTCCTTCCAACCTTCAGCGTTAGGCCCTACGACGAAAGTGGAATCGGAACAGGAGCCTGTATCTCCATATCTCTGTATCTTTCCGCTCCTGTCAGGCTGCCGGACAAAGACAGACAAAGCCTTAGACCAGAAAAATTCGGCTAACTGCAATATGAGGTTCGAAATAGGTATGTACTCTCTCCCCTTGAAACGAAGGTAAAGGTTGGAATCCCCTTGACAAAGGTCGATGAAGGGAGAGGGCGAAGCTGCCTTGACCGCGCACGACAGCACAAGAATAGGGTGCACCGCAGCACACCCTATCTTTTGTTGTTATTAAGGCTTTGGACTTGACCGATAAATTCAAATTTGATCGCTACAATCTGTCAAAGCGATTAAGGTTCTGAATAGTTTGAACCAGAATAACGCCGAAACAGATAGTACATAGACCTAAAATGACATCGAAGGCTATCGGTCCCTTGGTCATTATGCTGCGAATCAGTAAAACCAAAAACACGAGTACGGAGGTCGCATTACTGAAGATGGTGATGATGATGCCCTGGCGACGCTCTGCTTTTACAAATTGGCTTTCGTTGTCAGTGCTCTTTCTTATCTTAGACAGTTTAGCATACGAGAACACTCTAAATGTGCAATTCACCGCCAAAAGCAAGAAAAGCAGAGAACTGGTTATGCTCGAATCGTGAATTAAACTGGCATAGAATTCATATGCAAACAGTATGTAGCAGACAATCCCCCCGACAACATTAGTCCACATTTTTGGTTTACTGAAAGTGTTGTAATCCATGTTCGATTCTAAATTATGAAGATAAATTTATCAGTGAAATATGTAATTGCAAAAATATTAAAATGATTCCCTTTCGCATTGTGTCCGTTCAGCAGAGGGATTATTTCAAGGCCTGAATGGCCGGGGCAGAGAGCTCAGTCAGTTCTGCGACGGTTTCCACATCGTATCCCTTCTCGAGCATCCTTTTGGCAAGGGTCAGCTTTTCCTTCTCGATGCCTTGTTCAATTCCTTTTTTGATGCCCTTCTCGATACCTTTCTCCATTCCCTTTTCCATACCCTTCTCCATGCCTCGCTGCTCACCCTTGTCCTCGGCAAAGGCAATCATCCTGTTGATGTCTTCTTTCGTGGTCATGTCCTCGAAGTATTTCTCCTTT
>ONOH01000027.1 GCA_900319405.1 uncultured Bacteroidales bacterium | reverse complement strand
CATGCTCTTCCTTTTCCTGGGGGAGAGCCAGGGTTTCGGCAGCCCGGAGAATGTCCTTGGATCCCGCAGCGGCGGCAATGACAGCCGTACTCTTGATAAAGCTTCTTCTTTTCATATTTCTGTATTTCAATTATTTCCAAGCATCAGGGGGCGTATCCTATCATCCGGACGGGGCCCAGGAGGCCGGAGGGGAGGAGGGAATCTCCGGCATCGTAGAAGCGGCGTACCCGGGTCACGGGTTTTTCGCCCTGCCGGCGGTCTCCGATCATCCGGTTCACCCAGAGGTTGGTGACCTTCACTTCAATTTCATTCTCACCCTCTTTGAGCCAGGGGAGGATGTCCGGGCTCAGGAAGGGTTCCCGCCAGAGCACGCCGGCGTTGTGTCCGTTCACCAGGAGTTCGGCCATCACATGGACGGTGCCCAGGTCCAGCCTGGCTTCGCTGAGGCCTTCAAGCACCCCTTCCGGCACCTCAAGGGCGGATTTGTAGCAGGCCGTTCCGGAAAAATAACGGACTACGGGGTCGCTGTTTCCGGTCCAGTCGTTGAGTACGGAGAAGGTTTCCGTAGCGTGTTCCCCTCCGCGCTGCCGGAAGTCCACATCCCACCAGCGATCCATCTGCAGGACCACTTTTTCCCGGGACTCCGCTTTTTCTTCCGGGAGGTCCGGCCGGGTGTCTGTAA
This sequence comes from uncultured Bacteroidales bacterium, assembly GCA_900319405.1. Classification (GTDB taxonomy): domain Bacteria; phylum Bacteroidota; class Bacteroidia; order Bacteroidales; family UBA932; genus Cryptobacteroides. The sequence goes on along the minus strand of ONOH01000027.1, from coordinate 24,220 downwards.
GCAGATAGAAGACGGCATCTCCGGGCTTCAGGTCTATTTCAAGCGAATTGACCCTGACGGCCGACCCGTCTTCCGGATTCAGCCTGGCGGCATACTTTCTTTCGCTCCTGAAGCCGGCCTTGGCCCTGACCCTTTCCTTCCCGAAGTTGCACAGCCAGTAGATATCGGCCTTTCTCGCTACTTCGCGGTGTACAAATTGCAGCCCGGGCAGGGTGGCGTCCTGGCCGCGTACGTTGCGCTCGACGGCTCCTTCCTTTCCGTACATCAGGCCGTCGCTTCCGAGGCCGCTGACGCTCACATCGGGAAGCACTCCGTTTGCCTTCAGGATTTCTTCCAGCTCTGTTTCACTGCAAACCGGTACGCCGGCTTTCCGGATTTCCTCCATGCGGGCCATCATCGGCTCCGAAAGAATGCGTGCGCTTTCCGCGACAACCAGAACCCTGTAGCACTGGCCGCTTTCCGTAAGCAGGCGACCGTCCCGGGCCTGTACCTTGTTCAGGAGTACATCGGGGCTGGCATAGTCGTAGTTGTATCCGGCGGGGATGCGGGGCAGATATTGCAGGTATTCTCCGCCGTAAACCGCCGTGGCGTTGCTGTCCTCGCCGTAGAAGACCAGGATGTCGGCCACGTTCCTTCCGGCCTGCATCATTGCGCTGCTGCGGGCCAGGTAGTCGGTCCAGACGCGGGCATAGGGTGCCCAGGTTTCGTTGCGGTGGAACCACTGTCCGTATTTGAACAGGCCGAGCCCCGGAAGGTAGTCGTCGGAGGGCTGGGAGGCGCTGTCGTGGATGATGAAACGGTTGAGGCCGCTGGCCAGGGCGACATCGGCGATCATCTTGATGTTGCCGGGGTGGTAGGTGTAGGCGGCTTTTCCGTCCCCGTTGACGGTAAACGATTCGGCCGCAGCGATATTCTGTCCGTAAATGTGGGCGACCGACGCGCTTTCACGGATGTCGGAGACGGCGCTGGGGAGCATGGAACCCCCATACATGCAGTCCGTCATCCAGATGGCCGACATGGGAACGGTGGCGTTTTTCTTCACCTGCATTCCGTCTCCGTTGAAGACGCGGCCTCCTTCGTGGGATTCGATGTAGGATCCTTTCATTCCGAACTGGGCCGCAATCGCATTAACTTCGTTGTAATTCTCCTCGAAGAGTTCGGCCAGGGTCTTTCTCCAATGAAAGAGAAAACGCTCGCTCTCTTCGGGGGAGCCGATGATTTCTCCGCACAGAACAGGCAGCAGGGGGAGGGGATCATAGCCCCTTCTGGCCTTGAACTCCTGTGGAAGACGCGGAGTCCAGGTGGCCGTCCCGGCCTCATAACTGTCGATGAGGATGTGCGTAATGCCTTTTTCTCCCAGCATTCCGCCGGCAGCCTCGCGATACATTTCCAGGTAGGTGCGGAAGTACCTGCGCCAGGCTTCCTTGTCCAGTTTGTCCACCTCCAGTCCCGTAGCATTGGGAGACGCGGGATGGTTCATCTTTCCGGTAAGCGAGGCTCCGAAGCGGTAAACCCTCCACCTTCCTTCCGGAAGCGTACAGCTCATTTTCCCGTCGGCTTCCATTTCCGGACGCAGAACCAGCGTTTCGCGGGCGAACAGGCCTTTACCCTCTTCGGAGAGCGTTGTGGGGTGCTTGGCAAAGTCGTAAATCAGGGCGAATGCGGCTTTTTCCTCCGACTGCTCCACCTTGTTCACCGTGTAAAGCTCCAGTCCCTGAAGCTGTTCTCCCTTCACCCGGAAATACCGGGCCCGGGTGGCGGGGATGTTCAGGGTCTGGTATTCGAGCGGGGATTGGTGAATTTTTTTGACGCTTTTCCAGTTTCGGCCGTCATGGCTGCATTCCAGGACATTTGGGCAGCGCTCCTCGCCTTTTCGCGGGCGGATGCCGGTTGCGCCCGTCCGGATGGTCAGGGCGCGGATGGTCTCTTTCCGGGGGAACGTGACGCGGATGCACTGCTCTCCCTCCCGGGAAATGACGGCTCCCATTTCCTCCATGCTCCTGTCGCCGGCCGACAGTTTTACAGCGACAAGGGCGACATCGTAGCCGTAGGGCTCAACCGTGCGGTGCTGGCTTTTGACCGGGATGTCCCGGTAGGGACCGCTAATCTTGGAAAGCTCCGGGAGAAGGACCTTTCCGCCCCGGCTTGTCACGCATTGCCACTCCAGTTTTTTCATGGCGTCCTCCGGCGTTACCCACGGGCCTCCCGTACTGCTCCATCCCGGTGCGCTGGCGATGGTCATCTCAAAGTTCAGCGAATCGGCCTTCCGGACGGCATAGGCGAAAGCCTCCTTCCAGCTTTCGGAAAGATAGGGCCTTTTGAAGGGGGCTGCCTTGGGCATATTTACTCCGCCGGCATCGAACTGATGAAAGCCGGCGATTCCGACGGCATCCATCCATTCCAGGTCTTTGCTGATACCCTCTATGCTGACCTCCCCGTCCATCCAGTGCCACCACAGATAGGGGCGGGCCGAACGGGGAGGATCCCGGAAGAGGGAAATGATCTCCTTGTCAGTCTGGGCCGAAGCCGGAAGTGCCAGGCAGGCCAGGAGGAAGGCGGAGCAGATACTTTTCATGGACGGAGGCTAGTAGTTGAAGGAGAAATCGTATTCCTGTCCGCCGGCGCCGATGCGGAAGCTTTTCACTTCGCGGGTGGCGGGCTTCACGGCGACTACGTCGATACAGAGGGTTTCCAGATAGTCAAAAAAGGCGTGTTTGGAACCGGGCATCATCGCTTCCGGCGTCACCCAGCCGTACCCCTGGGAAATGTAGTAGTTCACTCCGTTGTAGAGCATGTAGTCGTTGGTGTGCGAATCTCCGGTGATCATTCCCACCAGCGTGCCGCCGCCGGCCTTGTATGCGCTCAGGATGTCCATCAGCTTTTCGTTTTGGACGAGGGTGTAGTCGGCGGCAGGGGAGGTGGTCCAGCGTCCCTGCTTATGCGGCATATAGTGGGACATGACAAGAACGTTCATCTCCTTGGGGGTGGAGTCCAGCAAGTTCTGCAGCCATTCCAGCTGCGGGTCGTCAAAGAAATAGTAATGGCCTTCCAGCGTACGGGTCCCGCAGGAATTGAGGAGAACGATGCGGAAATTCTTTTCCGGAATGTCATACCAGCAGTAGGTTTTCCCCGGGACAAGGTGGAGGTTGCCGCCGGCTTTCTTCTCCCAGGGTTTCTGGAAGAAATCCGACAGGTACTGCTCCGTGAAGTAGTCACCTTCTCCGGCATCCCAGTCGTGGTTTCCCGGGGAATAGAGCCACATCCCGTCATATTTTTTCATCTGCTCAAGCGTGTTGTCCAGGATGTAGCGCGCATATTCGCTGTCAACGGTGGCGGGATAGGCATTCAGGCCGATATCTCCGAGGTTGATCATGAAGTCGGCCTTGAATTTGCGGGCAGCCTGGGCAGCATAGCCGATGTGCAGGAAACTGAAGCGATTGGCGGTGTGAACGTCGGTGAGGATGGGGAAGACGAGGGTTTCATCGCTGCCTTTCCACCGGGCGAAGCGTTCATAGCTTTCATTGACCTGCGGCTTGACAAACTTGGCTTTCCGGGCTTTTTTGTATTCCTTCTTGAGGATTTGGTCATTCAGCTCCCTTTTTTTGATGGTAGGGGTGGAGTACCAGAAGACCATGGACTGGCCTTTGTCACATTCAAAGTACTCGATGCGGATGTCGTGCTTGCCCTTGGTGAGCAGCTTGGTGGCCTTTTTCTCGATGGGACCGTGGGCTCCGTCGTTCTCGATAAGGCATTCTCCGTCTATGTAGAGCCGGCTGCCGTCATCGGTGGTGAGGGTGAACTCGTACACCTCTTCTTTCTTGACGGGGAGCGTGGTTTCGAAAAGGGCGCAGTAGTGGTTGAGCGTTTCGTCGATGCCGATCAGGTCAAGATTGTTCTTGACACCGCTGAAGGAGGGTTCTCCCAGGCTTTCGTAATCCGCAGGGAGGTTTCTTTCCGGCCAGTCCAGCCAGACCTTGTAGTACACTTTGGGCTCACTGGAGCACGAAATCAAAAATGCCGCGAAGGCGAAAAAAAGTACAAATCTCCTCATGGTCAATTATTTAAGTTCTTTTGTAGCTTGAATGGCACACTGTTGGCAAAGCCTGGCGTCGCTCTCGCTGATGGAAAACTCCGTTTCTTCCATCCGGTAGCGGTTTCCTTTTACGCTGATTCCCAGTACAGGGCGGATCAGGGCTTCGAACCAGGTGCAGGCGGCGATGTAGCGGCCGTGCTGCCGGGAAAGATGGAATCCGTCACGGGTGAGCTGGTACACTTTGGAGGTGGCGGGAACCCGGTCCTGGTTGTTCAGGCGGGTGGCGCGGGCTTTGTGGATGGCTATTCCGGAAGGAATCACCACGGGGATGTCCAGCTGTTCACGCACGTTTTTCACGCAGCCTGCAATGGCGCTGTACATCTTCTGCTGGTTGTTCTCGTACAGCTTGAAGGCTCCGTGCGTGGAATTGGAGGCATAGGCCCAGGTCATGTGCCACACGATGGCGGCGGCGGGGTTGCTGACCTCCTTCCGGATGATGGAGACCAGTCTGGGAGTCCATTTCCCGATGGTTTCCCAGGTGCCGGAGTAGTTGGATACTTCCTGGATGGTCACGATATCCCAGGGCTCGTCCCTGAGGCCCTCGGCAAGGGTGGCATTGCGGTTGATCAATTCCCACTCATTGTTGACCGATTTGGAATAGATATAGTTGGTCCCGCTTTCGTCGTACTCCCGGCAATGCCTTTCCAGGGAGCAGCCGCCGATATACAGGCGGGCAATGATGACGTTGCGGATCCCGGCCCCTTCCAGCAGGCCGGGAAGGTATTCCGTCCCGTCGTCGGAGAAGCTGTTTCCCACCGCCAGGATCCGGAGGGTGTCGGGGTGGCTGGGCAGGGGATTGTTGGCCGCTCCCGGGAGGGTGACGAGGGCCAGAAGGACAATAAAAAGGATTCTCTTCATAAATGGATTCAATAGAGGGTGACGGGTCCTATCAGGCCGGCGGGAACCATCGGGGTCTTCCGGCGGATAATGTATCGCTGGACGACAAAGTTGTCTTCCAGGGTCTGGAGGTAGTTGCTCATCAGGGTGGTTACCTTGACTTCGATGCGGTTCTCTCCCTGCTGCAGGAGGCCTTTCACGTCCATCACGGCATTCCCGTACCAGTGCAGTCCGGCCGGTTTTCCGTTAATCTTCACCTCTGCGATATAGCCTACTTTCCCCAGGTTGAGATAGTGGGGAAGGGGGCCTTCCAGATGGACGGAGGCCGTATAGGTGGCCGTTCCCATGAAGTGTTTGTAATTCTCCGTATCTTTGAGGTCCACCAGGCTTGTCATGGTCGTGTCGGCCACATCGGGAACACGGGGATGGTCGAATGTAACGCTCCAGTTTTCAAGAGCGAGCGAATTCCCCTCTGCTCCGGCGGTGGGCAGCGGCTTGTACTCCGGGGCTTTGCCGCCCATTTTGTTGAACATGAATACAAAACTCTCGGAGGGGCCGAAGTCGAAGTGAATCTTTCCGCTGGCCGGCACGGAAAGTGAGTGGCGCTCTCCCGTAGCAGGGTTGTAAAGCCAGGCTTTCTTCCCGCGGGTGACCCTGGCGGGGAAGGTGATGTCCGTCGATTTTGCTTCGAGGCGGCTGGCGTTCACAAAGAGGTAGAAGTCGCTTCCGTCGTCCATCGTGTACCGGTTCTGGAGAAGGAAGCGGTCCGGCGTGCCGATCTCCACCGAGCGGGGGAGACTGTACTGCGCGGCAATCTCCTTGTACCATTCCAGGAAACGGTTGTCTGCGGGCTTGGGGAGGAGGGTGAACCGGCCGGTCGCCTGCAGTTCGGAGACAATTTGCCGGATGCGGGCGTCCCTTGCATCGGCATCCTTCATCCCGACGGATTTTTCCGGCAGGGTTTCGATGCAGAAGACGCGGCCGCCGCCCAGGACGAACGCGCGGATTTTCTCCATCGCCTCGACGCTGGTTCCGCGCACTTCGACAAGGAACAGTTCGCTGTAGCTGCGGGGGCCGTAGCACAGCTTTCCGCCCTTGACGCTTGCTCCGGCGAGGATGTTCTCCGACACATAGTCGGCTCCGCCGCCGTTCTTATGGATGGCTTCCCATACCAGCGAGGTGTAAGGAACGTTGAGCTTGACCGGGAAAGGCTCCGTCTGCACGCCCATCGTGGACCAGAGGTCTGCGTTGGCGGGGAGGATGGCAATCTCGGCGTGCATGTCGGCATTGCGCACCAGGGCGCCCAGGCGGGCGCGGTAGTCGTTCAGGAGCTTGAAATAGGGCCACCACGGGTTGTTCTCGTTGTAGTAGCTTCCGTATCTCACCCAGCCGGGGAAGGGGGCTTCCTTGGGCGAGTAGTTGAATCCGTGCCAGACGGAATGGGTGATTCCGGAAATGCAGCTCATGTCGGATCCGACCTTGAGGTATTCCAGGGAGGTGGAGAACACGTTGTAGGTGTTGGTCATTTCCTCGCAGCTGATCAGACGCTTGCCGGACAGATGGGCGGCGGAGGAGACGTACTTGTCTATCATCGTGTACCCGCGGCCCCGGCGGTAATCCTCGTCTCCCATCTCCTCTCCCACCACGTGGCGGAGCCAGTTGGTGGTCCAGGATTCTCCTTCCGGGATGTCCACGTCCATGGAGCAGTCCTGGACAAAGAAACCGCAGCCATAGGCCTGTGCCCGGGTGAGGACACCGTGCTCGTGGGCCCAGGCGGTCACCACCCGGAAGAAACGCTCCTGCAGGAGTTCGGCCTTGGTGAGCTCGAAGTCATAGCGGGCGCGGTTCACCTGATCCTGGAATTTCTCTCCCTTGGCGCAGCCGTAGTTGAAATCCTCCACTTCTCCCAGCCGGCGCAGCTTGAACATGGTGAAAGGAAGCCAGGGGAGGATGTCGTATCCGCGGCGGGCGCGGAATTCCTTCTCGAAATCGGCCGTCCAGTTGGCGCCTTCCAGTTCCATGCTGTCCACGAAGAAGGCGCGGATATACTGGGAGACCGGCCCCAGCCTGCCTTCAATGCGGTCTGTCATGCGGTCCAGGTAGCGGCGCACGGCGGCAGCGTTCATGTGGTCCAGGATGGGACCTGCGGCACCGGGCGCTCCGTTGATGACACTGGCAAAGGAATGGTATTTCACCAGGTAATAGACCTGCCACTTTCCTTCGGGAATGTCCATCCGAAGGAGTTCTCCCTTCACCAGACGAGTGATGTCGCGGGCCTCGGAAAGGTCGTTGACAGGGTCCGGTACCAGCAGCACTTTCATCAGCTCGGGGATGCGGCGCGGATTGGGTGTCGTCACCTTGGGATCCAGCTCCTTGTAAACGTGGAAGAGAGACTTTTCGTAAAGTTCCCCTCCCGGAGCCTTGTCGCAATAGGTGAGGACGACGGAGGCGCGGTCTTCCAACGGCAGGGACTCTGCGCCGAAGGGCCAGCCGGAGCCTACGATCAGGTCGCAGGTCATTCCGAGTTTCTTACCTTCGTCAAATGCGGCGGCCAGCATATCAATCCACTCGTCGCTGAGCCAGATCAGGGAGTCCTTCCCGGCGATATGCTCGTTTTTTCCGGGAAAGGCCACCGGGTTGATCTCCACTCCGGCGATGCCGGCTTCCTTCAGGAGATTCATCTCCCGCCGGATTTCCTTCTCTTCAACGCGGTCCCCGTTCCACCACCAGCGCACATAGGGCCGATAGGAATCTTCCGGGTTCCGGAAGGCTTTGAACACGTCTTTGGAGGGGTTGGCGGATAAGGTCAGGCTGAGCTGAAGGGCGACAGCCAGTGTCAGGAACAGTTTCATTTATTGGTCAATATGGGTTACGGGTGCGGGTTTGTCGGCAAAGACGATGGCGGAGCCGACAATCAAATCTATTTCTTTTGTTTCGTTGGTCCAGTTCAGCGACACGCGATGCGTTCCCTGGGGAAGGTCCCAGATGCAGCAGAGCTCGGTGCTCTTTCCGTTTCCGTAGGCGGGAAGCCTGACGCTCTTGTACAGCTTTCCGTCCACCAGGACATCTACCTGGGCCTGGTAGTCGGGAATCTCCTTCCTGTCGGGGGCAAAACGGCAGGTGAAAACCACGCCTTTCCCTTCAAAGGTGAATTCGCCCATCTGGGAAGGCGTTTTTCCGATGCCTTGCTTGGCAATGGGCCAGTGCCCTTCGAAACCCTGTTCCAGGCGCACGGCCTCGGGCTCCTGGGTCTTGATGGTGACGGAAGAATCGTCGACCGAACCGCCTCCGAGCCGAATGACCTGAAGGGCCTGGTTGTAGCTCATCTGGCAGGCGCGGTTGAAGGAGATGTCGGTGTATTTGAAGGGGACATCCTCCACCTTATAGAGGGGGGCTTTCCAGTATTCCGGAATTCCGCTGTAACCCAGGATGGTACCCAGGATGCCGCCGGCCGATGCGGGGTTGCAGTCGGAGTCCTGGCCGCAGCGGGTGGAGATGTCGATGGTGCGGTAGAAATTACCGTTGCCGTACAGCAGGCCGATAATGATGTAGGCGCTGTTGATGACGGCGTCGATGTTGAAGGCCGCGTTGAATCCTCCGGAACAGCCGATATCGTAGCCATAATACTCGTTGGCCAGGGCCCAGGTGATGTGCCAGTCTTCGGGATACTGTTCCCACCAGCGGATGACGTCGGCCATGCAGCGGTAGTAGCGGCTTTGCGGGGGAATGGTCTTGAGGGCTTCCTTCACGATGAAGGGAATGTCGTCGCTGACAAAGGCCAGGGCATACATGGCAGCCACGTACACGCCGCCGTACCATCCGTCGCCATAATTCATGATATGGCCGATTTCGTCGGTGTACCCGGTGGCGGAGTTGACCATGCCGGGCGCCATGATGCCGGCGTAATCCGCTTCGATCTGGAAGTCGATGTCATCGGAGTGGACGTTGTTGTGCCAGTGTCCCGACTGGGGCGGCATGATGCCCTGCAGGATATTGTAGCGGGCCTGCAGGTTGGCGTGCCAAAGGGGATATTCGGCGTGGGCGAAGGCCTTGGCAAAGGATTCCACCGGCGCTTCAAGCCCTTCACGCTCAAATACTTCCACGAAGGTCAGGTCCATGTAAATGTCGTCGTACAGGCCGGGGGAGTGGTCGTACCACCATTTGATGATGTCGTCGTTCCAGTCCAGAACCTGCTCGTCGGAGATGAAGTTGGCATATTTGAACTCGGTGGGACCGCCATAGGTGCAGCCGATGACCTGTCCGGCCCAGGCACCGCGGATTTTGTCCATCAGGACATCCTTTTCCATCGTTACCTCCTTGGGAACAGAGGCGGTACGGGTACAGCCGACGGCGAGCAGCAGCAGCGGCAACAGGAGGGAGTTTAGCGTTCTTCTCATAATTACGGGGTATCGGTAAAGCACTCGTTCACAATTACTTCACTGTTGACGGCCTCGTAGAATTTGCCGGGCGTGGCGGGATTGCGGTACAGGAATTTGTCCAGTACGATTCCCTTGCAGTTTTCAAAATACAGAAGGGTGGGAACCGGAGTGGTGCCGGCAATGTATCCCTTTGCCTTCTGTTCCTCATAGCTCTTGAGGACAAGGCTGGATCGGCCGTCGATGACGCCGTTGCCCCGGGTTGCATAAATCTTCACGTTTTCCACGCCCACGGCGTTGAAAATGGCCTTCTGGCCCTTGTAGTCGTGGATGTTGTCGGAAGCGATGATGCTGGCCGCGGCATCCAGGCGGATGTTGACCCCGCTTTTGAGGTAAACGGCTCCGGTGATGTAGCGTCCTACGCAGAAGGTGAGCGTTCCGCCGCCTTTCTCGGCAATGAAATCAATGGCCTTCTGGATGCTGGTGGTATTGTCGATGAGGCCGTTGCTCTTGATGCCGAAAAGGGAGGCCTGGTATTCTTTTTCCTGAGCAAAAGTGCAGATACCGATAAGGATGGCTGCCGCCAATGCGATGATTTTTTTCATATCCGTATGCTATTTCCTGTTCTTGAACTTCTTGACATTGTTGGTGATGATCTGTTTCTTGCCCTTGGGAGCATTGTCCTGGACAATTTTTACGCCCTGGAAGCTGAGTCCGTCCACGTCATCGGCTACGATGGCCGGGCGGTAATCCACGTCCTTGACGCTGATTTTTACGTTTTTCATCACCAGGTTGGTGGCGTGGCGGATATAGAATCCCCAGGCCGGGAGTTCTTTCCAATTGCTGAACTCGGGATAGCTTTCCTCCAGTTCGGGGATGGCTTCCAGCTCTGCCTTGGTGGTTCCGCAATAGGCGTAAGCGGGGTCTGCCTTGCCGGGGTACACGATTTCAATGTTCTCGAGGGTGAGGTTTTCGATGGGCATGCCCGGGATTCCCTGGATGCCGCTGGGGCATACGTTGCGGGGAAGGTCTTCCACGGGTCCCTCGTACATGTAGCCGGCATCCGGCTTGTCGAAGGGCACCTCGGCATAGACGTTCTTGATGACGATGTTCTTCATGTACGGATTCTCTCCGGCGCGGCGGGAACCGGTGCGGATGAAGATGGGATTTCCGGTGTTGATGCTCCGGACGCCGTCAATCTCTACGTCTTCTATCTGGGCGCCGTCCACGGTGGCGATGGTGATGGCCGAGCGGAAGGTGTCGTAGATATAGACGTTCTTGAAGCGGAAGTTCTTGAATTTACCGAGGGTATAGGTACCGAATTTGATGCCGTTGGCGCTGGAGCGGCCCCGGCAGTTTTCCACCAGGATGTTCTCGCTCACACCGTTGCGGTTGTGGCTTTTGAAGCAATAGACGTCGTCGGCGGCGTCAAAGTCACAGTTGCGGATGATGACGTCGGAGCTGTCCACGATGTCGATTCCGTCGTTGTTCCAGTAGGATTTGGCATCCACCTTCACGCCGTCAACCAGGATGCCGCGGCACTGGTCGTACTGCTGGTTCCAGCTGGCGGGGTCCCGGAGGGTGATGTCCTTGATGACAATGTTCTCACACTGGAAGAAATGAAGATTCTCCGGGCGCTTGCTTTCCTGCAGGCGGTCCAGCTTGAGGGGGTCCTCAATCAGGCCCATGTGGCAGTAATCCACTCCCTTGGTGGCCACCAGGAAGCCCCGGCCGTCAATTTCTCCCTTGCCGGTGATGCCGATGTTCTTCTGCCGGATGGAGAAAATCAGGGAAGTCCATTTGGCATCCACGTCCCTGACATAGTCCCAGGGATTCAGGGAACCCAGGATGCGGGCGCCGGCTTCGATGTGCAGGGTGACATCGGACTTGATGTAGATGGAGCCGGTCACAAAGTCCCCGCCTTCGAAGACGAGGCGGCCTCCTCCGTGCGTGGAGATGTAGTCGATGGCGGCCTGGATGGCGGCGGTGTTGAGGGTCTGTCCGTCGGCCTTTGCGCCGAAGTCGGTGGCGGGATAATCCTTGGCACCGGCCGTGAAACAAAGCGTTCCGGCGAGTGCGAAGGCCCAAGCGAGTTTGAGTAACTTCTTCATTTTTTAACAGGTATTATTTTTGTGTAGTTTGTAACCAGATGGTGCGGAACTGCGGCCCCTCGTCAAAGGGAGGCATCAGGGCAATGGGCCTGAGTTCAATTTCTCCGACAAGGAGTTTTTCGGGCCCTGCGAGCGTAGCGTTTTCTATCTCCCGGCGGCTCACAAGCAGGGGATTGGGATTCTCGAATGTGTCGGCATGGCTGCTGGCATAGACAAGGGGGCCGGCGCAGAAACTGACGTAATGCCTGGTGAAGCCGTTGTACCAGTTGCTGAAGTTGTATTCACTCTTTCCTGCGTTCCGGTATTCCCAGCTCTTCTCGCTGCGGCGGATTTCAAAAGGGAATGCCAATTCCAGGCAGTCTCCTTTTTTCCAGGAACGACGGATTCTGATATAGCCGTCTTTCTCTTTTGCGCTGATGGCCTTTCCGTTCAGTTTTAGGCTGTAGGAATGCGCCCACTCCGGCCGGTGTACGGCCAGGGTGAAACGGTCATGGGCATCCACGGTGAATACGGCCTTTCCCGTGCGGGCGTAGTCGGCGCTTTGTTCAATCCGTATGTCGCTCCCCCCGAACTTGGTCTGATAGGCCGATTCCGAAAGGATGTTTACGTAAATGCCGTCTTTCCGGCTGTCGTACATGTATGCGGGGATGTCTTCAAGGGCGGTCATGCCGCTGCTCCAGCAGCAGGCCCAGTCTCCCCGGGGTGTGAACTCGCCGTTTGTGCGAACGTAGTATTCCCAGCGGAGGCCGTCTTCGGCCCTGGCGGCCATAAGGGCATTGTATGAGGTCTTTTCGAGTTCCGAGGCATACTTCCCGTGTCCGCTTATCCGGAGCATCTCCCAGGTAAAATGCATCCACTCCATTACGGAACAGGTTTCGGTACATTCGTAGGGGGCCCATTCGGCCGGACGGTTAAAAATTTCCCAGCAGACATTGATGCCTCCCCAGGGGCCTCCGAGGGTGGTAAGGTGCTGGCTGCGTATGTTTTCCCAGGCATTGTGGCAGGCCTGGAGGAGACGCTTGTCACCGAAGAGCCGGTAGGCCTTCGCCATTCCTGTGAGACAGCGGTTCATCTCGTAGATTTTTCCGTTGCCGATGAGAGAAACGTCGTAGCCCTTGCCGGCAAGGGTGATCAGCTGGAGGCAGGCCGTATCGTCCAGTTCGAAGATGCAGCGGTCGATCAGGTCCTTCACAAGGGGGTCGGGCCTGAGGAGATAAAGGTCGCAGAGGGGATCCAGGATTCCGCAGCCGGCCATTCCGCTGTGCTGTCCTGTCTGGGCGATCTTGATGCCCTGGTCGAAAACCGTCCAGTGCAGGAAACCGGCTATGCGGAGGGCACAGTCGGCATAGCGCGGATCTTCCAGGGCAATGCTTGTCTCGGTGAAACCTTTTATAAGGTATGCCATGATCCAGGTGTCCCAGTCCACCTTCATTTCCTCGGGACCCGGGCGGTGGTAATAACGCTTGTCTTCCCGGTAGCAGCCAAGATAGCCGTTTTCTTCCTGGAGGGAAAGGAGGTAATCGGCCACGGAAGTCAGCTTCCTCCGGAGAGCGGGGTCTGAGGTGCGCTCATAGGCCTTGGCGGCTGTATACATCCATTTTCCGGCATGTTCCCCTTGCCAGCCTCCCTTGCCCTGGGAGACCATTTCGGGACTGAAAAGGTGGATGGCATAACTTTCCGGGCCTGCGATGTATTGCGAAAGACGGCCGTTGAATCCCGCATCGACAGCGTGCCCCAGGATTCCGCCGATAATGATTGTAAGGAAGATACACATAATTGCAAATTTAATGTTTTTAACGAAATTAAAAAATTTTTTATTAACTTTGGCCAGGATGATCGGTGATTGGCCATACGTTTTGTCCCACCGCGAGCAGCAGCAGCTTTTTTTGTTCGACTGGGACTATGTCCGGGAGGTTTTGTTTGAGCCCGGAGGGGCCGCTACGCTCACCGGCCGTTTTCTGGTCCAGTTTTTTCATTCCCCTGCGGCAGCGGTTGCCATCACGCTCCTATGCCTTCTGGGGATGATTTTTATTCACAGGAAACAGTTCCCGCTCATCCTGGTTCCCGTTTTTTTTCTGATGGCTTCCCTGGCCGATTTTCAGCTGCACTTTGACATCGTTCCGGCCTGTCTATTGGCTTCCGGGGGCTTTGTTCTCTGGTGCAGAAGCAAAAGAAAATTCGTTGCCGGAATCGCCATTCCCGTCATTCTTTTTTTTCTTGCCGGGAGTGCCGCCTTCCTTTTTGGGCTGTGCGCCCTTGCGTATGGCCTGGGGAAGGCCTCTCGTGAAACTTTGAAGCCGGCGGCGGTAGCGCTGGTATCGGCTTTGATGACGGGGGGGATTGCCCTCCGGACGAATATTATTCCGGAACTGGGCTATGCCTTTTCTCCGCGTTTTTATTACGATATCTCCTCCGGGATGCCAGGATTCCATCTGTTTTTTTGGTTTTTATTCCCGGCCGCAGTGCTGCTCTCCGCCGCCGTGGAGAGGCTCCCCAACAGGAAGCTTTCGCTAGGGGTGTCGTCGGCCCTTGTCCTTGCGGCTATGCCTTTTGCCTTCGCCCTTTACTCCCGCCAGGGAAGGGATGGCGCCTTTAACCTCTATAAATATGAACACTATGCGGTTCGCGGGCGCTGGGAGGAGTTGGAAAGGATAAGCCGCAGGCGCATCGAATACCCGCAGACGGCCAACTGGTACTACCTGGCCAAATCCTACAGTGGAACGCTGGCCCGGGATCTGATGAAACAGCGCCACAACAGGGAGTACGACCTCCTTTTCGTGCCGGAGGGAACGGGAGCTTCCACCAGTGCCATCCCTCATGTACTGCTGCGTATGGGCTGCATTGCGGCCGCGCAAAATGTGGCCTACAACCTGTTGTTCGCCACTTGCGGGTACAATCCGACCCTCCTGAAGATGCAGGCCGACATCGAACTGATGAGAGGCAACTACAACGTGGCCCGGAAGTATATCGGCCTTCTGGAAAAAAGTTTCTCGTACAGGGAATGGGCCCGTGAGCGGCGGCGCTTCCTCGACAACGACGCACTGGTGGAGGAAGACCCTTTCCTTGGGCGGGGGAGACGCGCTTTCCCTGCCATTCAGGCGTTCTCTACGCCGCTGTACCCCATGCACGCCATTTACGCCCTCCTCAGGACGAATCCTTCTGACAAAGTTGCTATGGAATATGGGCTTTCGTATCTTTTGCTTGCCAAGGACATCGTGAACGTCGCCCATTTTATCGAGGAATTCTATGGCACGCCCGGTCTGGAGGAACTCCCCGTCTGTGCCCAGGAAGCCCTTTGTTTTTTTGCCGATTACCAGCAGAACATGGCCCGCGAAAAGGAGTATTCCCATATGGATATGGACTGGTGCCTGGGGCACGGAGTCAGTCCGCAGACGGTTTCAAGGATGCGTGCCTTCCAGGAGGCAAGCCTCAAGACCGGCGGAAAGGCACCTCAGGGTTCGAGGGGTACTTATTGGTATTATCTCCTGTACGACGACATGATGTTCAACGACAGCTCTGCCGCCACGGAGGACAAAGCCGGCATTTATTAGCATGAAAAGGATATTTCATACGCTGCTGCTTGCGACTGTGTTTTCCTGCGCCTCTGTGCCGGAGCCTGTTTCCTGCCTGGACGAGGAAGCCTCCATCTGGCCGGATTACAAGGGAGTCACGGTTCCGGAGAACATCGCTCCGCTCAACTTCTCTTTCACCGGGGATGGCGAGGATGCCGTCCTTGAGGTGAACGGCAGCCTTGTAAAACAAGACGGTGGCCTTTTCCGTTTTGGAAAGCGCCGGTGGAAGAAATGGATGGAATCCGACACCCTGACGTGCAGCGTCCGTGTCCTTCGGGACGGACAGTGGCTGCGCCTCAAGCCCTTCCATATCTATGTTTCGCGCGACAGGATGGATCCTTACGTATCTTACCGCCTCATTCCGCCCGGGTATCAAGGCTGGGACAGGATGGGGATTTATGAGCGCCATATCGAGAGTTATGCCCAGGACGCCATCATAGACAACCGGCTCAGCGGAGGAAACTGCCTCAACTGTCACAGCTTCCCGGAGAACAATCCGGACAAATTCGTCTTCCATGCCCGTGCCGATTTTGGAGGGACCTTCCTGGTGGACGGGGATCAAGTGGAGAAACTGAATACCAAGACGGATTCCACCATTAGCGCCCTTGTCTATCCATACTGGCATCCCGGAGGAAAACTCATCGCCTTTTCAACGAACAGGACTTTCCAGGCCTTTTACAACCATGGCGACAATCGGATCGAAGTCTATGACGAGGCTTCGGACATCGTGCTATACGATACGGAATCGCACGGAATTTCGTGGTCGAAACTGACGAAGTCGGCCGATGCGTTCGAGACCTTCCCCGCATTCTCGCCTGACGGAAAATACCTGTATTTCTGTAGCGCACGGGCTGTGGATATGCCCCAAAAGTATAATGAGGTGCGTTATGCCTTGAAGCGGATAGCCTTCGATGCCGGGACAAAAAGTTTCGGGGACAGCCTGGAGACGGTGTTTGACGCCCCGGCAATGGGAAAGAGCGTATCCTTCCCGCGGGTCTCCCCGGACGGCCGCTATCTGTGCTTTACCCTTCACGACTACGGCAATTTTTCCATCTGGCACCAGGAGGCCGACCTGTGGCTCCTGGATTTGGAAACGGGTGACGCAAGGCCTATGGAGAGACTGAACTCGGACAGCGTGGAAAGTTTTCACACATGGAGCAGCAATGGCAGGTGGCTGGTTTTCAGCACCCGTCGCGATGACAAGTTACATACACGGCTTTACTTCTCCCATATAGATGCCGAGGGCCGCGAGTCCAAGCCTTTCCTTCTTCCCCAGGAAGATCCACTCAAGTTTTACGGGAATCTTCTGATGTCCTACAACCTTCCGCAATTCACGACGGGCAAGGTCAAGGCTGGAAGACGCGGTATCATAAAAGAGATGCGGCAATCCAAAGGAACTGATATCAAACCTGAAATATGAAAAAGATTCTGATTTCTTCCATTTTATTCCTGTCCTGCCTTGCAGTGACGGGAAATCCGGTGAACAAAATCAAACTGGACAACGGTTTAACCCTTGGCGTAGAAGTATGCCAGGACGGAATTTTCCACGTGAACATTTCTCCAAGGGACAGTTTTTCCGAGTCCCTGATGATACGCTACGGCGTGGTCAAATCGGACTGGGAAGCCGTGGACCATACTTTTACCCAGGATGCGGAATCCTATCATTTTTCCACGCCGAAAGGCAGTATCTCCGTTTCCAAGGCTACGGGCGCCATCTGCCTCCGGGATGCCTCCGGTGCCGCTTTGGTGAGGGAATTGGTCTTCGTCGGCCCCGGATCGGGCCGGGTCAAGTCCCTTGCCGATGCCATTGTGGACAAGTTCGGCTCGATGGTGGTGGCCAAAAACAACGGCATCATCGGCGACGATGAGAATTCCAAGGGAAAGAAGGACATCCAGGAAGCGGGGGATCCCATGACCTCCAGCATCCTCTCCCTGACGATGGAGGACGGGGAGCGGTATTATGGCGGCGGCAGCACCTCCCGCGAGCACATCCAGCACAGGGGAGAGATGCTGCGGATGTGGACCACCTACCAGCACACGGAAATCCCCATGCCCTTCATGATGAGTTCCCGCGGCTGGGGCATCTTCAACAATACCTCCCGCAAATGCCATTTCGATGTCGGTTATACCGATCCGGAGCATTTCAACATTTACAATACCTTTGACGAGGCCGACTTTTACCTGATGGCCGGGACGGACATGCCCTCGGTCCTGGACCTCTATACCCAGGTGACCGGGCGCAGCTATGTCCTTCCCCGATGGGCCTACGGTTTTATGTTCGGTCCCAATATGCGTGAGGACCAGTGGGATATCCTGAACGATGCCGCCTTCTTCCGGATGATGGACGTTCCGGTGGATCTTTTCTGGCTGGAGCCCCAGTGGATGGCCAAGCGTTACGATTTTTCGACGCAGAAGAAGTGGAACTATGACCGTTTCTCGCCCGAGCCCTACTGGGTACAGGACCAATATCCCAAAAAATACTACCCGCGCCTGTTCGTTGGCAAACTCAACAGTATGGGCATCAAGCTGGGCCTGTGGCTGTGCGAAGAATATGACCACAGCATCATTGAAGAGGATCTTATCGCCGTTCGCGAGGGACGCGACACCTCCGGACTGGAGCACTGGCCCGACCACTTGAAGCAGTTTATGGATATGGGTGTCGCCGGCTTCAAGCTGGACCCCGCCCGTACCATCGACGAGCATCCCGACTGGGAGTATTATAATGGCCGAAGCGACAAAGAAATGCACAATATCAACCAGGTTCTCCTGGGCAAGCAGATCGCCACCATGACCCGTGAACACACCGGCAAGCGCAGCTGGCACCATTACTGCGGCGGCTGGGCCGGCTCCCAGCGATGGAGCGCTGCCAACAGCGGAGACAACGGCGGCGGCATCGTGGCCCTTTTCGACCAGCACAACCTGGGCAATTCCGGCTTCATGAACATGAGCTGCGACGTGATGAGCGTTCCCCGTGAGCAGGAAATGCAGGGACTCCACTTTGGCGTCTTCCTTCCCTGGCTGCAGGTGAACAGCTGGTTCTCCATGATGCAACCTTTCTATTATACGGGCGTGGAGAAGGAAATGTACCGCTTCTACATCAAACTCCGCTACAATTTCATCCCTTATATTTATTCGAATGCGCTTGAGGGCGCTCTCACGGGCATGCCCATGGTCCGCTCCATGCCGCTTGAATTTCCCGACGACCGCAACTGCGACGACATGGTGTTCCAATATATGTTCGGCCGCCAGTACTGCGTGAGCGCATTCAGCAACGACATCTATCTGCCGGAAGGGGAGTGGATCAATGTCTGGACCGGAGAACTGTTCAAGAGCCGCGGAGAAACCCTCTCCTGTGAGATTCCCTACAACCGGGCGGGGCAGCTCTTTGTCCGCAACGGTGCCATCGTCCCGATGCAGCCGGATGTGGAGTATATCGGCACGCAGCCCCAGAAGGATTTTATCATCAAGGTCTATCCCCACGGAGACAGCAGCTTCACGATGTACGAGGACGACGGGGAAAGCTACGCCTTCGAGGAAGGAGCTGTCTCCTCCACGCTCATCGAATGTTCGCAAAAGGGAAAGACGACCGCTATTACCATCCATCCTGTCAAGGGAAGCTACAGCGGTATGCCTTCTTCCAGGAATTATTCTTTCGATGTCCGCTGTCCCTCCAGACCGCGTGCCGTGCTGGTGGACGGGGTCAGGATTTCGGACTGGACCTGGGAAGACGGAGCGCTCAAAGTGCCTGAAAGAAACACCCCGGTCGGCAGTACTTTGAAACTCAATATATTGCTATAAGTGCAATCCTGTCAAAAATTAAAGTATTTGACGCAAACATTGCAGTTAAAAAGTAATACGATAACCTATATTTGCATAAAACTGCAAGTAGTTAGTAGGACTTATGACTGGAATAAAGCGTTTGTGTGTCATTCTGTCCGGTATTCTCGTTACCGCTTCCTGCACCAGGGGAGACTGGAAAGACCCGTCTCTTCCGGCCGGGGAACGCGCCAGGCTCCTTTTGGAGGAGATGACGCTGGAAGAGAAAATCGGACAGATGTGCCAGTATGTAGGTCCTTGCTACGTTCCTCCGGATCAGGGTTCCCCTTATAAAAATATAGACGCTTCGGACGAAAACCTGGGAAATCCTTCCCTGGCCACCCGCATCCGCGAGGGTAAGGTCGGGGCATTCCTGCACGTTCTCACCTCGGAAGAGGCCCATCAGCTGCAAAAGATGGCGGCCGAATCCCGCCTGGGCATTCCGCTCCTGATGGGAATCGATGCCATTCACGGCAACGGTCTTCGTGCCGGCTGCACGGTCTATCCTTCTCCCATCAACCTGGCCTCCGCTTTCCGTCCGGAATTGATGGAGGTCATCGGTGCACAGACGGCCCGTGAAATGCGGGAGACCGGAATGTACTGGACTTTCGCCCCCAACCTGGACGTGGCACGGGATGCCCGCTGGGGCAGAATGGGCGAAACCTTCGGAGAAGACCCCTGGCTGGTTTCTCAGATGGGAAAATATGCCATCTGGGGCCTTCAGGGGCGCAATCGCAATTATGCCGAAGGACACGTCCTGGCCTGTGCCAAACACCTGGTCGGCGGGGGAGAGCCGTTCGGAGGCCTCAACGCCGCCCCCATGGATATGAGTGAGAGAAAGATGCGGGAGATTCACCTCCCCCCCTTTGAGGTGGCGGTCCGCGAAGCGGGAGTGGCAACGGTGATGGCAGCGCACAACGAAGTGAACGGCATCCCCTGTCACGGAGACAGGGCCCTCATTCAGGACCTCCTCCGCGGGGAACTGGACTTCGATGGCTTTGTGGTCAGTGACTGGATGGATATCGAGAGGCTTCACAGCATGCACCACTGGGCGGATAGCGAGGACGAAGCCTTCAAACTGTCCGTGGAGGCCGGGATCGACATGCACATGCAGGGCGACAAGTACTTTGAGTCTGTCCTGGACGGGGTGCAAAGCGGACGAATCCCCGTCAGTCGTATCAATGAGGCTGCAGGAAAAATCCTGGAGGCCAAATTCGCCTTGGGCCTGTTCGAGAATCCCATCCCCGAACTTCCTTCCCAAAGGGGATTCGCTCCCGTTCCGGAGCACCGTCAAACCTCCCTGGAGGCCGCACGCGAGGGAATCGTCCTCCTCAAGAACGACGGCACCCTTCCGCTTATCGCCCCGCGGCGCATCTTCCTCTGCGGACCCAATATCGACAGCCAGACCCTCCTCGGAGACTGGGTGGTTCCCCAGGAAGACGACGATGTGATTACGGTCCTGGAAGGAATCAGAGACCTTTGTCCCGGGGCCGTCATCGACACGATGTCCTTCGGCGGACGTGTTACCGCCGTGGAGTCCTATGGAATTAAAATGGCAGCCTCCAAAGCCCGTCAAGCCGATGTCAACATACTCGTGCTTGGAGACAATTCCCAGCGCTATTCCTCCTTCGGACGCACCTGCGGGGAAAACTGCGACCGGGACAACATCGACCTTCCCGGAAAGCAGCAGGAACTGCTGGAGGCCGTGGCGGCATCGGGCAAGCCCACGGTGCTCGTCCTGATGAGCGGACGGGCCCTCGGCGTATCCTGGGCGGCGGAGAGTCCCTCCGTCAATGCCATCATCGAGGCATGGGAGCCCGGTCAGATGGGCGGAAAGGCCCTCGCGGAGATTCTTCTCGGGGTGGTCAACCCTTCCGGCAAGTTGCCGGTCACCATCCCCCGCAATGCCGGACAGATCCAATGCGTCTATAACCACAAGCACTCCCAGTACTCCCGTCATTTCGCCCTTGCGGAGCAGGGTCCCCTGTATCCCTTCGGCTTCGGGCTCAGTTATACCACTTTTGAATACTCGGAGCCGGTTTTGTCCTGCGTTCAGGCCCGTGCCGGTGAACCGCTGACCCTCCGCGTCACCGTGCGCAATTCCGGAACGGTGGACGGGGCCGAAGCCGTCCAGCTCTATATCCGGGACGAATACGGCTCGGTGACACGCCCGGTAATGGAACTGAAGGGCGTGCAAAAGGTTTTTTTGCGGGCAGGAGAGAGCCGGGAGCTGCAGTTCGAGATTACGCCCGCTATGCTTTCCTGCTGGAGCGCTTCCGAAAAATGGGAAGTGGAACCCGGCGATTTCACCCTCATGACAGGCGGCTCTTCCCGGGAGGATTCGCTGAAGAAAATAACACTGAAAATATTGTAACCCCAATATATATCTAACCTTATTAATCAATTTTTATGTTAAAACGTTTCATTATGGTAACGCTTGTATGCCTCGCAATGGGTGTACAGGCTTTCGCCCAGAATACCGTCACCGGTAAGGTGGTGGATGCTAAGGGCGAACCCGTAGTCGGCGCCGGTGTCCAGGTCAAGGGCACCTCGCTCGGCGTTGTAACAGACCTGGATGGCTTGTTCTCCATCAAAGTTGGAGAGGATGGCACCCTGGTTGTCTCTTCCATCGGCTACAAGACAGAAGAAATCGCTGTCGGTAAGCGCACAAATTTCAACATCGTCCTTGAAGAAGATGCACTCTTCCTCGATGAGGTCGTGGTGGTTGGTTACGGTACCGCCCGCAAGCGGGATGTTTCCGGAGCCATTTCCAGCGTAAACTATGGCAACGACACCAACGTCGCTTCGCTGCCCAACCCCAACGCTCTTGCAGCTCTTTCCAGTAAGGTGGCCGGTCTCAGCTATGCGCCTACTACCAACGCAGCCGGTGACAACACCCAGACGATGACCATCCGCGGTAAGAACGCCATTCCTACCGGCGGTTCCATGTCCGCATCGTCCCAGAGTGTCAACCAGCCCCTGCTCGTTATCGACGGTGTGCTGTCCTATGGCTCCATCAATTCCATCAACACTGCAGATATCGAGAGCATTGATGTTCTGAAGGATGCATCCGCAGCCGCTATCTACGGTTCCCGTGCTGCCAACGGTGTTATTATCATTACCACCAAGAGGGGACAAAGCGACAAGCCTACGGTAAGTTTCAACGGAAGCGTGAGCATCTCCGACTGGTCCCGAATGCCCGAGATGGTTTCTGACAAGGAAACCTTCCTCAAGAATCGTTTCTATTCCAAGAAAGGAGCCAATGTCGCAGAATATCAAAACGTAGAATGGTCCGATTTCGCAGATCTTAACGCTGCTGCCGAATTTACCGGAATGATGTCTGCCAGGGAAAAAGAAGCCTGGGACGACAACCTTTGGGTAAACTGGCTGGACGAAATATCCCGCAAGGGCGTTGGTCAGAAGTATGATGTCTCCGTCAGCGGAAGGAGCAATCGTGTAAGCTATTATGTCTCCGGTGACTACACTCGTACTCAGGGTATCCGCAAGGGTGACGACTACGAGAAGGCCGGCGCAATGGCAAAGCTGGATTTCAACATCACAGACTGGCTCACCGTTGGCGCAAAGGTGAATTTCCTTGCCTCCAACAGCTGGGGACAGAGCGCAAACATCCGCTACGCCATGTGGTATACTCCGCTGTCCTATATCTATGCACGCCAGGAAGGTTATGGTAACTGGTACAATTCCAAACCGGACAATAGCGTGAACAGCCCTTTCCTTGGCTCCGGTAAGGATGACTCATATGCCTATACAGACCGTACAAGCAAGTCTATGAATCTCAATGGTGTAGCCTATGCACAGATTGATTTCCCCTTTATCCCCGGCCTTAGCTACAAGGTAACCTTCCAGGGACAGCGCAATGCAGGTTACTCTGATGTTTTCAACAATCCGGAGATGTATGTCAATACCGAAGATGTCTCTCAGATGATGAATCCGGCCCAGTTCAACAAGGATGTGAGCGGTAATTCATCTTCTTCCAATTACCAGGCTTGGAATATTGACAACATTTTAAGCTATACCAAGGACTTTGGAAGGAACCACGTTGATGTGACCCTTGGTTATACCCGTGAAAAAACTTCCAGTAATTCCCTCTACCTTCCTTTCTCGGGCTTTGACACGCCCACCACACTTGGAGTTTATAACGCCGAAACGGCCAACTCGTATGCAGGCGCTTATCGTCGTCGCGTAGATTCTCAGGCAGTAGGTTATCTTGCCCGTTTGAACTACAACTTCGCAAACAAGTACTATGCTACATTTAACTTCCGCCGTGACGGTTTCTCGGCTTTCAGCGTAGACAACAAGTGGGGCAACTTCTACGGCGCAAGTGCAGCCTGGGTTCTCAGCAATGAAGAATTCATAAAGAATCTGGGCGTATTTGATTTCCTCAAACTGCGCGTTTCATGGGGTCAGAACGGCTCACGTTCCGTTTCTGCAGGTGCAACTCTTCCCACGGTAGAAAAACTTATTTCCAACAATGGTAACAACTCTATGACCTGGCTCGGCAACGCTTCCAGTCTTGGTATGGCCATGAGCAACGTGCCTAATCCAAATCTCACCTGGGCAACCGTGGAAAAATTCAATATCGGTTTGGACTTTGCATTACTTGAAGGACGTATCAATGGTACTGTTGATGTTTACAAGGGCGCTACCAAAAACATGCTCGTGAATCGTTCTGCACCTTATTTCTCCGGTTACACAAGTGTTAACGATAATGTGGGTAAGGTGACTAACAAGGGTGTTGAGGTTACCCTCAATACTGTGAACATCAACGGAGACGGACGTGACCGATTCCGCTGGGAAAGCAATCTTGTATTTGATACCAATGCAAACAAGCTTGTTTCCCTTTTTGGCCCGGACTACAACGGCAATGAGGCCGACGATATTGCAAACGCGGTTTCCTATGGCCGCGAGGCATACTATGCACTCCTTGTGGGCTATCCTATCGGCGCTGCCTACGATTATAGCGTAAGCATTTTCCAAAGCCAGGAAGAGATTGACAATTACGTCAATGCCAAAGGTGAAAAATACCAGCCTAAAGCCTATCCCGGAGACCTAAAGATTGAAGACTGGAACGGCGACGGTAAAATCAGTACGGAAGACCGCCACTATCTTGGTTCTCCCGATCCTCTGTTCACCGTTAATTTTGCAAATACTCTGAGTTGGAAGAACTTTAGCCTGTACTTCAACTTCCGTTGGGCCCAGGGCGATAAGACCCATTTCCTTTGGCTTGACCCTTATGCCCATGGTACCAATATGGGCTCCGGTGCCCAGCTCGCCCGGGTACAGCCCTGGACAGAATCCAATCCGTCAACTGTATTCCCCCGCTACGGATATAGCAATACTACCTACGACTATCAGTTCTGGAATCAGCGTACTTTCCTGAAACTTAAGGATTTG
>ONOH01000003.1 GCA_900319405.1 uncultured Bacteroidales bacterium | reverse complement strand
AGGTAGTCTGTCGGTTAAGGTTTTTTTACCATTCAAATTCTTCTGTTCCGCTGCCGTCGCAGATACCCTCTTCCTTAATAAGCTCTATGAATTCCGTCACAGGAGCTTCGTATGGTTTTAAATGTGAGTCCATAATTCGCTTTGGTAAATATAATGTTTTCTACCGCAAAAATGGCCACTCTTTTCCAATTCCATGTCTCATACGCGCAAAAAAATGTCTCAAATCCGCAAAAAGTGACATTTTTGGCTCTTTTCCGACCTATTTTGGCTGCATGTCTCATATAATTGTCTAATAAAAATTTAAAGTATGTTTTCAATTTGTTTAAAGTTTTTGAGGATATTTT
Source organism: uncultured Bacteroidales bacterium (assembly GCA_900319405.1). Taxonomy (GTDB): domain Bacteria; phylum Bacteroidota; class Bacteroidia; order Bacteroidales; family UBA932; genus Cryptobacteroides. The sequence continues at coordinate 95,546 of ONOH01000003.1, read as the reverse complement.
GCGTTTCTTTCACTCCATTGGGCGGGATATTTCCGCCCGTCTGTGAGATAATTGAAAACAATTATGTATATTTGGATTCGGTAGCCTGGGCTGCGTAATAATTGAAAAACAAGATAGATGATGAAAAAAAAGATTGGTCTTCTTTGCGGCCTGGCATGGGTCTTGTGCCTGGCCTCCTGCGGGCACAAGTCCATGAAAGTAGTGCTGGAACCGCTTCCCATGCAGTATGGCGACACGTCCATTTCCCGGGAGTATCCCTTTGCCAAGGATCCCACCGTGATCCATCTGGGCGACCGGTACCTGATGTATTACTCCCTCACGGAGTTTGACCCCGCGCCGGACAACAGCAAGCCGCCCAAGTTCGACGCCTGGCACAGCGCCATTGCCACCAGCCGGGATCTGGTCAACTGGACAAGGGTGGGAGATCTTGACCTGCGGGACTCGCAGGGCCATCCTCTCCGCGGAGCCGTGGCCCCCTGCGTGCGGATATTGGACGGAACCATTCACCTGTTTTACCAGATGGCCTGGGACGGGACCGATGGAGTGAGCAATATCTGGCACGCCACCAGTGAGGACGGAATTACCTTCACAAACACCTGCGACAGGCCCATCATCGTCCCGGAGACTTCCTGGTCCATCAAGCGCTCCATTGATGCCGAAGTCTATCGCGTCGGCGACAAACTCATCCTGCTGTTCGCCACCCGGGACAAAACCGCCACCTACCAGATTATGGGAATGGCGGAGGCACCCTACGGAAGCGATTATGGCCCGGATAAATGGACCCTGCTGTCCGTGGACGGCCCGCTGATGCAGCCCGAGTACCCTTGGGAGATGAGTTGCACGGAGGCCGCCACCGTAGTGGAGCACAAAGGTGTCTGGTATATGTTCTACGCAGGAGCCTACAATCACGAAGGACAGCAAATCGGCCTGGCAACATCCACGGATGGATATCACTATCAAAGGATTGCCCCCGACGGCCTTTTGTTCACCCACGGGGCCGAAGGAACCTGGAACGCAGGAGAAAGCGGCCATCCCGGTGTATTCCGGGACGACGACGGCCAGGTCTATCTGTTCTACCAAGGAAAAGCATCCCTGACAGACACATACTATCTGTCAGTGTGCAAGGTCCATTTTGAATAGGATGGAAACAAATAGAATCCTATTGCGCCCTTGGCGCGAATCAGACGCAGAGGCACTCTTCAAGTATGCTTCCGACCCGGAAGTCGGGCCGCGTGCAGGCTGGCCGCCGCATAAATCTGTAGAGGAAAGCCTGGAAGTAATCCGGACCATTTTCTACAATGACACCACCTGGGCCATAGAGCTCAAGGGGGCGGGCGAAGCTATCGGCGCAATGGGTTATCTGCCTTGTGAAGGCAACCATCTCCCGTCCCGCGAGGGCGAGCCGCTGGTGGGTTACTGGGTGGGAAAGCCCTATTGGAACCAGGGCATTTGCACAGAGGTTTTGCAACTGATGATTGACCATATTCGCCAGACAACGGAAATCAAGCGATAGTCAATATGGAAATGTAGTTTTGTCAGAGTTGCGGCAAATGAAATTGTATTTCCCGCACCTAAAGCGCTGGCGCAAGGAGTAACCGTGCCTCGGGCGGATATAGCTGTATCGGTGGCTATCGTGTATTCTTGGTAGCTATCGAAAGCTATGACCCTTAACAGTTTAAATTATACTTCGGTGTATTCAAACAATAAGCGGAAAAGGTGACCAAAAGTGACCGACCCGAATGTGGCACCAGATACTTGGAAACAAGGAGAAATGTGTCTATCTTCACATCAACATATCTATTTTTCATTAAGATGGGAGCACTTATCAAAGATTATTGTTACTATTTTCACTGATAAATCGGGGGTCTGCCAAGCGGCAGGGGCCGACAAGCCCCTGAGAGCGTTCTTCATTTGGATTACAAACATAGTTACTTCATTTGTTATGGAAGAGAAGAAAAGATTAAAGATAATGAGTATTATCTGTCGTGTATTTGTCATCGTGTGGGCTATTCTTGGACTGATTAACGCATACGATGTTATCTCTTTGCCCAGGATTGCCATCGTCGTCCTAAATCTTTTGTCCATTTCTGCAATCATTGGACTTTATTATGTGAATTTCAAGGAATTATCGAACAAGTAAATTCCAGTTTATGGGTCTAATCGGAGAAAAGATGGACAACAAGGCAGTCATATACGCCCGCGTCTCGTCGACCGGAGAACGCCAGAGCACCGAGCGCCAGGTGGCGGGGGAGTGTGAACTATCGACAAAGACCGTACAGAAAGTTAGGACCGCCTTGAAGATGAAGGAACTTGAGAAGGTCGTTCATGAGGAAGAAAAGGCTATCCTGTCGGGCAGCTACACTGTTCATTGATGTTTAAATCTCACCTAAATCACAGAGAAGCATCAGCATTTCGCTCGGAGTAACGACACGTACTGATTTTGGGAAGTGCTTGACGTTGTTGGTTACAACATGAGATTCTTCCACGGAAAGGGAAATCTCATAGAATATTCTGTCTATCTCATCTGGGAACACATCTTCTGAAGGCGTGCGGCCCGGATAGAGCCCGTCCTCGGAAAACTTTTCCAGAACATCTGCGACTTTGTTCGAATCCAGTTCCAGGACCGGCAGATTCAGGATGTCACGGTATTCCGTCAGAATCTCTTTGCTCACCAGGGGCTTGATAACACCGGCGAAAACCAGAGAGAGAATCTGGGAGCTGGAAGAGTCTGATTTTTTCGTTTTAACGGCCGCGACAAGGACGTTCGTGTCGATTACTGCAAAAATCATTTCTTCGCCTTTCTATATTCGCCGATTAGTTGGTCAATCTCCTCATCGCTCCATTCTTTCCCGCTTTTCGTCGATGCATTTTGCAGTTCAAACAAGCCAGCTACGCCCTGGGGGCGCGGTCAAATCACGCCCGCAGGGCAGTGAAATGCTCCTCCCCTCTACAGGTGCGAGGTGAGGAGTTTCATTCCGCCGTCTTCGGGGACGAAGCAGATGTCATCGGCCGATGCGGGGACCAGCACCGTCTCTCCCTGGTGCACGGAGACTTCCTCGCCGTCCACCTCCAGGGTGCCGTGGCCGCTCAGGCACATCACCACCAGGAAGGAATCCAGTTCGGAAAGGTCTTTGGCATAGGGGAGGGTGAGGTCGTACAGGCTGGTGGTGAAATACTTACAACTCACCAGTTCCACTTCCTCGTCCTTCACGGGACTGTACTCCGTGCGGTAATTGTCATACACCTTATAATCGATGGCCTCCTTGGCCAGCTCGGTATGCACCTCACGCGGCTTGCCGTCCAGGCCCAGGCGGCCGTAGTCGTAGATGCGGTAGGTGATGTCGGAGGTCTGCTGGATTTCGGCGATGAAGCAGCCGCCGCAGATGGCATGGATGCGGCCGGCGGGCAGGAAGAATACGTCTCCGGGATGCACTTCGTGGCGGGCGAGGACGTCGGTGATGCTGCCGTCGGCCACTTTGGCGGCATACTCCTCGGGGGTGATGTGTTCCGTGAGGCCGGCCAGCAGGTGGGCGCCGGGCTCGGCATCCACCACATACCACATCTCCGTCTTGCCCTTGGAGCCGTTGTGCCGGCGGGCGGCCAGTTCGTCATCGGGGTGCACCTGGATGGAAAGGTCCGTCAGGGCGTCGATGAACTTGATCAGCAGGGGAAACTCGTCCCCGGTGTTCTCATACACGTGCTTGCCGATGAGTTCTCCTTTGTACTCTTTCACCAGATCGGCGATGCTGCGGCCTGCCAGCGGCCCGTCGGCCACCACGCTCTCGTTTCCGTGGACGCCGGAAAGCTCCCAGCTTTCGCCGATATGATTCTGCTCGGTCTTTATCTCTTTATACGGGGCAATCTTTTCCCCGCCCCAGACAATGGTCTTGAGGATGGGCTTGAATTTCAGTGGATGCATTTTTTGACAGGATTACAGATTCTTCACTTCGTTCAGAATGACAGGGTTCAGCGTGCCAAGGTATATTCCAGGGTACCTCCGGCCACGATATCCTTGTATTCGATATAGGGAAGCTCGTGGGGCCGGCCGTTGAGTTTCACCGAGGCGATGTGTCCGTCCAGGGGACCTTCGGCCTTGATGACAAATTCTCCGCCGGATACCTTCAGCGCCTGTTTGCGGAACAGCGGCAGGCCGAACCAGAACCTCGGGCAGGCCGGTTCCACCTGGTAGAAGCCCATGGAAGACAGCACATACCAGGCGCTCATCTGTCCCACATCCTCATTGCCGGCGAGGCCTTCCACATCGTTGAAATACATTTCCTCATAGACCTGGCGAAGACGCTTGGCGGCTTTCTCCGGGGCGCCCAGCAGGCTGTACAGGTAAATGGTGTGGTGGCTGGGCTCGTTGCCGTGGGCATACTGGCCGATCAGGCCGGAGATGTCGGGGCTGGCGTTTTCGCCAACCACGTGGTCCGGTGCCTCGAACAGGCCGTCCAGCTTGGCCAGGGTGGCTTCCTTGCTGCCGAACAGTTCCACCAGGCCGTCCACGTCCTGCGGGACCAGCCACAGGTACTGCCAGCCGGTGCCCTCGGTGTAGTCCGAGGTGTCGTGGCGGGAGTAGATGGGGTCGAAGGGCTCGGTGAAACTGCCGTCGGTCTTCCGGCCGCGCATAAACTGCAGCTCCGGATCCCAGAAATGACGGTAAGAGTGGCTGCGCTCGCGATACTGCTGGGCCACATCGTCCCGTCCCAGGAAGTCGGCGGCATTGGCCAGGGCGGCATCGGCGATGGCATATTCCATGTCGTTGGCCACGGATTCGTGGTAGAGGTCGGCGGGGATGAATCCATACTGCATGCGGAGGTCCTGGCCGCGGTCGGGCCGGGTGGCGGTGGCGGTCATCGCCTCGATGATTTCATCGTCGGTGAGGCCGGCGCGGAAGCCTTTCACCACGGCGTCGGCAAAGACGATGAGGCCGGGATTGCCCACCATGCAGTCGGTTTCGTTACCCATCAGGTGCCAGACGGGAAGGTCTCCCTGCTCCTTGTAGATATGGTACATCGTGGCCACCATATCGTTCATCTTCTCGGGATGGATGAGGGTCATCAGCGGATGGGCGGCGCGGTAGGTGTCCCAGAGGGAGAAGGTGGTATAGTTCTGGAAATCTCCCCGGCGCACGACATCGTCGCTGCCGCGATACTGGCCGTCCACGTCGTTGTACCGGCTGGGGGCGATCATCGTATGGTAAAGGGCGGTGTAGAAGACCGCGCGCTCGTCGGCATTGTCGGTCTCGATGCTTACCTTGCCCAGTTCCTCGTTCCAGGCGGTGCGGGCGGCGGCTTTGACGGCCTCGAAGTCCCAGCCGGGAAGTTCTGCGGCCATATTGGCCCTGGCACCTTCCACCGAGACGGGGGAGAGGGCCAGTTTCACCAATACCTGTTCACCTTCGGTGGTGCTGCCCAGTGAAAGATATCCGTAGATGGGTTTGAGGTTGCGTTTCTCCCTGTCGTCGGCCGTGTTCTCTTTTACGGAGAAATCTTTGGCCGGACGGGAGAATTCGGCCCAGAAGAAAAGCTTCTGGTTTTTGGCCCATCCGGTGGAGAACCGGTAGCCGCCCAGGGCTTTCACCTGGCCGTTTTCGTCCTTCACTACCTCGAAGTCCGTTTCTGTCACATGGTCCCAGCAACCGCCATTCTCCATATCGAAAAGCAGCTTGGCATCGTCGGAAGCAGGGAAGGTGTAGCGGTGGAAGCCCACGCGCGAGGTGGCGGTCATTTCGGCCGTAATCCCGTAGCGCTCCAGCGGAACGCTGTAATAGCCGGGCTCGCACACTTCTTTGCTGCGGTCGGCGTAGCTCCAGGCGCCGCTCTGCGGATCATTTTCCGTGCCGCGGTTCGGCGTGGTGGGGCCGATGGTGGGCATCACCGTAATGTCGAAGAGATCTCCGATGCCGGTGCCGGAAAGGTGCGTGTGGCTGAAGCCGATGACGGTGTTGTCACTGTCATGGTAGCCGGAGCACCAGTCCCAGCTCTGCGGGATGCTGGTGGGCCCCAGCTGTACAAAGCCGAAGGGCACGTTGGCCCCCACGAACACATGGCCGTGGCCGCCGGTTCCAATCTTGGGATTTACATAGGAAGCATAATCTTCCGCAGTTTTGGGGCTGCAGGCAGTCAGCAAGGCGACTGCGGCAGCAAACAGTATCTTTTTCATATCGGTAAAATTATCATTCCGCAAAATGCAGGACTCCCCACTTTTCCGGCTGGTGCATATCCACTACGCCGGTAGGGTTCCAGACCCAGTTCTCTTCCGGACCGCCGGCCTTGAGCCATTCCACGCGGGAGAAGCCAATCTTCCAGTCCATCTTGAGCAGTTCCTCGGGTTTCTGGAATTCCACGCACAGGGAGGCGATGGGGATGGCCATCTCCACCGTCCAGCCCCGGTCGGTGTCGGAAGGGTCGTTGAGGGTGCCGTTCACGTGGACGGCGGTCTGGAGGCCGCGAAGATCCCAGGGCAGGTAGAATTTGCCGCCGTCGCGGTACGGGCGGTCCATCAGCAGGTCCATCACCGTATTGAAGGCGTTGAGCTCGATTTCAAAGTAGAAACGACCGTCCTGGTCGGGGTCTATGAACACCTCCCAGTCGTTGTCGTGGTAGATGATGGCGTCGTGCTCGGTCAGGGAAGCCGTCACGTTGTCTTCCTCGATGATGCCGGCGATATACAGGTTCTCATCGTCCCAGAGCATCTTCATCCGGGTCTCCTTGGTGGGTTTGGGCTCGAAATCCACGCCACGGATGTCGGCAAAGGGCTCCGACAGGGGAGCACGCTGCCAGTCGGACTCGTCCAGGATACCGTCCACGAGGATGGGGCCGGTGGCCTTGGGAGCGTTGTAAACACGGATTTGAGGGGCTTCAGGAGCCTTTTGCCCGCAGGCGCAGGCCAGAACAAGAAGGGCAGGGAGGAAAAAACGTTTCATACGATAATTCATTTAATCTTACAAAAATACGTTTTTTCTGCCGATAAAAAAAGGCCGGACTGAAAGTAGATTCCCAGGCATGCAAAGCTCTGCCTCATAATGACGCGGGAATGTCATTCTGAGCGAAGTGAAGAATCTTTCAGTCCGGCTCTTGATGGAGATTACTGAAGGAGGGAAACCAGGTGGCCGATGACCCTGGCGGCATCGTCGGCCTTTTCCAGGGTGAGGTTGCCCTCCCGGGCATAGGCTTTCAGCTCTTTGGAGACGGAAGGGAAGGCTTTGTACAGGTCCTGCAGGCGCTTGGCCTTGTATTCTCTGCCCGCAAGGGTAAAGAAGTAGGTGTTGTCTCCCTTCATCTTCCACAGATCCTGGGCATACTCGCCCATCTGGGCGTATCGGCCTTCGCCGTTTACTTCCTCTCCGGGAAGGGAATGGGTCCACAGGACATCCACCTTGTTCTGGGTGGTGGCGCCCATCGCGCCCTTTGCGCCCACGTTTACGTTCTTGAACTTCCAGTTAACCAGCAGGGTAAAACTTTCCCACTGCCGGATAGCCTCGCACAGGAGTCCTTCCTTCATCAGGAACATCCTCTCTCCCAGTTTGATCGTGCGCACCATGTCGGGATTGGTGAGTTCCATCAGCATATCTCCCTGAAAGTAGAAGATACGCTGACCTATCGCGTCAATGTTCATCTTTACCCGGGCCGGGCGGGACATCCCCTGGAAGAGGATTTCACCGTCTGTAAACTCCGGAAAAAGGTAAAACACTTTCTGAGCGCCTGCGTTCAGGCTCAGAAGAAAGATGCCCAAAAGGGCGGCGACAATGCGTTTCATGGTCATTTTTGTAAAATCAGGCGGCGCAATCAAGCGCCGCCTGAATGAATGTAAACATCGAGCCTGCTTACTTACCGGCACCCCACTGGGGAGCGTTCTTATCCTGCCACAGGCGCTCGGTGTTGAGCAGGGAAGTGGAGGCGTGGCCCATGCCGGACTGGTTCTTGCCGGGGGTGAATCCCTGTTCCCTGAAGTTGGCCATACGGATATCGTACATGATATCGGTTACGAGTGGCTCGGAGAACTCGAAGCGGCGGGGAACCGCGGTGAGCTGGAACTTGTCGAACTGCACCAGCGGGAGCAGCTTGGAGCCCACCTTCGGATAACCGGAGCGACGGGCGGTGACATACAGCTCGTTGGGAAGCATCGTGAAGTTCATCAGCTGCTGCAGATAAATCTTCTCCAGGGAACCGTCCCATTTCACGGCGTCGGTAGCCAGCATGGCGGCGATTTCGCCATCCTTGAGCTCGATGCTCTCTTCCAGCGGATCATACCCATAGGTGGTGCCGTAATAAGGGATCTTGTTCTTTCCGGCCACGAAGTCCCACTCACGGACGGAGAGTTCTACGCCTTTCTCGTAATAGGCCTGGGCGGAGCCGGTGCTGATGGCACCCAACTGACGGAGCTCGGCCAGATACAGGTTGACTTCACCGGCACCCAGGTACATGCCCCACCAGGGAACCTGGGCATTGTCCTGGATTACGGGACCGCCGGGGATGGTGGGAACGGTGTAGCCGCAACGTCCGCGGATCATTTCTTCCGTCAGGGAAGAGAAGATGCCGTAAGACTTGTTGGCGTCACCCACGGTGAGCTGGTAGCGGTCAGTGTAATCAAAGTAGGTTCCTTCCCATTTCTTGTACTCGTCGGAGAGTTCCCAGACGATGGGACGTCCGTGATAACGGTTCCAGGGTTCTCCCAGCTTGTAGGAGGCGAAGTTCCCCTCTTCATCCAGGTTGATGTTCTCCTGGACAAAAGGAGGAAGCTTGTCATACTTGTCTTCGTCGATGAATTCCTGGATAATCTTGGAGTTGAATCCGTTCTTGGTGTAGAAGAAACGCACGCGGGGATCCAGACCGTTCACCATATAATTGATGACGTTCTCGCTGGCACCCATCATGGAAACACTGTTTCCGGTCTGGTAAGCGAGGTCACCGCCGGTGGCGGCATCGGCTTTGTGGAAGATGAAGGCATCTTCCAGGCTGTCGATGTACAGGCCGCTGGAAACGACGCTCTGGGCAATCTGTCCGGCCTTGCCGGGATTGTTGGCGTACAGGCGCACGGCAATCTTCAGCTTGAGGGAGTTGGCCAGCTTGGCCCACTTGGTCAGGTCTCCGTTGTAGATGATGTCCTGCTTGGCCACCACCACCTGCTTGTCATCCTTGAAGGTGGCGATGTAGCCGTCCAGTTCCGTTACGAACAGGTCGTACAGCTCTTCCACCCTGTCGTACTTCGGGGTGAGGGGACCGCCCTGGGTGTACAGGGAAGCTTCGGTGTACTGGATGTCTCCGTTGATGTCGATGGCGTAAAGGGCGCCATAGATGGCCAGGACGCCGCACATATCGGCATAGGCCTGGAACTCGGGATGCTCGTAGGTCTTGATATACTTGTTGATATCGTTCCGATAGGTGAGCATCGTGATATAGCTGGTCTGGCGGTGCACCGCAGAGCCGTCCATACCGTAGGAGCCCTCGGTGAAAACGCCGGAGGCACCCATCTGGGTCCATCTGAAGTACAGGGAGTGGTTATAGAACCAGAACAAATAGTCGTTGGTTTCGAACAGGGTCTGGGCACGGGTGGCCAGGAAGGACGGTTCGGCCGTGGTGACGGCATCCGGCTTCTGGTTCAGTTCGGCAAACTGGTCGCGGCAAGAGGTGAGGCCTGCTACCGTGAGCAGCGCTAATGCAATGAATATTTTATATGCTTTCATAGTGCTTGCCTGAATTAGAATCTTGCGTTGATGGTGAAGGTGAAGAAAGTCGTCACGCCCTGGAGGTTACGGATACGGAACTCGGAGGCGGCGGTACCGCGGACGGATTCCGGATTTTCCTTGTTGGGCATGGTGTTCAGAAGATAACCCAGGTTGTGTGCATTGGCCTGGAGGGTGATACCCTGGCACTTGATGGCGTTGGCCCACTTGTCGGGAATGGCCCAGGCGATGGAAACGTCGCGGAAGGCGATGTAGCTGAGTTTGGTGAACCAGTTGTCATTCACGACACCGTTACCCCAGCTGTTGGTGTAGTAGGTCCAGGAAGAGGCGTGGCAAGGATCCACCTTACCCTTGGCATACACTTCGGCGAAGGTTTCACCGGTGCCCCACTGGCCGTCACCCACGGTGTAGGAGGAGCCGTCTGGCTGGGGAATGTTGGTGCCCTTGGGGAAGATACCCTCGGGGATGATACCGTCGTCATAGGTGATGCCGTCCCAGCGGGAGGTGTAGGTGACACCGCCGTGAGCGGCGTCGGCGCCCTTCAGGGAAGTGGCCAGGTAACCGTAGGCGGTACCGTAGTGGGAAGGATAGGAAGCGACATAACCGCCGAAGCGGGCGTCGAAGGAGGCACGGAGGGTGACTCTCTTGTAGCGGAAGCCGGTGTTGATGGAGCCGAGGAAGTCGGGAACGGAGTTGCCGATTTCCTCCACCTTTCCGCTTCTGCGGATAAGGGTGGTGCCGGTGCTGGTTTGCCAGTTGTACAGGACAGGGAGACCGGAGCCGCCGGTGATGTTGCCGTCATCGTCATACGTGTAGTCCTTCAAAGGCATCTTGTCGGACATCAGGATGCCGTAGGTGCCGCCCACCTTGGCCACGGAGCCGATACGGTAGTTACCGTAATCGGCATTACCCTGAAGGCTGATGTAGTTGGCTACGAGGTCGCTCAGTTCCACAATCTTGGACCAGTTCTTGGTGAAGGTGAAGTTGAGGTCCCAGGAGAAGTTCTTGGTTTCCACGGGAACGGTGTTCAGGGCCAGCTCGACACCCATATTCTGGATGTTACCGGCATTGATGAGGGCTCCGTTCACGCCGGAGGCGCCGGGCAGGGTGACGCGCATGATCTGGTCGCGGGTGTTCTCCTTGTAGAAGGTGGCGTCCACACCGATACGGTTGTTGAACATTCGGTAGTCCACGCCGATTTCCCAGGAGGTCTTGCGCTCGGGCTTGATGTTGGAGTCGTAAACGTCACCGGGGATGGTCATGTAGTTGACGCCGCTTTCACCGCTGGTGTGGATAAAGTTGTTGATGTTGTAAGCGGAATTGATGATATACGGATCCGTATCGTTACCTACCTGGGCGATGGAGGCGCGCAGCTTGAAGAAGGAGATGCTCTTTGGGAAATCGAAGGTCTCGTGCAGCAGCCAGGAGGCGCTCAGGGAAGGATAGAAGAAGGAGTAGTTGCCGTGCTTGTCGGCATACACGAGGGCCGAAGACCAGTCGTTACGGGCCGTAGCTTCCAGGAACAGCAGGTCCCGGTAGGAAGCGGTGGCCTGGGCGACGACGGAAAGCATCCTCTTGGTGCCGCTCACCGATCCGCTTCCCTTAATGGGATTCCGGGAGTTGTCCAGGAAATAACGGTTGGGTACCACCAGACCGCCATCGGTCCAGGCGGAGGTTCCCACCTTGTAGTTGTTGTAGTATTCGCCGCGGAGGAAGCCGCCGATCTGCCAGTCTTCGTTGATCTTATAGTCGAAGATGAAGTTGGTGTTCAGGTTGGTCTGCTCCTGGGTATTGTTGGACAGGGAATAGTAACCGTTGTTTCCGGAGTTGGCATAGCCGGGGTCCGGACGCTTGGTCTCCTGGCGGGTGTAGTAGTAGTTGAAGCTGCCGTCGGTCACCCATTTGAGCCAGGGGGCGAACTGGATGGTGAGCTTCAGGTTGGGACGCACCACCGTTTCCTTCTGGGTCGTGTTGTTCTCCCAGATACTCCACCACACGTCGCGGCCCGGGATGGAACCCCACTCGTCGCCATAGGAAGTCTGGGCAAGACCACCGTGGGCGCCCTTGTACTTGTCGCGGAAGTACTTGGCGTCGTAAGTGCGGTCGAACTGACCACCTTCACCGATAAAGTTCTGGCCGATGTTGGGCTGTGCGTTGCGGGCCGTGGAGTTGGTGAAGGTTACGGAACCTTCCACCTCGATGGCGTTGTTCAGCTTGTGCGTAGCCTTAAGGAGGGCGTTGAAACGGTTGAAGCTGTTGTTGGGAAGGGTACCGCTGCTGTACTTCTCGGAAATGGAAGCATAGATGGAACTCTTCTCGTTGCCGCCGGACAGGGTGAAGTTCGTGTTGGTGTTGAAGCCGGTGTTGTAGGCATCGACGAAGTTGTTCTCCTTGGCTTTGGAAGGAATCCGGTTTCCGTCCACCCACTCGATTTCGTCATAGGCATCGAAACGGTTACCATAGGACAGGCCCCATGCGCCGATGTTGCTGTACAGCTTTAAGAGGGAAGGCACGTTGGTGGTACCGTCGGCCCAGACGTTCATCCGGTGGATGTCGTAGTTGGAGGCGCAGCCGAAATAGTTGCCGTATCCGGAGAAGTAACCCTCCATGAAGGTGTTCTGGAAGGTGGGGCCGGAGGTCACTTTGTCAAAACCGAGGGTCTGGGTGAAGGACAGGCCCAGGCCGCGGGACCCGCGACCGTTCTTGGTGGTGATGATGATGGCGCCGTTCAGACCGCGGGAACCGTAGAGGGCGGTGGCGGCGGCACCTTTCAGGATGGACACGGACTGGAAGTCATCCGGATTCAGGTTCTTGAGCTGGTTGCCGTAGTCCAGGTTGCTGGCATCCCAGTCGGCGGACGGGTCCACCACGTCGTTGTCCAGGATGATGCCGTCCACCACGAAGATGGGCTGGTTGTTCTTGCCCAGGGTGGAGGCGCCTCGGATGAGAATCTTGTTACGGCCGAACATGCCGCCGTCAGAGCCGTTGATTTCCACACCGGCCACCTTTCCCTGCAGGGCAGAGACGGGGTTGATGAGGTTGGCATTCAGTTCTTCGCTCTTGAGTTCGGTCACGGCGTAACCCAGGGCCTTCTGGTCCCTGCGGATACCGAGTGCCGTGACGACCGTGCCTTCCAGCATTTCGGCATCCTCGGCCAGGACCACGTTCACGGGACCGCGGTTCCATGTAAGGGTCTGGGAAGCGTAGCCGATGCAGGAGATTTCCAGCACGTCGCCAGAGCGCACATTGGAGAGGGTAAAGGTGCCGTCAACGTTCACGATGGTGCCGTTCTGGGTGTCCTTTACAAACACAGAAGCTCCGATGACGGGTTCACCGGACGCATCTTTCACTGTGCCGGTGACCGTATTCTGGGCAAAGGCGACAACGCCTGCTCCCAGCAGTGCAAAAGTCACGGCAAGTCTCAGAAAGAGATTTTTCATGTGCTTTAGTTGGTTTTAAGGTTAATAATATTGGAATTTAGGTTTAGGATTACAAATTGGGGGTAGCATCTTTCCCTATTGTGAACAGATAGGAATGTTTAATAAAGTTTCAATTAAGTTTTAAAGGTTCATTTTACAAATATAAACATTTTTTTTAGAAAAGAATTGTGAACAAATGGGAATGTTTAATAAGGCTTCAGTTAAATTCCTTAAAGGTTCATTTTACAAATGTAATCATTTTTTTTTGAAAAACTGCTATTTTATTAAAAATCAGCAACAAATTCATTAAAAGAAAGGCTTTTTCTCACCTCGTTGGCCAGCGTGGGGAGTAAAAAACGAGCATAGACTTTCTCAGTTACAAGTACGGAAGAGTGGCCCAGCAGGCGACTGATCATATGTACATTCAGTCTGGTGGAATTGAGGGCTTTGACAGCAAAAGTATGACGGGCAACATGCATCCCCAAGGGGAATGGAAAATCCAAGCGACGCCCCACTCCGTTCAGAACCTGCCGCACCGAACGGTTCCGGTAGTCTATAGCTTTTGCCAACGCAGCGTCATCATCAAGGTTGGTGTTTTCCGGAATAAGCCCAAAGACAAATCTTCGGTTAAGCCCCTTGTATCGGCGTAAAATATCTATGGCCGGAGCAGATAAAGGGATGGTAATGAGCGATTTGGTCTTTACCGACACTTTCGACAGACGTGCTTTTCGGAGGTCAACGTGCTGCCATTCCAGAGTGACGATATCGGAAATACGCAGTCCACAGGCATGAAAGGAGAAAAAGAACAGGCTCAAGGCTTTTCGAGCGGTTTTTCTTCGGGTATTTCGACCGAATTGCATCAATTGTCTCAACTGTGCGTCGTTCAGGTGATGCACAAGCTCATTGTCTTCCGGAGAAATCCGCCCGGCCTCCTGGCCGTACCTACGCGTACGCATAGGGAAATAAATTGAGTCCAGACCACCTATTCCGGCCTTTTTCAAACTTAGCAAAATGGGAACCAGTTTACGATTTATCGTTACCTGCTTGTTCCCTTTTTCCAAACAAAACAATTTGTATTGTTGGAGCAGTTCTTTGGTAATGCCCTCCGCCAGAGGCGGTTCCATTCTTCTCACCTCTGTACAGAAATTCCTGAACTGTCCCAGTACGGAAAGTGCGCCCGAAAGGGTGTGATAGCTTATCTCGCCCACCTGATAGCGCTGCTTGTAATGGGCTTCGGATAGAGTAAAAAAGTCAAATTGCATAGTTTCTACAGTTTTATCCCATTTGTTCACAAATGGTTGCTATTAGACAGGCTACAAAAATCTAAACCAATATTATACCATTATTAACCTTTAAAACCAACTAACGCACATGAAAAGTCTCTTTTTAAGAGTTACCTTGACCCTTGCGTTGCTTGCTGCAGGCTTCACGGCCTTTGCACAGAGCACGGTCAGAGGTACTGTGAAAGATGCTGCCGGTGAAGCTGTCATCGGAGCTGCTGTGCAGGTAGCGGGAACCCAGAACGGTGCCATCACCGATGTGGACGGTTCCTTTACCCTCCCCGGCGTCCGTCAGGGCGACGTGCTGGAGATTTCCTGCATCGGCTATGCCACCCAGAACTATACCTGGAATGGCGGTGCCGTGAACGTAATCCTGGAAGAGGATGCCCTGATGCTGGAAGGCACGGTGGTAACCGCTCTGGGTATCACCCGCGAAAAGAAAACGCTGGGTTATGCCATCCAGGACGTCAAGGGCGACGCCCTCCTGGAGTCCCGTGAAAGCAACCTGGCCAACGCCCTCACGGGTAAGGTGGCCGGTGTTTCCATCGTCCGTTCTTCCAACGGTCCCGGTGCTTCCTCCCGTATCGTCCTCCGTGGTAACAACTCCCTCACCAGCCTGAACCAGCCCCTCATCGTGGTGGACGGCGTTCCGATGGACAACTTTGTCGGTGCCTCCAACAACGACTTCTGGAACCCTTCTGCCGATATGGGTAGCGGTCTGCAGGACATCAACCCCGAGGATGTGGAGTCCATGACCGTCCTGAAGGGTGCCTCCGCCGCCGCTCTGTATGGTTCCCGTGCAGGTAACGGTGTTATTCTCATCACCACCAAGAAGGGCCGTCAGAATCCTGGTCTGGGCATCACCGTGACCGGAACCGTGGCTTTCACCACCGAGTTCACCCGTCCCCGGATGCAGTCCGAGTACGGTCAGGGTACCCTGGGTAACTTCGACAACACTTCCGTCCTCAGCTGGGGTCCCAAGATCACCGGCCAGAGCGTCACCAAGTGGGATGGCACCAGCACCAGCCTGGAGGCCTTCGACAATGTGAAGGGCTTCTTCAACACCGGAATCACCGACACCGAGAACGTCACCTTCTCCCAGCAGTACGGAAAGACCGGCATCTATGCCTCCTATACCCGTACCAAGGACGTGGCCCAGGTTCCCGGCGCCACCCTCGGACGTAACAACTTCATGCTCCGCGGAACGTCCAACTTCGGCAAGGACGACAGATGGCACTTCGACGCCAAGATCCAGTACATCCGCATCCAGGCCAACAACCGTCCCATTTCGGGTTCCAACGTGAACGCCAACTACATGCTCAAGATGTACACGATGCCCGTTTCCGTGGACATCCGCGACTTCAAGGATGCCGTGGACAAGAATGGTGAGATGTTCTTCTTCGGCAACCCCGACCGTATGGGTTCCAACCCCTGGTGGTATGCCAAGTACAGCACCAACCAGGACGTCCGTAACCGCTTCCTGATGAATGCCTCCCTGGGCTACGACATCACCAGCTGGCTCAACGCCGAGGTCCGTTTCGGTTCCGACATGTACTTCACCGAGACCGAGAGCCGCTTCTACGCCGGCAACAAGATCGCCGGAAGCCCGACCGGTTCCTACAGCATGGGCGAGAGCCGCTTCTATGAGAACAACTTCTCCTTCCTCCTGAAGGCCCACGAAGACCACCTCATCGGAGACCTGGGCGCCTCCGCCACCTTCGGCGGCAACCTGATGGACCGCGAGAACCGCGGCCTGTCCTCCAGCCAGAGCCCTCTCCTGATCCCCAACCTGTTCGACGTGAACAACGGTACCAACAAGCCTTCCGTATCCGAGAGCTACAGCCACCGCAAGATGAATTCCCTCTACGGCAGCGTTCAGCTCAACTACGGCGGCTGGGTGTTCCTCGATGCAACCCTGCGTAACGACTGGACCTCCACCCTGTCTCCCAAGAACCGTTCTTACCTCTATCCTTCCGTGTCCCTGTCCTGGGTCATCACGGATATGCTGGCCAAGTATTGGGACAAGCCCGAGTGGCTCACCTTCGCCAAGCTCCGCGGCTCCTATGCCGAGGTGGGTAACGATATGGATCCCTATCAGCTCTACAACGTGTACACCATGGGCACCGACAACTTCGGCAACCCCATCGTGAACTCTCAGGGCACCCTGTACAACGACGACGTGAAGAACGAGCTCATCAAGTCCTGGGAAGCCGGTCTCGACCTGCGTTTCCTGGACGGCCGCATCGGTGTTGACGTGTCCTGGTACAAGACCAACGCCACCAACCAGCTCATCAACCTGCCCATCGCCGCCATCGGCTATTCCAGCAAGAAGGTCAATGCCGGTAACATCCAGAACAGCGGTTGGGAAGTGGTGCTGAATGCCGAACCTATCCGCAACAACAACTTCCTGTGGCGCTCCACCCTGAACTTCTCCACCAACAAGAACAAGATCATCGATCTGGCCGACGGTGTTGAGGAATACAGCCTCGGCGGTTACGACAACCTCCGCATCATCGCCAAGGTGGGCGGCGAATACGGTGACATCTACGGCACCAAGTACGCCCGCGTGGAAGATGAGACCAGCCCTCACTTCGGCAAGCTCATCCTCAACGGTGACGGTCTTCCTACCGCAGCCAGCGGCTCCCACTATCTGGGCAACCAGAACCCTGTGGCCAACCTGGGCTGGATCAACAACTTCACCTGGAAAGACCTCACCATCGGCTTCCAGATCGACGCCCGCATCGGTGGCAAGATGTTCTCCGGTACCCTGGGCACCATGGAGAACGCCGGTACCGCCGCCTGGACCCTCGAAGGCCGCGAGAAGATGATCGTAGACGGTGTCCAGAAGGACGGTGACAACTACAAGGTTAACACCACGGAAACCACCGGTGAAAAGTACTGGCAGCAGATTTCCGGTCGCGCCGGCGGTAACCTCGGTATCTCCGAGGAGAACCTCTACGACGCCACCAACGTCCGTCTCCGTAACATTTCCATCGCCTACAACCTGCCCAAGAGCATCCTCCGCGGGCAGAACATCTTCCAGTCTGTCAAGGTGGGCTTCTCCTGCACCAACGTGCTGATGATTTACAGCAAGATGCGTGGTCTGGATCCGGAATCCATCTTCGCCACCTCTACCAACGCCATTGGCTTCGAGTACGGTGCCGCACCTACTTCTCGTGCCTATGTATTCAACGTATCCTTCGGATTCTAATCTTGCATAGATATGAAAATGAATAAAATATTCGCTATTGCCGCTGGTATTCTCACCCTTGCTGCCTGCAGCGACTTCGAGGAGATCAACAAGAACCCCAAAGCCGCCGGTGCAGCCGACCTGAAACCCCAGTGGGCGCTGGACAAGTCCATCGTGTCCGACCAGCAGAACCCCAACGACGCCGAGCGTGTCTTCGTCCTCTATTGGGCCGATATCGCCCGCCAGGACGGTGAGAACGGCGGCCGTGCCGTGGGCCGTTCCAACGACGAGTGGGCCGGTTGCCTGTACAACCTCACCCGTAACTGCGTCACTTCCGCCAACAACGCCATCAAGATTGCCGACGATGCCATCGCAAGCGGTTCGCTCGGTGCCCGCGACGTTGTCTTCTATACCAATGTCAAGAGTGCCGCCCGCATCTGGCGCGTGTACCTGATGACCGAGTTCGTGGATTCCTTCGGTTCCTTCACCACCGACTTCGAGTCCACCACTCCCGAGTACAAGAGCGTCGAGGAATGCTACAAGTTCATGTATGCCGAGCTGGCCGCCGCCATTGCCGAACTCGACCTCAACACCACCGCCACTTCCGATGAGCAGAAGGGAGACCCGGCCTATCAGCTGGATCCCCTCAAGTGGAAGAACTTCGGTATTTCCATGTGGATGCGTACCGCCATGCGCCTTTCCGAGGTGCAGCCTGCCACCGCCAAGGCCGAATTCGAGAAGGCCGTCGCCGCCGGCAGCGGTATCCGCACCATCGACGGCACCTTCCGCGTTCAGGAAAAGAACGGCTGGTGGGATCTGTCCGGTGTCATGAGCCGTACCTGGGACTGGCAGACGCTGTCCATGACCATGGCCAACCTCATGACCAACCTGGGCGGTGCCAAGACCGAGGATATCCTCCTGGACAAGGGCGGACGCTTCTACAAGAGCGCTCCTAGCGCCGAAGAGGTAGCCGCGACCTACGGCCCTTACATCAAGGATGCCGCCTCCTACCTGGGAGTGAATATGCTTGACGACAGCGGAAACGCCGTTTACGAGGTGTACTCCGACAGCCCTACCGTGGGTTATTTCTTCGACGGTCTTCCTTCCAAGATCGACCCTCGCGCCTTCGCCTACTATGTCATTCCCGGTGACTACGACAAGCGTATCGAGACCGGTTATGCTACCTTCCCGCGCGCCGAAGTTCCCGTCTATGTCTATCCCGACAAGGCTGCTGCCGGCAAAGCTGTGGACGCTTCCTATGCATGGAACGGCCTCATCTGCGGCTATAGCTATGATGACAAGTTCTCCAACAGCGGTTATGTCGAGAACGAGAAGACCCACTACGGAAGGACGTATCCCCAGCTCCAGGAGCGCTATCGCAACAACAACGAGTACCGCGTGTTCTTCGGCCCTTGGGAGACCTACTTCCTCCTGGCCGAGGCCGCCCTCCGCGGCTGGAATGTGGGCATCTCCGACCAGGCTGCCTACGAGGCCGGTATCAAGGCCAGCTTCGAGTACCTGAGCGTGGACGCCAACTACGACGCCTACATCAACTCCGAGGATTACAACCGCGTGGGTACTTCCGTGAAGTACACCCACACCGCCGAGCCCGTCAATTACACCATTAATTACACGGACCCTGTGAGCGGAACCCTCAAGACCACCGAGTACAAGTATCCCGTGGCTTCCAAGACCCTCTATGGAAAGGCCCTCAACGACAAACTCACCAAGATCATCACCCAGAAGTACATCGCCAACACGCCTTGGCTGCCCCTGGAGAACTGGAGCGACCACCGTCGTACCGGTCTTCCTTTCTGGGAGATCCCCGTGGGTTCCACCGAGTTCCCCTTCCTGAACGGCTGGACCAAGGATTCTTACAAGAACGGCCAGAAGGTGGGTTACTACGCCCAGCGTATGAACTATCCCAACTCCTTCAAGAACGCCAGCCCCGAGCAGTACCAGAACGCCCTCTCCCTGATGGGTATGACGGACGAGAACACGGTTACTCCGCTGTGGTGGGCTCTTAAGTAGAACACCTGATTCCTGAAGTTATCAAGGGCGGCCCTTCCCCGGGCTGCCCTTTTAATACCTTGACAATGAAACGCTTCTTATCCCTTTTTCTTCTTTCTGCGATTTGCGTATCCGCTGCCGCCCAACAGCGCCAGGTTTACCTGTTCCCCGATTTCCCTTCGGGCTCCATCTACGTGAACGGCGTCCATCGGCCCCAGCAGGTGAAGATGAACATTGACGCGCTGGGACAGCGGATCTACTATTTCCAGGGAGACGTCCTGATGGAGCTCACGCAGTTGTACCGACTGGATTCCATCAAGGTAAGCGGACACACTTTCGTGCGAAAGCAAGGCCTCCTCTGCGAGCGCCTGGCCCTGCAAAAGGACACCGTGTTTGTAAACTGGAAATTCAAAAGGGTCCATATGGGATCGGCCGGTGCCCTGGGCGTCGCTACGCACAGCAACGTCCAGACCCTTTGGAACAATCCCGATGTGGAGGTAACTTCCGGCGAGGGCCATTACAGCGGCACCGGCGCCCTGTCTCCGGAAATCTGGCAAAGCCGGAGCGAGAACAGCTATTTCTTCTCCGTAGGCGGCAAAGAGTACCAGGCCCGTCGGCTCAAAGACCTGTACAAGGCCTTCCCGGACGAGTCGATCGCTCTCAAGGCCTATGTGAAGGAGCACCGCTACAAGATGGAAAACGCACAGCAGGCCCTTCAGATTATTACTTATCTGCTGGAGCTGGCCCACCGCTGAAGGGTCGGTGCGTGTATTTGTGCAGAAATAGGAGAGTTCGTCGCCAGGTTGCGGGGCTAGTCCCTAAAGGCTGAATTTCAGGGCCAGCGGTTCTTGCCTCAGCCCTTTGGGAAGTTTCAGCGTTACCTTACCGTCCTTGACAGTGGCTTTGACCTTTCTGCCATTGTTGAGGATGGTGACTTTTCCGCCCTTAGGCAGGTTGCCGCACCAGTGAAGCTCTGCGGGGAGCGTTTCCCCGTCGGGAAGGGCATAGACGGCATAGCCGGTTTTCCCGTCCTTGGAGACGGTGAACCAGGTCTGTCCGCAGTTGTATTTGGAGGTGATGCGGGTGTTGTAGATGGCTTCTCCGCATCGGCCCAGCCATTCCCCGATTTCTTGCAGAATCACTACGGCCGGCTCTTCGATGATGCCGGTAGGGGTGGGGCCCACGCCCAGCACGAAGCAGCCGCCCTTGGCCACAATCTCGGCCAGGATGTCAATCACCTTGCGGGCTGTCTTGTAATTGCGGCGCGGCGTCCAGCCCCAGTCGTTGCCCAGGGTGATGCAGGATTCCCAGGGATGGTCGATCTGACGGTCCGGGACACTGCGTTCGGGTGTCTGGTAGTTCTCGTTGGGGCCTTGGATGGTGCGGTCCACGCAGATGAGGCCCGGGCTCACGCGACGGGCCTCGGGCAGAACCTCGTCAAGTCCCACCTGGTCTCCGCGGATCCAGCCGCCGTCCAGCCAGAGAATGTCCAGTTTCCCGTATCGGCCTCCGGTGAGTTCCGTGAGCTGGTTTTTGGTGAAACGGACGTAATTCTCCCACCAGTCCGGATGCTGCTCCACCTTGTAATTGATGCCGCGGCGCGGGGTGGCGTAATACGGATTCCAGAACCACTCGCAATGCCAGTCGGGCTTGGAGAAATAGGCCCCGATCATAAAGTTCTTTTCCCGGAAGGCATCGAAGACGTACTTGGCGGCATCGGCCTTGGGATGCCCGGCGAATGGACCGGCCTTGGCCAGGGAGAAATCCGTGTACTGAGAGTCGAAAAGGCAGAAGCCGTCGTGGTGCTTGGTGGTGAAGATCATATATTTCATCCCGGCATCCCGGAACACTTGTGCCCACTGCCCGGGGTTGAAGTCCACCGGGTTGAATTCCTTGGAAAGCCCCCAGTACCACTGTTTGTATCCTTCGTAGGTGCTGCCTTCAGGCCGGCGGATCCAGTCTTCGTTGCAGATGTTCCAGGATTCCACAATGCCCGGGACGGAATACAGCCCCCAGTGCATCAGAACCCCGAACTTGAGGTCTTGCCAGCGGTCCAGCTTCTCCAGGACGGCGGGGTCTGTGGGCCACTGGTAGCCGTCGGCCTGCTTATGGACAAAACTGTTTTCCTGTGCGGCGGCAACAAGCACCAGGCCGATGGAGAGGATTGTAAGTAGGAATCGTTTCATAGGAATTATCTTTCTTGGGTGATGCACAAATATATTAAAAATGCGTCAAAAAATTCGTAACTTCGGACAATCGAAATCAAAAACCCTGAAATATGAGAAAAATCCTATTGATTGTAACGGCGGTTCTGGCATCGCTTTCCCTGAACGCCAAAGTGGAGCTTACGCCCCTTTTTACCGACAATATGGTGTTTCAGCAAAGTTGCCTGGCACCGGTTTGGGGCAAGGCGGCACCGGGCGCCGTGGTGAGCGTCACCCCTTCCTGGAACGGGAAAACCTATCGGTCCACGGCCGATTCCGACGGTAACTGGTCGCTGAAGGTCGAAACACCGAGGGGCGGTTTCAAGAAATACAGCGTCACCATTTCCGACGGAGACCCTGTCGTCCTTCAGAATGTGGTAGTGGGAGAAGTCTGGCTGGCCTCCGGGCAATCCAATATGCAGATGCCCGTGGAAAGCTGGCGGGCCATCCGGACCAATCAGGAAGACATTGCAGGTGCGGCCGCTTATGCCGATGTGCGGTTGCTGCAGGTGTCCCGGTCCACAGGAATGCGGGAGCACGACTATTTCAGTGCAGATTTTGACAAGTGGAAGGAGTCTTCTCCCGAAACGGTCCGGAATTTCTCTGCCGCCGCCTGGTACTTCGGCCGGAAGCTGATGGAGGAGCTCCGTGTCCCCGTTGGAATCATCCACAGCAGTTGGGGCGGCACCATCATCGAAGCCTGGATGAGCGAGGGGACCATCGGCGCTTATCCGGAGATGTCCGCGCCACTTGCCCTCGTCAAATCGCTTTCCGACAACGAGTCCCAGCGGGAAAAGACCTACGAGGAAGAGATTGCGGCCTTCACCCGGGAAGCCAATCGGAAAGACCTCGGCAAAATCGGGGGAGTGGCCGTGTGGGCCCGTCCGGACTTTGACGACACTTCCTGGAAAAACATCCGGCTCCCCAATCTGGTGCAGGAAGTCTGGCCGGCCACGAACGGTATTTTCTGGTTCCGCAAAACCGTGGAAATCCCCGCCGACTGGGCTGGGAAAGAGCTTACGCTGAGCTTGGGTCCGGTGGACGACTTTGACGAAACGTACTGGAACGGAGAGCAGGTGGGTTCCTGCGAGCTTTGGAACAAGGCCCGGGAGTACACGATTCCCGCCAGGCTGGTCAAAGGCGGAAAGGCGGTCATCACCGTCCGCTGCACCGACGATCACGGGAACGGGGGTCTGTACGGCGCTTCGGACCTGCTGTTCATCCAGGCACCGGACGGGCGCAAAATCCCCCTGGACGGGGAATGGAAGGTTACGCTGTCCGTTTCTTTCAAGGGCATGCCCAAATCTACGGCGCGGGAACCCAATATGCCCACGGTCCTGTACAATGCCATGATCAGGCCGCTGGCTCCGTTTGCCATCAAAGGAGCCATCTGGTATCAGGGAGAGTCCAACACCGGCAGGTCGTTCCGTTACCGGGACATGATGCCGTCCCTGATTCTGGACTGGCGTGCACGCTGGGGCTATGATTTTTCTTTCTATATCACGCAACTGTCAGGTTATAAGGCGCTTAACGACACACCTAACGAGGATGGCTGGCCCGAGCTCCGCGAGGCGCAGGCAATGGCCACCCAGGTCCTGGACCGCTGCGGGATGGCCTGTATCATAGATCTGGGCGAGGCTGAGGACGTTCACCCTGTTCGCAAACGGGAAGTAGGGGAACGCCTGGCGAGACTGGCCCTCAGTAACGATTATGGCCGGAAACTGGTTTCGACGGGCCCCCGGTATGAATCCCATCAGATTGTCGGCAGCACCATCAGGGTGCGCTTCAGCGATGTGGCCGGCGGACTGCGTGTAATCCCCTCCGGCGACTTTGCCGGGGACCGCTACGGCATCCGGAACGAAAGGGTGGAAAAAGCGGAGTCCGGCGTCCTTTCCGGATTCCAGATTGCCGGCCCCGACCGCGTGTGGCATTGGGCCGAAGCCCGCATCGAAGGTGACGGGGTGGTGGTCTGGTCGGAAAAGGTTCCCCATCCGCTGGCCATCCGTTACGCCTGGTCGGCCAACCCGGTCTGCAACCTCTTCAATTCCGAGGGCCTGCCTGCCTGGCCTTTCCGCACGGATGACTGGCCGGGACTGACCTATGGAAAATGATGACGAACCAAAGAGACAGAAGATGAGAAAAGTAGGTTTATTTGTCGCAGCGCTGCTGCTCACCGCCGTCGGGGCGAGCGCGCAGTATGTTCCTCCGGTGGAGGAAGATGTCAAGGAAAGGCTTGCACAATGGCAGGACTTGAAATTCGGGATGTTTATCCACTGGGGCACATACAGCCAGTGGGGTGTGATCGAGTCGTGGTCGCTGGCTCCCGATGACATTCCCTGGCAGTACAAGGCCAGGATGGAGAGGGAGATGGATTACTTCGACTATGTCCGTGCCTATGAGAAACTGAAAAATACGTTCAATCCGGTCGCCTTCGATCCCGGAAAATGGGCCGATGCCGCCCGCTATGCCGGAATGAAGTACGTCGTGTTCACCACCAAGCACCACGACGGATTCTGTATGTTCGACACCCGTCAGACCGATTATAAAGTGACCGACGAGGGCTGTGCTTTCCACTCCGACCCCCGGGCCAACATCGCCAAGGAAGTCTTCCAGGCCTTCCGCGAGCGTGACATCCGGCCGGGAGCCTATTTCTCCATTCCGGACTGGCACAACAACGATTACTGGTGGAAGCGTTTCCCTCCCAAAAGCATACGGGCCAACTACAAGGCCTCCGAGCATCCCGAGAAATGGGCCGCCTACCAGGACTTTGTCGCCGCCCAGCTGGACGAACTCACTTCCGGGGAATATGGCGACCTGCTGATGATGTGGCTGGACGTAACGGTTTCCGACGATACCGGGGAAGCAAAACACGACTGGGAAAGGTTTGCCAGGATTGTCCGCGACAATCAGCCGGGGATGCTCATGGTGGCCCGCGGGCAGCACAGCGTCTATGAGAACTACCAGACCCCGGAGCAGACCATCCCCGAAAAGGCGCTCGACTATCCCTGGGAGTCCTGTGTGACGATGACGCACAGCTGGTCCTACAGGCCGGAAGCAAAATACAAGTCAGTCAAGACGATGCTTACGATGCTGGTCCAGATTGTCTCGCGCGGAGGAAACCTGCTTCTGAATGTAGGTCCCGGCCCGGACGGCACCCTGGAAGACGAGGCCTACGACCGCCTGAAGGGGATTGGAGACTGGATGCAGGTGAATGCAGAGGGGATTTATGAAACGAAGGCCGTCGCCCCTTATCAGGACGGGCAGGTCTATTATACCGCCAAAGGAGACCATGTCTATGCTTTCTACATCCCGGAGGAGGATGAGCCGATGCCTGCTGAAATTGCGCTTCCTTCTTTCGTGCCGGCCGGTCCCCGGGATGTGGTGATGCTGGGCTCCGGGAAGCCGCTCAAATGGAAGAAGGCGGAGGGGGGCGGCTGCGTCGTGACCCTTCCCGCATCCTTGCGGAAAACCCTTTCTAACGAATCCATCTGGTGCCTGAAAATCAAGGTGAAATAGTTTTTTGTAACTTTGTGCAATTAAACCTCTGTTTATTATGAAAAAAATAACGCTGATCATTCTGGCTGTAACGGCTCTTGTTCTGGCTGCCTGCGAGCGTCCTCAAGAGTCCGCCTTCCCCGTCTATGGCTGGCAGGGCATCAACGAAAACACCGATTTTGATAAACTTCGGCAGGATTTCCAGTTCTGGAAATCGCAGGGCTTTGTGGGTGTGTGCATAGAGAACAGCAACCCGCAGCTGGTGGCCAAAGCGGCCGCCCTGGCCCATCAGGAAGGCCTGGAATACCACGCCTGGATTCCCTGTATGCTTCGCGGTGACAAGCCCCATGACTGGTATGCCGTGAACCGCCTGGGACAGTCGGCCGATGAATTTCCGGCCTATGTTCCTTATTACAAGGCCCTTGACCCCCGCCATCCGGAAGTACACAAAATGCTCGTGGACCAGATGACGGAAATCGCAAAAATCCCCGAGGTGGACTACGTGCAGCTGGACTATATCCGCTACCCGGACGTCATCCTCTCCCGCGGTCTCTGGGACAAGTACGGCCTGGTGATGGACGAGGAGTACGCTCCGGCCGATTACTGCTACTGCGACGACTGCGTGGAAGCTTTCAAAGAACTCACCGGCATTGACATCAAGGAAGTGGAAGACCCCTCCAAATGCAAGGAATGGGCCCAGTTCCGTTGTGACGCCGTTACGGACCTGGTGAACGAAATCTGCGCGGCCGTACACGCCCAGGGCAAGAAAGTGAGTGCCGACGTGTTCCCCGGCCCCGCTTCCCACGCCGAGTGGATGGTCCGCCAGCAGTGGAACAAGTGGGATGTGGATATGTTCTTCCCGATGAATTACAACGACTTCTACCTTCAGCCTGCCGAGTGGGTGGGAGAGGTGACCGCCGAGGAAGTACAGTCCGTTCCCGGAAAACCCGTCGTGAGCGGCCTTTTCATCTGCCGCGAATGGAAACGCAAGCTGGAACTGGAAGACCCGGAGGAGTCCGGCCTCATCCCGGCCGAGATCGCTACCGCCGTCAAGGGTGCCCGCGATGCAGGAGCCGTCGGCATTTGTCTCTTCACCCCCGGCAGCATGACTCAGGACCACTGGGACGCCCTCGCCGAAGCCCTAAAATAAGTATTTTTATAAACGATTGTACGACAATTGTTTACGAAAAATCCTCTGCGCTTTTTGCGCAGAGGATTTTTCGGTAAATGATTGGGCAGCAATCATTTGCCGATTCGTCCCGTTTGCGGGTTTTGTCCCCTTTGCAACACGATTTTTGCGTTTTTTGGGAGGGGATTCAAAAAAAAGTCTTACCTTAGCAGACTCAAAATTGAACTTTGAAAAAATTTTTAATATCTGGGCCGGTGAAATCGGCTGTCTGTTTTTTTCCCATTTCTGCACAAATGGGAGAGTTTTTTGTGTCTGAAAAATCCTAAACCAATAACCCAAAATTATTAATTAAACAAACCATTTATGTTCAAAAAGCTTCAATCAGCTCTGCTGATGGCCCTGATGGTGACATTCACCTTCGTGGCCTCTGCCCAGAACCGCACGGCAAAGGGTGTTGTCAGTGACAACATCGGCCCCGTCGCCGGTGCTGGCGTAGTTGTCGCCGGAACCAACAACGGTGCTATCACCGACCTGGATGGTTCCTTTACACTTAACAACGTGCCCGTGGGTGCTACCGTGAACGTAAGCTGCATCGGCTATGCCGACGCTTCCTTCGTTTTCGACGGTTCTCCCGTGAACATCGTCCTCAAGGAAGACAGCGAACTGCTGGACGAGGTGGTGGTCACTGCCCTGGGTATCACCCGTGAAAAGAAGTCCCTCGGTTATGCCGTGCAGGACGTGAAGGCCGAAGAGCTCACCCGCGGCGGCGGCGTCACCCTCACCGATGCCCTGATGGGCAAGGTGGCCGGTCTGATGATCAACAATTCCGCTACCGGTGCCGGTGGTTCCACCCGTGTGGTCCTCCGTGGTAACTCTTCCCTGAGTGACAACAACTCCCCGCTGTACGTGGTGGACGGTGTTCCTTACGACAATGGCGGTACTCCCGGTGCCGACCAGGCCGGCCTGTGGGGTTCGGTGGACCACCAGAGCGGTGCGTTCGACATCAACCCCGAGGACATCGAGAGCGTTTCCGTGCTGAAGGGCGCCACTGCTGCCGCTCTGTACGGTTCCCGCGCCGGTAACGGTGTCATCCTCATCACCACCAAGAAGGGCGGCAAGGGTCATCAGAAGATCGGTGTCAGCTACAGCGGCAAGTTCACCTGGTCTCCCGTTGCCTACTTCCCGGCTCTCCAGAATGTGTACGGCCAGGGCTCCCTGGGCGAGTACGATCCTCAGTCCACCGGTTCCTGGGGTCCCGCTATGAGTGCCTCCACGCAGGTGAACAACTGGTGGGACGGTTCCTCCAAGATTTCCTTCATCGGCACCGAGAATCCCTGGAAGGAGTTTTACCGCACCGGCAACAGCCAGAGCAACAACGTGACCCTCGCCGGCGGCGGAAAGGACAACCCCTTCCGTCTCACCCTGGGTTATGACAACACCAACTCCGTGGTGCGCACCTCCAACATCCGGCGTACCAGCGTGGATTTCGTGACCAGCAACAAGCTCACCGACTGGCTCAAGCTGGACGTGAAGGCCAACTACGTGAACACCGCCGGTAACAACCGCCAGGCCCGTGGTGCCTACGGTTCCTCCTTCAGCATCCTTACGATGCCCCGTAACATCAAGATCTCCGACCTGGCCGAGCACTGGCTCGACGAGGCCGGTGCCGCTGCAGGTGCCGATGCGGAATCCCAGATCAACTGGCACGAGGTAAGCCCCAACTGCCAGAACCCTTACTTCATCCAGAACAACCACCGGAACGGAGACGTTCAGAACAAGTTCTTCGGTGTGGGCTCCCTCACCATCAACCTGATGAAGAACCTCACATTCAAAGTGAAGGAAGGTATCACCTGGGCAGGTGTGACGGAAAAGACCACCCGCTTCTACGATACTTCCGGTTTCAACTGGCCGTCCTTTTCCATGAGGAAATCCACCACCATGGAAAACAACCTGGAAGGCCTGCTCTCCTACAACAATACCTGGGGTGACTTCGAATTCGGCGCCAGCGTGGGTGGCAACATCATGCATTACAAAGTGGAGACGCTTGCCTCCACCGCCAAGGACATTCCTTTCCCTGGTGCCTACTATATCAGGGCCGGAAGACTGGACGGCGATACCTATAATGATATCTATGAGAAGGAAATCCAGTCCCTGTACGCTTTTGCCAACCTGGGATGGAAGAACTTCCTCTTCCTGGATGTGACCGCCCGCAACGACTGGTCCTCCACCCTTCCCGCCGCTAACCGCAGCTACTTCTATCCTTCCGTGAGCCTTTCCTACCTGGTGACCGGCATGCTGGACGCCATGGAGGTGGACTACAACAAGGACGTTCTGGACTATGGTAAGATCCGCGCCTCCTGGGCAAAGGTGGGTAAGGACACCGATCCTTATCAGCTGGAAACCCTCCTGGGTACCACCAGCGGCGTCAACGGTCAGCAGTACATCACCTACCCCACCACCCGCGCCAACGCCAACCTGAAGCCCGAGATGGTGACTTCCTGGGAAGTGGGTACCGAGTGGCACTTCTTCAAGAACCGCCTGGGCATCGACCTCACCTACTATCACTCCAACACCCGGAACCAGGTGATGAGAATCGCCCTTCCTTACTCCTCCGGTGTGCAGAACCAGTGGATCAATGCCGGTAACATCCAGAACCGGGGTATCGAGCTCCAGCTCAACGGTGACTTCATCCGCACCCGCGACGTTACCTTCGGCGCCACCTTCAACTTCGCCAAGAACTGGAACAAGGTCGTAGAGCTCTATCACAATGCCGAAATGGGCATCGACGTGGACCGTTACTCCCTGGGCGGCATCAACTTCTCTTCCTCCGGCGACGGTACCGTCTATGCCATCGAAGGTCAGCAGATTGGCACCTTCGTGGCCACCGGTTACAAGCGTGACGCCAATGGCAACAAGGTAATCGGCGAAAACGGCCTGCCCGTCATTGAGTCCAACAAGGAAATTGCCAGCGTGGCTCCGGACTTCACCGGTTCCTTCGGCCTTAACTTTGCCTGGAAGGGCCTGGGCGTGAACGCCCTGTTCTCCTTCCAGAAGGGCGGCAGCCTGTACTCCGCTACGGAGTATATGACCCTGCATAGCGGTACCGGCCTCCGCACGGTCGACCGCAGCGACCGCGTCATCGAGGGTGTGTTCGAGGACGGCTCCAGGAACAACAAGTCCGTGACGGCCCAGAACTACTGGAACAACATCCCCATGGAGGAGTGCGTGTACGATGCTTCCTTCCTGAAGCTCTCCGAGCTCTCCATCAGCTACAGCCTTCCCAAGAAATGGCTGGAGCGCACGTTCAACGGCTATGTGGACAACGCTCGCATCTCCGCCGTCGGCTCCAACCTCTTCTACTTCATCAAGCACACCCCGGGCACCACGCCTGACGGTGCTCTCACCGAGAATTCCCTCATGGCAACCGCCCTTGACCTGTGCCCGTATCCGGCCACCCGCAACTTTGGCGTAGCCATCAACATCGGTTTCTAATCTAAAGGGAGATAATGAATATGAAAAAGTTTATCATACCTGTACTGGCTCTCCTCGCCCTGGCTTCCTGTACCGCCAAGTTCGACGAGATGAACAAATCCACCACCGGCCTTTCTTTGGACTCCGGTAAGCCGAGTATGGTCTTTGGACGCACGTTGTACTATGGTTCCTCCAACGACCACCAGCGTAACTTCAACTTGAATGACGATATGTATGCCCACTATTTCGCCGATGGCCTGGGCTGGACCGATTACTGGCGCTACAACGCCGGTTGGGGCGACATCTACTGGCGCGACTTTTACACGGATCGTTTACAGGAGTATTGGTTGATTGACGGGATTTGCGGAGACAAGGATTTCTATTCCTGCGTCAAGGCAGCCAATGATATTTGGAATATCGTTTTATTCCTGCGTGTTATCGATCGTCACGGAGATGCACCTTATTTCGATGCAGAGGGTAAGTTCGCTGCCGGTAAAGGTGAAACGCTGCCCTACAGCAAAGTTGAAGACATTTATGCCGACCTGATTAAGCGCTTGAAGAATGATGTGACTTTGCTTGGCACCACTTCTACTCAGCTCGATTTTGGTGACTATGACTTCCTGTTCAACAACGACTGGAACCAGTGGAAGAAATTCGGCAACACCCTCATCATGCGTCTGAGCATGCGTTTTGCCAATGTATGGGACAACTTCAAGCAGGATTTCGTCACGGCATCCTCCGCTTGCTTCGACAGCCCTTCCGACTACGCCCGCATCAGCTGCGACACCGGTGTCTGGGGTGACTACTATGACCGTACCTTCAACGACTGGTCCAACACCTTCACCAACTGCGACTTCATGGACATGATGAACGGCACTAACAAGGGTTACGCCACCGGCGTCGTGGACCCTCGCCGCGCCTTCTTCTTCCTGCCCGGTACCGTAGAGGCCCTTGTCGGCAGCAACTGGGACGGTTATCCCTTCGACTACACCGCTGACAACAAGGCCGGTATCATCAAGGAGCACGGCACCAACAAGTCCTATGCCCGCCTGAACATGTATGAGACCGACGGTTTCTTCCACTACAGCGGCAAGGGCGGCGAGAACCTCTCCTGGTGCTACAGCTCCTATTCCGAGGCGCTGTTCCTGAAGGCCGAGGCCGTTCTCCGCGGCTGGATCGGCGGCGACGCCGAGGCCCTCTGGAAGGCTGCTATCAAGGCTTCCATGGACGAGATCGGCGTGTTTGTCACCCGTTCCTACGGCAGCAAGACCATTTCCGCCGCCGAGCAGAATGCCTACATCGCCGCCCTGCCCGCCTTCGGTTCTTCCAAGGAGCAGCAGCTGCGTTCCATCATGATCCAGAAGTGGATTGCCCTGTATCCCAACTCTGCCGAGGCCTGGGCCGAGCAGCGCCGTACCGGTTATCCGGACTACGCTTCCAAGGTCCTGACCTACCCGGCCGTGAGCGCCAGCTCCGGCGTGAGCGTGGGCAACATCATCCAGCGTATCCCTTACCCGCAGAACGAGTACAACACCAACGCCGGTAACATTCCTTCCGAGTTCTCCGACTACAACGCCAAGAACATGGAGAAGGGTATTTTCTGGAGCCTGAACGGCACCGGTACCCAGAGCGCTACCGCCGCTCCCAACAACAAGTTCTGATCGGAATCGCTTATTCTTTCGAGGCTGGCCCCTTTCCGGGGGCCGGCCTTTTTGCTATATCGGCAAGAATGATTATCTTTACAAGAATAATCCGCATATGATGAAACGCTTTCTTTTTCCCCTTGTGGCCCTCTTTGTGGCCTGGGCCTGCTGCCAGGAAAGTCCGCAGCCCAAAACCGATCCGGTAGATTATGTAAACACGATGGGTGGGACGCTCTCCTCGTTCCAGCTCTCCACGGGCAACACCTATCCGGCCGTGGCCGTGCCTTGGGGCGCACATTTCTGGACACCGCAGACCGGTAAAAACGGAGACGGATGGACGTACCGCTATGATGCCACCCACATCCGCGGGCTCAAGCAGACGCACCAGCCCAGTCCCTGGATCAATGACTACGGCGCCTTCTCCATCATGCCCGTGACCACCGGCCCCGTGTGGGACCAGGACGCCCGCGCCAGCTGGTTCTCCCACAAGGCGGAAAAGGCAACCCCCTACTATTACAGCGTCTATCTGGCCGATCACGACGTTACCGCCGAACTCACCCCCACTTCCCATGCGGCCGCTTTCCGCCTCACCTATCCGGAAGGGGACTCCTACCTGGTGGTGGACGCCTTCGAGGGCGGACAGGTGGAACTGGCCGATGCCCATACCCTCTGCGGCTACACCGTCCACAACCACGGCGGCGTGGCCGAAGGTTTCAAAAACTGGTTCGTAGTCAAGTCCGACACACCCCTGGAGGCCCTTCCCGCCCGGGAAGACGTCGCCCTCGTGGGCTTCAAGACCGTCCGGGGCCAGGTGGTGAACCTCCAGGTGGCATCGTCCTTCATCTCGGCCGAACAGGCTCTCCTGAACCTGAAGGAGGTGTCCGGTGGCTTCGAGGCCGTCAAGGCATCGGCAAGGAAGGTCTGGAACGAGACCCTCGGCCGCATCGAGGTGGAAGACGGCAACATCGACCACCTTCGCACCTTCTACAGCTGCCTCTACCGCAGCGTCCTCTTCCCGCGGGACCTTTCGGAAATCAACGCCGCCGGGGAGCGCGTCCACTACAGCCCGCACAACGGTCGCATCGAAAAGGGCTACTTCTTCACCGACACGGGCTTCTGGGATACCTTCCGCAGCCTCTTCCCGCTGATGAACCTGCTGTATCCGGAGGTATCGGCCCGCGTGCAGGAAGGCCTGGTGAACGATTATTTGGAAAGCGGATTCCTGCCCGAGTGGGCTTCGCCCGGGCACCGCGGCTGCATGGTGGGCAACAACAGCGCCTCCGTCGTGGCCGATGCCTACCTGAAGGGCATCCGCGGCTATGACGTGGAAAAACTCTGGGAAGCGGTGTTGCACGACGCCCACGCGGTGCATCCCGAGGCCAGTTCCACCGGCCGCCTGGGTTGGGAGTATTATGACGAGCTGGGCTATGTCCCCTGTGATGTGGGAATCAAGGAAAACGCTGCCCGTACCCTGGAATATGCCTACGACGACTGGTGCATCTGGCAGCTGGGTCTGGCCCTGGGCAAGTCTCCGCAGGAACTGGAGCCCTACAGGCAGGCCGCCTTTAACTACCGCAAGCTCTATGATGCGGAGGTGGGCCTGATGAACGGCCGCCAGGCCGATGGCAGCTTCCGCCGTCCCTTCTCGCCCCTGAAATGGGGCGGAGACTTCACCGAAGGAAACAGCCTGCATTACACCTGGAGCGTTTTCCACGACATCCAGGGCCTGATCGGCCTGATGGGCGGGGAGGATGCCTTCAACGCCACGCTGGACAACGTGTTCGTGATGCCGCCCAAGTACGACGACTCCTACTACGGTTTCCCCATCCACGAGATTATCGAAATGACGGTGATGGGAATGGGCAACTACGCCCACGGCAACCAGCCCATCCAGCACATGCTCTATCTGTATGACTGGAGCGGCCAGCCCTGGAAGACCCAGGCCCGCGTGCGCGAAGTGATGGAGAAATTCTACACCCCCTGGGCCGATGCTTACTGCGGGGACGAGGACAACGGCCAGACATCGGCCTGGTACGTATTCAGCGCCCTGGGCTTCTATCCCGTGTGCCCCGGCAGCGGCCAGTACGCCCTGGGTACCCCGCTGTTCAGGAAAGCCGTCCTGCACCTTCCCGGCGGTGATGTGCTCATCGACGCTCCTGACAACGGCGACGAGGCCTACTATGTGCAGAGCCTTACCCTCAACGGCAAGGCCTGGAACCACAACTACCTGGAACACAAAGACCTGGTGGATGGCGCTAAGCTCCGTTTCGGCATGTCGGCCCAACCCTCCTATACCCGCGGCACCGACCCCGCCGACAAACCCTATTCCATGGCCTCTGCTGGTGATTTGCAATCGGCTAATAATCAATAATTTACGTATAATCCTCTGCGCAAAAAGTGCAGAGGATTTTCTACAAACGATTGATAATGAATATGTTACGTATTACGCTTTCCTTGCTTGTCTTTTGCGTGAGCCTGACGGCCTGCGCGCAGAAGTATCCCGACCAGCGTCCGGCTCCTCAGGACCGCCTCTTCGTCTCGGAAGCCGTCGAGGCCAAGATTGCCGAGATTGCTCCCCAGCTCACCAACCCCAAGCTCCGCTGGATGTTCCGGAACTGCTTCCCCAACACCCTGGATACCACGGTGCATTACGACGAGTCCACCGGGCTCACCTTCGTATATACCGGAGACATTCACGCGATGTGGCTCCGGGATTCCGGTGCGCAGGTATGGCCTTATGTAGATCTGTGCAAGGATGACGAGCATCTTCGCAAGATGGTAGCCGGCGTCATTCGCCAGCAGTTCACGCTCATCAACATAGACCCTTACGCCAACGCCTTCAACCAGGGGCCCACCGGAGACCACGGGGACGATGACCAGACGGGCACCCCGCAAGACCCCAACGTATGGGAGCGCAAGTGGGAAATCGACTCCCACTGCTATCCCGTGCGCCTGGCTCACCATTATTGGAAGGTGACCGGGGACACTTCCGTTTTCGACGACCTCTGGCTCAAGACCATCGAAACCATCCTGGAAACCTTCACCACCCAGCAGCGGAAGGACGGCGACGGGCCGTACTTCTTCCTCCGTGTGACTGACCGCCAGCTGGACACCAAGGCCCGCGTGGGGCTGGGCCATCCCGTGAAACCGGTAGGCCTTATCGCCTCCAGCTTCCGCCCTTCCGACGATGCCACCCAGTTCGAATTCCTGGTTCCTTCCAATTTCTTTGCGGTGAGCATCCTGCGCAAGGCGGCCGAAATTCTCTCCGAGGTGAACGGGAATGCCGCCCTGGCCGCCCGCTGCACCGCCCTGGCCACTGAGGTGGAGGCTGCCCTGAAAAAACAC
This sequence comes from uncultured Bacteroidales bacterium, assembly GCA_900319405.1. GTDB lineage: Bacteria > Bacteroidota > Bacteroidia > Bacteroidales > UBA932 > Cryptobacteroides. The sequence continues at coordinate 60,672 of ONOH01000003.1, read as the reverse complement.
GCCGTCGTACACCATCCCGAGTTCGGAGACATCTACGCTTTCGAGGTGGACGGTTTCGGCAATGCCTATTGTATGGACGATGCCAACGTGCCGTCCCTGCTGGCCCTGACGTACCTGGAGCCCGGGATGGCCTCCGACCCCATCGCCCAGAACACCCGCCGCTTCGTCTGGAGTGAATCCAATCCGTACTTCTGGCGCGGCAAGGCAGGGGAGGGTATTGGCGGCCCGCATATCGGCAAGGAGGCCATCTGGCCGATGAGCATTATGATGAAGGCTTTCACCGCCACCGACGATGCGGAAATCAAAGCCTGCGTGGAGCAGCTCCTTCGCACCGACGCCGGCACCGGCTTTATCCACGAAAGTTTCCACAAGGACGACGCCACCAACTTCACCCGTCCCTGGTTCGCCTGGCAGAACACCCTCTTCGGCGAACTCGTCCTCAAACTTGTTGCCGACGGCAAGCTCTCCCTCCTGAACAGCATCAAGTAGTGAAACTTGCGCCGGAAGGGGATGCGCCTGTTCCCCTTTCCGCGGCACACAAAGGCCTGCGTGCTATTTCCAGCGGATGGCCTTGGTGGAGATAAGGTCCCGGTGGGACAGGCGAAAGCCTTTGTTGCGGCCGTCCACCAACGCGCGGGCGGACTGGGCCGATGACCGGCTCACCACCAGTTCTGCGCCTCCGGGCAGAGAAATCACAGCCTTGGAAAAGCTGGGGCGCGTAAGGGTGAAGTACGGCTCTCCGGGGCAGTCGGGGTAGAAGCCCAGCATCGAGAATACGGCCCAGGCGCTCATCGTGCCGGTGTCGTCATTGCCGGGAATGCCGTCGGGGGCGTTCTTATAATGCCGGGCCAGGATGTTCTCCACGGCGGTCCAGGTGCGTTTTTCCTCTCCCTTGAAGCGGCTGAACAGGTAGGGATAGACGATGTCCGGCTCGTTGGCGGGGTCGTACAGCCCCTCATCAAACACGTGCTGGAGGTTGTCGATGAAGGCTTTCTGGCCGCCCATCAGCTTGGCATAGCCGGTCACGTCGTGTGGTACGGCGAAACTGTAGTTCCAGGCGCTTCCCTCGTGGAAGCCGGGGGCGTTGGAGAAATCGGCCCCGTCCTCGGGGTTGAAGGGGGTGAGGAAGGTGCCGTCAGGATTGATGGGCCGAAGGCATTTGTACTGGGCGCTGTAGTAGTTCTTGTAACCCAGGGAACGCCGATAGAAACGGGCGGCGTCATCGGAACGGCCCAGGTCGGCAGCCAGGCGGGAGAGGGCATAATCGGCCACGTAATACTCCAGGGCGTGGGAAACGGAGTTGTCCCCGGAAAAGTCTCCGGCAAAATACCCCAGCGGAATGTAGCCGTCCACCACATAGGGATCGTTGTCCGGACGCATCCGGTTGTCGGCGCCGGGGGTATCGGCACTCTTCAGGAAGGCTGCGTAGGCGGTTTCGATGTCGAAGTCCCGCAGGCCGCGGAGCCAGGTGTCGGCAATGACGCAGATGGCGGGGTCTCCCTCCATCGTCCAGGTTTCCCTGCCGAAGAGTTCCCACTTGGGCATCCAGCCCCATTCGCGGTACTGGTCTATCATCGAGCGCACCATGTCCGTCTGCTTCTCGGGCCAGAGCAGGGTCATCAGCTGGTGCAGGTTGCGGTAGGTGTCCCAAAGGGAAAAGACGGTGTAGCGGGTTCGTCCCGGCTCCACCCGGCCCACGCCGGCACCGGATTCCATCAGCGGATACTCGCCGTTGACGTCGTTGAGCACATTGGGATGCAGAAGCGTATGGTAGAGGGCCGTGTAGAAGATGGTCTTCTGGTCGTCGGTTCCGCCTTCCACGCAGATGCGGCCCAGGTGCTGCTGCCAGGTGGCATCGGCCTTGGCGCGGACCGCCTCGAATTGGAAGCCCTGCTGCTCGGCGTCCAGGTTCTCGCGGGCGTTCTGGATGCTCACGAAAGAGACGCCCATCTGCACCAGAATCTGCTCCCCTTCCTGCAAGTTGTCGTAATGGAACCAGCAGCCGATATCGTCTCCGCTCATCTCGCGGGCGTAATTCCGGTACAGTTTATACTTGCCGGCATCGGAGTCCCAGGCGGCTTCGGCGGTCATAGGACGCTGTTTTTTCCAGTAACCGGCGCTGGAGGGAGCCTTGCTTACCCGCAGTACGAAGTAAATCGGGAAAACGGCATTTCGGTTGTAACAGAAGGTTCCCATCAGTTTGGAGCCTTCCACCTCGGTATCGGAAACGCGTCGCACGGTGGCGCCGCTTTCGTTGGTAAGGCCTTCTCCCAGGTTCAGGAGGATGTTGCCCTCACCGGCCGGGAAGGTATAACGCTCCAGGGAAGTGCGGGTTGTTGCCGTGGCTTCCGAAAATACGCCGTTCAGAAGTTGTACGCTGTAGTATCCGGGATGTGCTTCCTCGTCCTTGTACTCGCTGCCGTAAAGGTGGTAATCTACCTGGAGCGGTCCGGTGGTGGGCATCGTCAGAAGGCTCCCCAGCTCGGGACAACCCACTCCGGAGAGGTTCACGTGCGCATAACCGGTGAAGAAGCTGTTCTCCGCTACATAGGGGGTGCTCCACCATCGGCTGTCCTTGTCCCAGGTGTTCAACTGCGAGCCCATCACATTGAAGGGCGTTACGCTCATCATTCCATTGGGCAGCACCGCTCCGGGATTGCAGGCACCGAAATTGGAAGTGCCGATAAACGGGTTCACCCACTCGGTCTGCGCCCTGAGCCCTACGGCCAGCAGGAGCAGCGCAGCAAATACGACGATTCTTTTCATACAGCGGGGTCGTTTCTACAAAATGCTGTGCTTTTTGGTCCAGTCCACGATTTCGGGGATGTAGCCGAAGGCGAGGCCGGTGACGGTGTCGGCACAGCCGTAATAGACGGCGATGCGGCCGGTGGCACTGTCGGTGAGGGCAGCGCAGGGGAAGGCTACGTTGGGAACGTCTCCCATACACTCGTACGGGGTCTGGGGGGACAGGAGGTAGGGACCGCTGCGGGAGAGGACTTTCCAGGGCTGGTCCAGATCCAGCAGGGCGCTGCCGAAGCTATAGACATAGCCGTTGCAGCTGCGCAGCACGCCGTGGTACAGCAGGAGCCATCCTTCGGAAGTCTCGATGGGGATGGGACCGGCGCCAATCTTCATACACTGCCAGGCGCTTACCTCAAATGCGGCGGGCGCCATCACGTGCCTGTGGTGTCCCCAGAACTCCATATCGGGAGATTCGCTGTAGAAGATGTCGCCGAAAGCGGTGTGGCCCGTATCGGAAGGACGGGAAAGCATGGCGTAGCGGCCGCCTATTTTACGCGGGAACAGCACACCGTTGCGGTTGTAGGGGAGGAAGGCGTTTTCCACCTGGTGGAAGGTCTCGAAATCCTCCGTCCACGCCAGGCCGATGGTGGGGCCGTGGTAGCCGTTGCACCAGCTCACCCAGTATTTGCCGTCCAGAAGGGTCACGCGAGGGTCGTAGCCATAGACCCATTCGGCCACTTCCGGGTCGGCCCCGGTGAAGCGGAGCACCTCCGTTTTGATGTCCCAGTGGATTCCATCCTTGGAAAAACCCACGTGGAGGGCCATCCGGCGGTTGGTGTCGTCACAGCGGAAAACACCGGCAAATCCGTCCTTGAAGGGCACGACGGCACTGTTGAAAATGCTGTTGGAGTCCGGCAGCAGGTCCCGGGGAATCACCGGATTCTTGGAGTAGCGCCAGAGGGGAGCGGCGCATCCGGACGGCCGGTCTTCCCAGGGGAGGTTGGGTAGCACGGGGGCTACGATTTTCAGAGTATTCATATCCATATACTAAAGATTTTGTTCTTGCAGGAGTCTCAGAAGACGGCTGGCACATTCGGCCGCGGCCGATAGCGGATCATCTTCCCGGACCGGCACCACGCAGGGAAGTCCCGACCTGCGGATTTCCTCGAGCCCCTCCTTATCTTCGGGGATGGGGACCACCACCAGGGCATCGGCCTTCTGCGTGAGAAACAGGTCGGAAAGGCGCTCGAATCGCACCGGGTCCTGCTGCGAGTAGGCAAACAGCAGCGTACATCCCTCCGGCAGGGTGAGCCTTTCCAGCCGGGAGGCAAACTGTCCGTAATACGGATCCGAGGCATCCGGCAGGATCACTCCCACCACTACGCTCCGCATCTGCCGTCGGAGCACTCTGGCCACCGGACGGTAATTCATCCGCCGGGCTACCTCCAGGATATGCTCCCGGGTACTTTCGCCCACACGGTACTTGGGTTTGCCGTCGGCCTCCAGGCGATTGTTCATCACGAAGGAGACCAGCGCTACGGAGACACCGGCTTCTTTGGCAATATCCTTGATGGTGATGGTTCTAGGCATTTTCGTATCGGTTCAGGGCCTCTGCCATAAGATTGCGCCCGATTTGGGCGATTTCCTGCGCGTGCGAATAGCCGTATACGCCGTGGTAAGTGTCAAAAGGGAGGTCCACCAGAATGTCCGGCGGAGTAAGGTCAATCCCCATCCGGGCCAGGGCGCCGTTCATGATGCCAAAGCTGCGCTGGAGAATCTTGAAGTAATTTTCATTGGCCGATACCGGAAGATGCTCATCACGTCCGTCGGCGATCAGGCGGAGCTCCTGGATGGAGGCCTGGATGCGCCCGAGAAGGTTGCCGTCGGTCTTTTTTTTGTTGATGGCGGCGCGGTTGTCCAGGAACTCCTGGACGGCGGAGATGTCAATCTGGTTCACGTTGAATCCTACCAGAATGTCTCCGGGAGTGCGCTGCACGCGGTTGAGGGGGAAGGTGTTTACAATTCCGCCGTCCACCAGCGTACGGCCTCTGTATTCGGCCGGCTTGAACATGGAGGGTATGGAAATGGAAGCGCGGATGGCCTCGAACAGCGGCCCCTCACGGAAAATCACTTCCTCTCCGGTGAAAAGGTCGGTGGCAATGGCCGTGAACGGAATGGGAAGGTCTTCGATATTGACTTCCGGCACCCTTTTTTTGATGGTCCGGATTACCTTCTCTCCCTTGACCAGATAGTTGCGGCTCAGGGAGAAATCCATCAGGGTAACCACGTCCATCGGATCCAGGCCGAAAAGCCATTCCTTGAAGGCGTCCAGTCCGCCTGCGGCGTAGATGCCGCCAATCAGCGAACCGGCGCTGACTCCGGCGATGGAGCTGATCTTGTATCCGCGATCGAGCAGTTCCTCGATGGCGCCGATGTAGGCGAATCCCCGTGGACCGCCGCTGGAAAGGACCAGGGCTACATTTTTACTTTTCATAGTTCAGAATAAAACAATAGGTGTAGGATTGATCGGCCCACAGGCTTCTGGCTTTTTCGGGACGGGAACCCCAGCTGTCGTATCCGCCCACGCCGGTCATCCGGTAGTCTATGCAGACTTCGGTGAAATCGCGCTCCGGCACGTCTGAAATATGGGTTTGGCTCTTGGTAAGACCGCCGTCCAGGTCTTCCACCGTCTGGCGGAGTGCGTTGAACTCGAATTCTTCCGTGCTCCGGACGGTGAGTTTCCCGATCTTCAGCCACGAGGTGCCGATGTGGTGTCCCGTCTCCTGCGGACGCACATAGGGGAAATATTCTTCCCGGGCCGATGCCTTCCAAATGCGCTTGGAGGCGCCGCTGGAGCGGTCCCAGTAGTTCTCCACCGGACCCTTGCCGAAGTAGGAGAAAGCGTCATCGGCCACGTGGAAACGAAGGCCCAGGCGGGGAATTTCCGTATCCCCGGAAGGGGCGGTGGTCACCTCCACCCGGAGGGTGCCGTCGGGGAAGACGGTCCAGTTCTCCTCGGCGCGCACACCGCTTCCCCTGACCGTGATGACCACGGTGCCGTCGGCTCCGGCGGCGGCCCGCACGGCGGCGGGCTTTTGCAGCGTGCGGAACTCTTCCAGGCGCCGGGGCGCGCGGTTGCCGTAGTCGTTGTCGGTGGGGGAGCGCCAGAAGTTGGGCTGCACCCCGAAGCCGGGCAGCACGGCATCGGCCCCTTTCACCTGCCAGGAAACGACGCAGCCGGTGGTCTTGTCAAAGACCAGCTCCACTTTCTTTCCGCGCACCACGATGCGGGTGTCCCCCTCGGTGTAGCTGAGTTCCCCCCTGGCCCGGATGGTTTTGGGAACGGAGCAGTCTTTGAGAAGGTATTCGTCGCAGGCCACTACGGAAGAGCCTTCCAGCACCTCGAAGAAGATGCGGTATTCTCCGGGACGCTTCATCCGGGGAAGCTTGACACGGAACGTTTCGGCCGTCTGGGGGGCGGTCCGGAAACGGAGGCTCCGGCGCAGCCACCAGAAAGGGCGCTTGCCATCCCGTTCCACCCAGTAGCGGAGCTTGTACTTCCCCAGGTCTGTGAAATAGTGGCGGTTGAAGACGGAGAAAACACCTTCCAGACTATCCACCGGTGTCACGGAGACATTCTGGTAAACGTGTTTCACTTCATAGAAGGCGGGATGCGGTTCCCGGTCCGGATTCACGATGCCGTTGCAGCAGAAGTTGTCGTCGGAGGGAGCGTTGACGCCATAGTCTCCGCCGTAGGTCCATCCGCGTTCCCGGTCGTACAGGCCCTGGTCCACCCAGTCCCAGATAAAGGCGCCCTGAAGCTGTTTGTAGGCGTAAATCTGCTCCCACTGCCAGTCCAGCGAACCGTTGGAATTGCCCATCGCGTGGCTGTATTCGGAGGGGCATACCGGACGCTCGGTGAACGTCTCGCCCATCCGGCGGAACCATTCGGCCCCGGGATACTGGGGGACGATGAGGTCCGTGTTCCAGTCATACTCGGCCCTCTCATACACCACGGGACGGTTCTGTCCCCTCTCTTCCAGGGCCTTGAGTTCCCGGTAGGCATTGTAGAAATTGACCCCGTTTCCAGCCTCGTTTCCCAGCGACAGCAGGGTCACGCAGGGGTAGTTGGCCGTGCGGTAGTACATATTCAGGATGCGGTCCAGGTGCTTGGCATACCACTCCGGCTTGTTTCCCAGGGTGCGCTCCGGCTTGTAACCCATTCCGTGCGATTCGATGTTGGCCTCGTCATAGACGTAGAAGCCCAGCGAGTCGCAGAGTTCATAGAACTCCCGTGGCTGGGGATAGTGGCAGGTGCGGACGGCATTGATGTTGGCCTGTTTCATCAGAAGGAGGTCTTCCAGAATGTTCTCCCGGGTCACGTAATGGCCCGTGTAGGGATTGTGCTCGTGGAGGTTCACGCCTTTGAATTTCACCGGCTGCCCGTTCACCAGAAACAGGCTCACGCCGTCCTCTTTCCGGATTTCCAGCCGGCGGAAGCCCACCGGGAAGCGGGTGTACTCCCCGTTCACTTTCAGGAGGAGGGTGTAGAGTTCGGGGCTTTCGGCGCTCCAGGGACGCACGCCGGGAAGGCTGTCGGTGACCGTGGTGCGGCTGCCGTTGAAGCTGAAGGATGCGTCGGCCAGGGTGTTCCCGTCCCTGTCGATGAGCTCGTAAGCCGCCTCCACCGGGGCCGATGCGCGCAGCTGCAGCCGGAAAACGCCGGTGCCCAGGTCTTCGCTAAGGGTGGACACCACGCTGAAGTCGAAGGCGCTGTGTTTTTTCTCGCTGGAAAGGTAGACGTCCCGCTCCAGCCCGGAGATGCGCCAGAAATCCTGGCACTCCAGGAAAGTGCCCTGTGAGTAGCGGAAAATCCGAAGGTCCAGGGTGTTTTCACCGGCCCGGAGGAATTCCGTGATGCGGAAGCGGGCCAGGTTCTTGGAATCCTCGCTGTAACCCGCCAGCCGGCCGTTTACATAAACGTAGGTGCCGCTTTTGCTGCCGCAAAGGTTCAGGTACACCTCGCGCCCTTTCCAGCTTTCCGGAAACGTGAAGCTGCGACGGTACCAGGCGCCGGGGATTTCCTGGGGGAGGTCTCCCGCAACCGGTTGCGTGGGGCGGGGGCAGAACTCGTACGGATGGTTCACGTAGATGGGGGTCCCGAAGCCCTGAACCTCCCAGTTTCCCGGAACCTGGATTTTGTCCCAGGAAGCGGGGGCATTTTCGGCCTCCAGAATATTGTCATAATAGCGGAAATCCCATTCCCCGTTCAGGCTCAGGTAGTTCTCGCTTTCCCGAAAGCCCTTGGAAAGGGCGTCGGAGCGGGAGGCGAAGTACACCACCTCCGTGCGGCGCGTATCGGCATTGACGGAAGTGGTCTGGATGTCCTGCCAGAAGGGAAGGAGGGCGGCAACAAGGAAGCTTATCATAATGAAACGTTTATTGTTTGGCGGATGTCCTCCGAAGAGGCGCCCGCCTGGATTTCAAATTCTCCGCTTTCCAGCACCCGCTCATAGGAGGCGTTCACCAGTTCGAAAGCGCTGCGCGACAGGGGAATCGTAACGGTAACGCATTCTCCCGGGCCGATGGAAACCCGCCGGAAACCGCACAGCTGCTTGCGCGGCCGGACGGTGGAGGCCACCAGGTCCCGCACATAAATCTGCACCACCTCGTCCCCTGCCAGGGTGCCGGTGTTGGTGACATCCACGCTCACCGAATCGCCCGGGAATCTCAGGTTCGCATACTCGAAAGTGGTATAACTGAGCCCATACCCGAACGGATACAGGGGGGCCTGCGACTCTTCCACGTAGTCGTGGCTGTAAGGCATCTTCCGGTTGTAGTACACCGGAAGCTGGCCCACGCTGCGGGGAACGCTCACCGAAAGGCGTCCGGCGGGGTTGTATCGGCCCAGCAGCACATCGGCCAGGGCCGTTCCGCCTTCCTGGCCAGGATACCAGAGGGTGAGGAGGGCGTCGGCCTTTTCGGCGGCCCAGTTCTTTTCCAGCGGACGGCCTTCGACATAGACCACCACCAACGGTTTTCCGCAGGCTTTCAGTTCCTCGAGGAGGCGGGGCTGCAGGCCCAGAAGGTCCAGCGTACTGCGGTCAAAGCCTTCACCGGCATCCATATCGGAGACAAGCGTCTCGTCCACCACCGCCGCTCCGGTGTCAACATAGCGCGTCTTGAAGTCCCTGGCCGATGACCCGCCCACCACGGCCACCACCACGTCGCTGCGGCGGGCGGCCTGCACGGCCTCGGCGATGCTGTGGGAGCGCGTGTCGCGTACGGCGCAGCCCTTCACATACGTGACCGCCGCACCGGCGTTCCGGAGCCCGTCCAGCATCGTGACGATGTTGGCGGGGTCCTGCGGGGCGGTGTAGTCACCCAGCTGGTTGTACATATTGTGGGCATTGGGACCCACCAGGGCAATCCGGGTACCGGCTTTGAGCGGCAGCACGCCGTTGTTTTTCAAAAGGGTGACACTTTCCCGGGCTGCACGGGCCGCCACGGCGACGTGTTCCGGGCTGCGGACCTCCCGGGCATTGTCCTCGCTCAGGTAGGGATTGTCAAAGAGCCCGGCCTTGAACTTTCTCACCAGCACGCGCTTGACGGCCCGGTCCAGGGTGGCTGTGGAAACGCGGCCGGCCTCCACCGATTCTTTCAGGAGGGAAAAGCAGTGGGCGCCCAGGTCTACGTCCACACCGGCGTTCAGGGCCAGCTCGCCGGCCTGCTGCCGGTCTTTGGCCACGCGGTGGCTGGTGTGCAGGCCGTCGATGCTCTCGAGGTCGCTTACCACGAAGCCTTCAAAATTCCAGCGGTCCCGCAGAACGCCTGTGAGAAGTTCCTTGTTGCAGGTGGTGGGGATGCCGTCGATGGAGTTGTAGCTGGTCATCACGCTCAGGGCTCCGGCATCAATGGCCGCCTTGAAAGTGGGCAGTACGTTTTCTTCCAGGTCCCTTGTCCCGATGTGGCTGGGGCTTCCGTTGTGCCCGCCCTCCGGGATGCCGTAGGCGACAAAATGCTTGAGGGTGGAGATGACCCCCCTGGAGGAGGCCCCCTTAACCAGGGCGCCCGCCATCCGGGCGGTGAGGAACATATCTTCCCCATAGGTTTCTTCCACGCGCGACCAGCGGGGTTCGCGGGACAGGTCAATCACCGGTCCGTAGCCGATGGTTCCGCCCACGGCCATCAGTTCCTCGCCAATCACCTCGCCCACTTCCCGCAGGAGTTCCGTGTCCCAGCTGGCGCTGAGACCGATCGAGGTGGGGAAGACAGTGGTGCCGATGGCCATGTGCCCGTGCGGTGCCTCCTCGGCCAGCAGGATGGGAATGCCCAGGCGGGTAGAGTCTATGGCATAACGCTGGAAGGCATTGTAGGCCTTTACGGCCAGGGCCGGGTTCAGCCCGTTCTCCAGGGTTTTTCGTGTCCAGGGATCGGCCCGGAAGGCGCCCCAGAGCATTCCCCCGTGCTGCTCCCGGATAAAGCGGCGGTAGGCGTCGGTAATCTGCACGTCTCCGTTCACCTTTTCATACATCGGCCAGCCCAGGGGGCACAGGAGCTGCCCCAGCTTCTCCTCCACCGTCATTCTTCCGATCAGGTCATCGGCCCTCTCTTCGGCCGGGTAGGATGCGTCCTTGTACAGCGGCGTTTTTTTGCCGCATCCGGCCATCAGCATCGCCAATGTCGCGCCGGCCAGTATCCATCTGTTCATCTTTTCCGGCGTTTTACCTGCTCATCGCTGTCGGCCTTGTCCATTTCGGGCAGGTCTTCCACCAGCTCGTAATCCAGGAGTTTCTGCTCCAGGGAGGTGCCTTTCACGCGGATGCGGACGGCGTCTCCCAGGCGGAGGGAACGGTGGGTCCGGCGGCCCACGGCACGGTAGTGATCTTCGTCAAAGGCGAAGAAGTCGCTCCGGATGGTGCGGTAGGGGACCATTCCTTCAATCTTGGTGGGCTCGATTTCCACATAGATGCCCCATTCCGTAACACCGGAGATGTGACCGTCGAATTCCTGCCCCAGCTTGTCCTGCATGAATTCCACCAGCTTGTATTTGGTGCTTTCCCGCTCGGCCTCGGCGGCCACCACTTCGCGCTCCGAGGCGTGCTTGCACTGGAGGGTGTAGTAGTCCAGGCTGGCCGAATCCCCTCCGCCCAGGTACTGGGCCAGCAGGCGGTGCACCATCATGTCGGGGTAGCGGCGGATGGGGGAGGTGAAGTGCGTGTAGAAGCGGAAGGCAAGGCCGTAGTGGCCGATGTTGTCGGTCGAGTAGCAGGCCTTGGCCATAGAGCGCAGGGCCAGGATCTGGATGGCGCCCAGTTCCGGCTTGTCCTTGGCTTCCACCATCAGATTGTTCAGCGTCCGGGCAATCTCCTTGCCGTTTTCAATGGAGCCCACCTTGTAGCCAAAATGACCGGCGAAATCCCTCAGTCCGCTCAGTTTTTCCAGGTTGGGTTCGTCGTGGATACGGTAAACAAAGGTCTTGGCCTTGGAAAGGGCCTTTCCGCCCATCTTGCCGCCGGTGGCCACGAATTCCGCCACGGAACGGTTGGCCAGCAGCATAAACTCCTCGATGAGCCAGTTGGCTTCCCTGAAAAACTTCTGGTGTACCCCCACGGGTTTGCCGTTTTCGTCGATATCGACCTTCATTTCCGGCCGTTCGAAATTGACGGCCCCGTTGTCAAAGCGGCGTTTGCGCAGCTTGAGGGCCAGCCCGTTGAGGATAAGGACGGCTTCCTTCACGCTGTCCGGAACCCTTCCGCACTCGGTCCCGTCTCCGAATTCCTGCTTCATGGCCTCGGCTCCGGCGTCGATGATGGCCTGGGCGCCTTCGTAGTCGAAGCGGTAGTCGGAGACGATTTCCGTACGGCCGAACCAGGGGTTCAGCACCTTGGCCTGGGGCGTTATCTCAAAGACGGCGCTGAAGCACAGTTTTTCTTCCCCGGGGCGCAGGGAGCACAGTTTGTTGGAAAGCTTTTCCGGAAGCATCGGAACGGTGCGGTCCACCAGATACACGGACGTACCGCGTACCTGGGCCTCCTTGTCCACCTCCGTGCCGGGCTGCACGTAGTAGGTGACATCGGCAATGTGGACACCCACCTCGTAATTGCCGTTTTCCAGCTTGCGGAAGCTGAGGGCATCGTCAAAGTCCTTGGCATCGGTGGGGTCGATGGTGAAGGTGAGCACCTGCCGGAAGTCCTTTCGGCCCTTCCGGTCTTTGTCGCTGATGGTGTCGGGGATTTTGTCGGCCGCGTTCTCCACGGACTTCTCGAAGCGGTAGGGCAGGCCGAACTCCGCCAGGATGGCGTGCATTTCGGTCTCGTTCTCTCCGGGCATGCCCAGCACGTCCACGACGTGTCCCCTGGGACAGTTGGCTCCGCGTTCCCAGTCGTCCACCACGGCCGCCACCTTCATGCCCCGCTGCCCGCCTTCCGGGACGGGGACCTCGATGTCGTAGGGCATCGTCTTGGAACTCATCAGTACCCAGGCCTGCTTGCCCACAATGTGGAGAATTCCCACAAAGGGCCTTTGTGAGCGCTCCAGGATGGTGATTATTTCTCCGCTGCGCCGCTTGGCAAGGCCTCCCTTCTCCTGGGTTACGGCCACCCTCACCCGGTCTCCGTGCAGGGCGCCGCGGGTTTTGTTGGCCTTGACATAAACATCTTCCTCCTGTCCTTCGATGCGGACGAAGGCAAATCCCTCGCGGGTCATCAGGACCGTTCCCTCATATTCGGGAACAATGCGTTTTTTCTTGTGGTTTTTCCGGTTGGGGCTGTTCTTGCGTCTTGACATAGGTACTCGATTCTATCGAGTACAAAGATACGCATAATTTGCTAAACATTTAGCCGGATTTTTTGGAAGTACACGCGCTATGGCGTACGACTTGCGCAATTTTGACCGTTTTTTGCGTTTGTCGTACAGCCGGGGGGAGCTGAATGCGGTATTAAATCAGCGAAACCAGCAGGTACACGAAGTGGGCGATGATGCCGGCGCATAGTCCGGCAATGGCGTGTGCGCCGATGGCCTTGGAGATCATTTTGCGGTAGCCCAGGGAATCGAGCATGGCGGTGTGGGTGGACAGGAAGCCGCTCCAGCACATGCCGATGGCGGTGAACACGGCGATGGCATTGCCGTCCAGGATGCCTGCGGCGTTGAAGGTGGGCAGAAGGCCCAGGGCGGCGCCCACGGCACCGAGGGCCGTCATCGGGAAGGCGATGAGTTCCATATGATGGAAGCCGAAGAGCCATTCGAATACCCAGTGGATCTTCTCGGCCAGCCAGGGCAGGATGGGAACGCCCTGGGAGGAAGATCCGTTATACACGCCGTCGGGACCTACGCCGAAGGTAATCATAATCACCGCGGTGGTGATGATGAGGACGCCGGGGATAATCTGAAGACCCAGTTCCACACCGTTTTTACCACCGTCCAGGATGGCGTTCAGAAAACGCATGAAGACACCGTCCTTCTTGACGTCTTCGATATGTTCTTCCTCAATGACCTCGGCCACCTCGTGCTGCACCGGCGAATCCAGTTTCGGATAGGCCTTGAGACAACTGCGCTGCATGATGCGGGTGCTGATGATGGAGCCGCAGAATGCGCCGAAGAATCCCACCAGGGCTCCGGTAATCTGCCCGTAGCCGATCATGGTGATCATTACCACGAAACCCATACCGAAGGCCGTGCCGAAGTTGGTCAGGGAGATGAGCTGGTACTTCTTGAAATACGCGCTGAAGGTCTTGTCCTTCGAAAGGGCGATGATGGCCGGGTTGTCGGACAGGAAGGTCATCACGGCACCCAGGGCCGCCACGCCGGGAAGGTTGTAGAGCGGCTTCATGAGCGGCCGCAGAAAACGTTCCAGCAGCGTCACCACGCCAAACTCCGACATCAGTTTGGAAAGCGCACCGGTAAGAACGGTGATGCCCATCAGGTAGAACACCGTGTTCAGAAGCAGATCGTGCGCAGTGTTCATGATGGTCTTGAGCATGTTTCCGCTTCCCATCCGGGAACCCAGGAGGGAGAAGACCAGCACAAGGAGAAGAAGGAATACCAGGGCTTCCACCGTTGAACGACGGATCGGTAACTTTTTCATATAGAACTATTTGATAAAATTCAAACGGAAGGTCATACCGACCGTGGCGTGGAACAGGCGGCTGCGGTCATCGAACCATCCCACGGCGTGAATGCGAAGGTTCGGGTTGCCGAGCGGGTAGTACTCCATGCCGCCGCCGCCGAACAGGTAACGGGTGCCGGGAGCCACGGTCTGGTCATAGGCAATGCCCTGGGGGTCCACGTTGGAGGCGTCGTTATAGTCCCAGCCGCCCTTGGCGAACAGCGACCATTTCCGGCCGATATTGTATTCCAGCCGCGCAATCACGCTGCCGTCAAATCCGGCCGATTTCTGGATGAGCGAGCGGCGGTACATCAAATCCAGCTCCAGCGCCAGGGAACCCACTTGAAAACGGTTTCCCAGGGCCAGGTATCCCATGCGATGGCGATAGGGGTCGTCCATGCAGTTGAAGCCCCAGATGGTGTTCCACCAGGGAGCGATCTGCCCGTACCAGCCCAGGCCGACGTTGAAAACATCGGGATGTCCCAGATGCAGGAGGGAGTGGGAGAACTGGAGGTAGATATTCTGGCCGGGCGCCGGTCGGTACCAGGCCGTTCCCGCCAGGGCGTAAATCTGGGCGATGGAGTTGATGAAATCGCCCCAGTAATAGATTTCGGTAGGGGCGTCGTCCCACTCGTATCCGCCGATATTGACGGGCATCTTGCCGGCATCCAGGCTCCACTTGGGCGAAATGTCCCAGGTAATCTGGAGAAAATCGGTAGCGTTGAGCGGATTCTTGGGGTCGTAGATGGGTATGGAAAAACGCTGGCGAAGGCGATACCTGAGTGAAGGGGAGATGTTCCCTTTTGCATGAAGGATCAGGTGGTCTCCGACCAGCGAGGGTTCCTTCCCATGAAGCTGGGCGCTGCCCATCGCCTCAATGTACAAATACTCCACCTGGGCCTGCGCCAAAAGGCTGGCAGCCAGGGAAATCAGGAGGGTCAGAATGAATTTTCTCATCAGTCCAATGGTTAGCGCTGGCAAAGATAGCAATAAATTGTGTACCTTTGCATCCCATGCAAAAAAAAGAATTGGAAATAATGGCTCCGGCCGGCAGTTTCGACTGTCTGGTGGCCGCCATCGAGGGTGGAGCTGACTCCGTTTACTTCGGTATCGGCCGTCTCAATATGCGTTCGCACTCGGCCGGAAACTTCTCGCGGGAAGATTTGCCGGAGATAATGCGCATCTGCCGCTCCTATGGTATCAAGGCCTATCTGACACTCAACATTACCCTGTACGGCGAGGAACTTCAGGAGGCCTATGATACCCTCGACAGCGCCCGGGCCGCCGGGGTGGACGCCGTCATCGCCTCCGATATGGCCTGCATCCTGTACTGCCGGAAAATCGGCCTGGAAGTGCATATTTCCACGCAATTGAGCATTTCGAACATCGAGGCGCTGCGTTTTTACGCCCAGTGGGCCGATGTCGTGGTGCTGGCCCGGGAGCTGGACCTTCGTCAGGTAAAGGCCATTCACGAGGCCATCGTTTCCCGGCACATCTGCGGCCCCTCCGGAAAGCTTGTCCGCATAGAGATGTTTTCCCACGGAGCCTTCTGTATGGCCGTTTCGGGAAAGTGCTACCTCTCGCTGGATGCTTACGCGGCCAGTGCCAACCGGGGCGCCTGCCTGCAGGCCTGCCGGAGAGGCTATCTGCTCGCC
This sequence comes from uncultured Bacteroidales bacterium, assembly GCA_900319405.1. GTDB lineage: Bacteria > Bacteroidota > Bacteroidia > Bacteroidales > UBA932 > Cryptobacteroides. Next base: position 45,168 of record ONOH01000003.1, on the reverse strand, counting down.
GACTACGAAACCGGGAACGAGATTCATGTCGATAACAAATACCTTCTCTCCCCCAAGGACCTCTGCACCATCGAATTTCTGGACAAGTTCGTGGAGGCCGGCGTAAAAGTGTTCAAAATCGAGGGTCGGGCCCGCAGCGCAGACTATGTAAAAACCACCGCCGAATGCTATCGGCAGGCCGCCGACGCCGTGGCGGAAGGGACTTTCACCCCTTCACTGGGTGCTTCGCTGAAAGGACGCCTCGCCACCGTTTTCAACCGGGGCTTCTGGGACGGCTACTACCTGGGCGCGTATCTGGGGGAATGGAGTGCCAAATACGGCAGCAGCGCCACCCTTCAAAAAGTATATCTTGGAAAGGTGACCAACTGGTTTTCAAAGATTAATGTGGCAGAAATCCAGGTAGAGGCCATAGACCTTCACCGGGGGGACCGGCTCCTTTTCATCGGCCCCACCACCGGAATGCTGGAAGCCCGGGCCGACGACCTGCGCGTGGACTACGAGAGCTCCGACGTGGCCCGCCAGGGCGTCCGCTGTTCCGTGGCCGTTCCGCTGGATGCGATGCCCACGGACCACATCAACGCCGACGCCACCCCCGGCGACCGCATCCACCCCCGCCGCGCAGACAAAGTGTACGTCTGGCGGGAGATCTGATCCGGCGACGCTTGATGGGCAGCCGTGAAGGCGACTACCAGCTGATGGCGGGTTGTTTGAGGGCTTCGTGCAGTTGCTTGTCGTAGCGCAGGCGCACCCGGATGCCGGCTTCCTGGAAATAGTAGCGCACTGCAATCTCCTCTTCAATGAAGGGGATGATTTCCTCCTTTTTCAGGCGCAGGAAGGTTTCCTTGTCCATTTCCAGAGACTTTTGCAGGGCCCCCAGTTCTCCGGAGAGGGTTTCCGTGAGTCCGTCTTCGGCCAGGGACTTTTTCATTTCGTCAAAAAGGGCCCGGGCCTGGGAGCGGTAGTCGAATTTCTTGTCGGCCGCAAAAGCGATGAAGTCTTCGTAATCGGTGAAATGGAAGTCTTCCACGGCGGGGATGGACGCGTGTTTTTTCACGTACTCCAGGGCATATTCTTCCAGCACGCCGCTGTACACCACCGAGTAGGTGAGGCGGGAATAGCGGTGGGCTTTGACGACAAAGTCCGGGGTGATGCCGCCGCCGTCCCGCACCGTTCGGCCGTGGGCCGTGGTGAAGCTGTGGGTAAGTGAGTCGGGGATGTGGCCCACGCTGCCGTCTTCGTTGCGGTGGGAGTAGTCGATGGCCTGGACGCATCGGCCCGAAGGGGTGTAGTATTTGGCGGTGGTCACCTTGAGCTGTCCGTCGTAGGGAAGGGGACGGATGCTCTGCACCAGGCCCTTTCCATAGGTGCGCGTGCCCACGATGGTGGCGCGGTCATAGTCCTGCAGGGCACCCGATACAATCTCCGAGGCCGATGCGCTGCCGCCGTCCACCAGCACCAGGATGGGAATTTCGGTATCGATGGGGTCTGTGGTGGTCTTGTAAACCTGCTCCCTGGCCGATTTCCCCTTGGAGGTGAGAACGACGGATCCCTTGGGAACGAAAAGCGAGACGATGTTCACGGCTTCGTCCATCACGCCGCCGCCGTTGCTGCGAAGGTCCAGCACCAGGCGCTTCATTCCCCGGGCCTTGAGCCTGCCGAAGGCATCCCGGATTTCCTGGCCCACACCTTCGGTGAATTTGCTCAGGAAGATATAGCCGTCGGCCTCGTTGAGCATTCCGGCATATTCCATGGAGGGAAGGACGATGCGCTCGCGAACGACGGGGACGTCCACCACCTCGCCGGCCTTCCAGCTGTCTCCGCTGCGGAGTTTTTTCACCCTCAGCACCACGGTGGTGCCGGGCTTTCCGCGCATTTTCTCACTGCAATCCGCGCTCTGCAGGCCGTGGGTGCTTTCTCCGTCGATGGCCTCGATCTCGTCCCCGCAGCGCAGGCCCGCACGGGCGGCCGGGGAGTTGAAATAAGGCTCGTTGATGATGACGTTTCCGTTCACGTCCGGCTTGTAGATGATGGCGCCCACACCTCCGTAGGTGCTGCTGAGCATCATCTGGAAATCTTCCTGCTCTTCTTCCGGAACATAAACGGTATAGGGATCCAGGGCTCCCAGCATCGCGTCGATGGCAGCCCGCTCGATGCGGCCCACTTCCAGGGAGTCTACATAGGATTTGTTCAATTCCTTGAGAATGGCGTTGTTAACCTCTACCCATTTGCCCAGGGAGAAGTTTTTGGACTGCGCAAAAGCGCCGAAGGAAAAGGCCGCCAGGGCGACCAACACAAGACTGATTCGTTTCATAACTGCACAAAGGTAACAAAAAATGTGCTATCTTTGTGAAGGATAATCGGTATCGTGATATGAAACTTGTTTTTGCAACGGGCAATCCCGGAAAACTCCGGGAAGCGGCAGAAATTCTGGGCGAGGGTTTTGAGCTCGTTACTCCCGCAGAAGTGGGAATTACCGAAGAGATTCCCGAAACCGGCACCACCCTGCGCGCCAATTCCCTGCAGAAGGCAGACTATATCTACAAGCGGACCGGCCTGGATTGTTTTGCCGATGATTCGGGCCTGGAGGTCGATTTGTTGGGCGGCGCTCCCGGCGTGGAGACGGCCCGCTATGCCGGTCCCGGCCACGACGCCCGGGCCAACATGGACAAACTGCTGGCCGAAATGGCCCGCCGGGAGAAAGAGGCCGGGATGGACTGCCCCCGATCGGCCCGTTTCCGTACCTCGGTGACGCTCATCATCGGCGGTCGGCATCATTTTTTCGACGGGGTGATGGAAGGGCACATCGCCCTGGAGCGTGCTGGCAGCGGCGGCTTCGGCTACGACCCCATTTTTATCCCGGAGGGATATTCCCAGACCAATGCCCAACTGGGCGAGGAGGTGAAAAACCGCATCTCACACCGCGGAAAGGCCCTTCGCGCCATGGCGGAATTCTTGCGTGGATAATATCGAACTCATTGTGCTGGCCACCACCAAGGTGGGGGAGAACGCGCTTGTGGTGCACACCCTTTCGCGCGAACACGGCCGGCGCGGCTTTCTGGTAAGGCCCGGAAAAAAGGCCGGGATGGCCCTCTTCCTCCCGCTCAATATTCTGGAGGCCGATGTGGTGGAAAACCCCAAATCCACCCTTTGGAGCCTTCGCGGCATCCGGCTCAAGGACGCCCTTCAGGGAATCCGCGGCAACCTTCATAAGAATACGATGACCCTCTTCCTGTCGGAGGTGCTGTTCCGCATTCTGCGGGACGGCAGTTACGAGGATGGCCTGTACGAATGGTGCCTGGGTTCCATCCTTACCCTGAACGAACTGGAAAGCGACTTTGCCAATTTCCATATCCGTTTCCTCCTGGAACTGGCCGGGGCCCTCGGTTTCCGGCCGGGCTTTGACGATATCGCCCCTTTTGCCAAGGAACAGCTTCGGGAACTGAAACTTTTCCTGGAAAAAGACTTCGGGGAAAGTATGCTCGTGCCCCTGAGCGGCGTTGCACGGAACGAACTCTGCGACTGTCTTTTACAGTATCTTTCCTATCATACGGAACAGTCTGTCCAGGTCAGGTCCCTGGCCGTCCTTCGCGAATTGTACCGCTAGCCTTCTCTTTGATTTCCGCTACCGAATCCCTAACTTTGAACGATGAAAAAAACAGCTTTCCTGGCAGCGCTGCTTGCCTTTCTCTCCTGCGGATCTTCCGTCAAACCCTCTCCGGAACCTGAATCGGAGCCCGCTCCCTCCGATGCTTTTGCCCGGGGGGCCGATATCAGCTGGGCCTCTGAAATGGAGGCAGGTGGCCGCAGCTTCAAGAAAAAGGACGGTACGGCGGCACCCCTTCTCGAGGTGCTCAAGGACTGCGGCTTCAACGCCATCCGCCTGCGCGTCTGGGTGGATCCTTATGGCGGCTGGAGCGGCCGGGAAGACGTGCTGAACGTCGCCCGAAAAGTTAAGGCCGCCGGAATGTCCCTGATGATAGACTTCCATTACAGCGATTTCTTTGCCGACCCCTCCCGCCAGCTGGTACCGTCGGCCTGGAAGGCGGATGTGTCCGATCCGGAGAAAATGGTCGCGCACGTCAGCGGGCATACCCGGGACGTGTTGGCCGCGCTCAAGAGCGCCGGCGTGGAGGTGAAGTGGGTGCAGATTGGCAACGAGACCCGCGAAGGGATGCTTTATCCGGCCGGGCAAGCCGTCTGGAAGAACGAGCGGATAGACCTGGCGAACTTTGTCAGGCTATATAACGCCGGTTACGAGGCCGCCAAGTCGGTGTATCCGTCGGCCTTTGTGATGCCGCACCTGAACAGCGCCTTTTTCAGCGCCTCCTATGGAAACCCCATGTGGCTGGAGGATTTCAAGGCCAAGGGCGGAAAGTTCGATATGATTGCCTTCTCCCACTACCCCCAGTACGAAAGCAAGATGTGGATAGACGGCAAGGAAAAAAGCCTCACCCCCGCGGAAATGAACCAGTACGCCCTCGCCTATATAAAAAAGGTGATGGCCGATTACGGAGTCCCCGTGATGATAGCCGAGACCGGTGTCAGGACACAGGCTTCCGAAACCACGGCCCGGTCGATTCTGAAATCCTTTATGGACGAGGTCCGGAACCTGGACCAATGCGCCGGCGTCTTCTATTGGGAGCCGGAGGTGGACGGAAGCTGGAAGCCCGACATCTATTCCAAACCGGCCGAACTCACCAAGTACACGGGCACGCCCCAGACCCGTCCCTGGAATGCCTACGACCAGGGTGCCTTCACTCCCGCCGGAGCCCCGACCTCCGTCCTGGACGTCTTCGCCCCGTAACAACAAAAAAACCGGCCCAGGGAGGCCGGTTTTCGGGGAAAGATTCAGCTCTTACTTGCTCTGCAGGATCTGGGCCTGGGCCGCGGCGAGGCGGGCGTGAAAATCAATCACTTACGTTCGCGCTGTAAACATACTGTAAACAATGCCCTAAAAACTGCCGTTTGCTCGAGTTTCCAGTATCTCGGTTCTTGTGTTTGTCAATAACAAAGGTCGTCAATCTCGCTGAAGAATCCAAGATGGCCTTGTCGCTTTTTTCAGGAATTTCACGATAACCCCTATTCTATCTGTATAAATATTTAGTTAACCATTAAATGGTTGATTGATAGAGCATTATCGAATGTCTAAATTCACTTTATAATTCACTAATTGGTCTTATATAATCGGCATACCATTTCCAACCATCATCAATCTTATAAGTGTCTACACTTTCGTCCGGTACATAGAGATTTGAGAGTGGAACAGATGATAAATCGATGGGCGTTTCGACTTTTGGAGGCCTATTGGCATAGCAGTACACAGTTGTCAGCATATCACAATGATGAAATGCATATCCTCCGATTTGTTCAATTGACTTGGGAAGAGCAATTGAAGTTAACATAGAGCACGAATAAAAGAATTCGCTCGTTATTTTTCTTATTCCTACCGGTAAAGAATAGGATGTTAGCCCTTCCTGAGCGAACCCTTTTAACTCCCCATTGAGCACATAACATCGTCCATCTTCCGAAGTGTTTTTTCCGGATAGCTTCTCAAGTCTATTACAAAGCCAAAATACTTTGTCTCCCATTTGTTCAAGTGATTCAGGAAAGCAAACCGTTTTAAGATTGAAACAATTGGAGAAAGCTCCATCACCAATCTCCTTTACTGAATCAGGCAGTGAAATGGAGGTTAAAGAAACGCATTGTAAAAAAGAACTCTCTTCAATCATTTCTAATTCATCACATAAAAAAGATATGCTCTCCATACTCTGACATCGAACGAAGGTCCCTTTTTCAATTCTTTTCAAACCCTTCGGGAGCTCTATCTCTCGTAATCTTCGACAGTCGCCAAAAGCACCGGACTCAATGGAACAAACAGTATTCGGAATAGTAAGATGCTCTAGGTTGACATTTGCATAGAAAGCCATTTCTCCGATGGACTCAATGCTATTAGGAAGAGTAATCTCATTGAGGTTAACACAGTAGTAAAAAGCCTTTTCCTCTATTCTCTTTAGCCCAGTAAAAAACCTTAGTTCATTGAACTTTTCAATGTGGGATGATTCTCCATTTTCGTTAAAAACGGAACCTAACGACTCAACGGACTCTGCTTCTTTGAAAGAAAGGAAATGATCTCCATTTGTATCCCAATGTGCAATACATTTTAATGCGACTAGAGGATCCTCAAATTCTATAACGGGTTCTGTAATAGTCACAAAACAACTGGCAGAAATGATTGGGTTATTGGTTGATACAAAGATACGAGCCTTACCAACAGAAAGGCCTTTAATTAATCCTTTCTCATCAACAGTAGCAACATGGGGAGAGTAAGACGTCCATGATAGGGTTTTATTCGTAGCATCCTCCGGCAGGACTGTAGCAATCAGCCTATTCTCTTCGCCGATATTGAGAGTTAGTTCAGTTCTATTTAATCTAACCTCTGATACCGCTACAAATCCCTTCTCCACAGAAACGGTACACTCTCCCTTCTTTCCATCGGCGGAGGCAGTTATCGTTGTCGTTCCTTCACTGGCCGCCGTGACTAGACCAGATGAACTAACAGACGCCACAGAAGACTTAGTGGAGGACCAGGTGACGTCTTTCCTAGTTGCCGTAGAGGGATAGACCGTGGCGCTAAGTTGAAGGGTCTTGCCAATTTCTATTTCCACCGAAGACTGACTTATAGTTACTGATTCGACTCGCACCTCCTGTTCTTTCTGGGTGCATGCGTAAAGAAGCGGCAGTATAAAAAGAAGAAGGAGTTTAGTCAGTCTGATCATGGCGCGGATGTTTATGGTCCAGATACAAAGATAATCAAAAATCCAGGAGTTCATGGCAAATCCGACCTCTTCGGTAGAAGCTCCGCAATTGTTCCGGGCGATAGTCGCCCATGAGTGCCGGAAGTTGTAGATGCATATTGGAGGAAGCCCATTATGGGTACAATAGCGTTTTAGTCCTCGGTTGACGTTGATATTAAAACAGTCAAGATCCTGGTGTCGCTTGCTGAAGCAAAAAAGGTATTCGTCATCTGACTTATACTTTTCAAAGAGAGGAAGCAGACGTTCTGGAACTCGGATTTCAAGGTAAGCGCCGTCTCTGCGGAACTTTTTTGTCTTCTGCCGATGATAGCAAAGAACACCATCGCGTAGGCACTCCTTCTTCATTAAATAAAGGTCTGCCGTGTTGATTCCAGCCAGGCAAAACACCATTTCGGCAACATCTCTGCTTAGTTCAGGCAAGGGTGCGACCATTTTAGAAGGTGGCAATTCTCCGAAGAAGAATCTCCTCAGCGTATCAATGTCTAAGGCTCTTTTGTCAGGCGTATCAGCTTTTGGTATCCGAATCTTTCGAAAGGGATTGTTTTTTATCCGAATTACGCCCTTTTCGTAGTCGTTATACTCGTCCAAAATGGCGTTGAACATAATCTTCACACAAGTCGGATACATTTCTTTGGCTCTATGATAGTGCTTTTCTAAATCCGTAATCCAGTCTTGAATGACTTTCCCGGAGAGTTGTGGGCATAGAATGTTGTCGCGGTCCATAAAGAGTTCCAAAGAACGAAGTGCTAGCTGGTAATTTTTGGCATTTCGTTCCATCTTCCATTCAATGCTCATCCGGCGAACATAGAACCGGGCAAACTCCGAGAAAGAAATCTCCTCGTCCATTTTTTTCAGAAATGTCACGATTTCAGAGACGGTGAGACTAGAGAGATTGACGGCATTCAAGGCTTCAATGTATCGCAGGATTTCCTTGGAGCAGTATGCAAGAACGTGGGGATCGACGACTTCTCCTTTCTTGAGACCTTCTTTGCCTACGCATTTGTCGGTTTTGATGTATCCGACTTGCCTGTTGTGCGTGATTCGGATGTAAACAGGGTACAGAGCATCTTGTCTTTTGACTCTGACACAGATTTTGAAAGATGCCATAATTTCTTGTGTTTAAATGAATTACAGGTGTAAACACAAGTTCTGAAAACTGTAAACACTTTGTAAACGCGCTCTCTTTTAAAAGGTTCGACCTACGCTGAAAGCAAAAAAGAAGGAGCCTGCCAACCAGACAAACTCCTTCCAATCAATGAGTTGAGGTTTCTCTCTCGAAATCCCTGAATCCCTTACGCGTTCGGGTTCTGCTTGATCTGGGCCTGGGCCGCAGCGAGGCGGGCGATGGGCACGCGGAACGGTGAGCAGCTCACATAGTCGATGCCGATGGTGTTGAAGAACTCGATGGACTTGGGGTCTCCGCCGTGCTCTCCGCAGATACCGCACTGGAGGTCCTTGCGGCAGCTGCGGCCACGTTCTACGCCAATCTTGACCAGCTGGCCGACGGCCTTGGTGTCGATGGTCTGGAACGGATCCGCATCGAGGATCTTGTTGCCCAGGTAGTCACCCATGAAGGTGCCGATATCGTCACGGCTGAAGCCGAAGGTCATCTGGGTGAGGTCGTTGGTGCCGAAGCTGAAGAACTGCGCGGAACGGGCCATGCGGTCGGCCGTGAGGGCGGCGCGGGGGATTTCAATCATCGTACCGAACTGGTAGTCGATGAGCTGGGCGGTCTTGGCCTCTACCTCGGCCTTGATGCGGTCGCAGATCACCTTCTGGAAGCTGAGCTCACGGGCGCTGATGGTGACGGGGATCATGATCTCCGGATGCGGGTGCAGGCCTTCCTTCTGGAGTTCGGCGGTGGCGGCGAAGATGGCGCGGTACTGGGTTTCGGCGATGAGCGGGAAACTCACGTGCAGACGGACGCCGCGGTGACCCATCATCGGGTTCACCTCATGCAGGCTTTCTCCACGCTTCTCCACTTCCTTCACGGAGATGCCCAGATCCTTGGCCAGTTCCTTCTTCTTGTCCTCACCCTGGGGAACGAACTCATGAAGCGGCGGATCCAGCAGTCGGAACACCACCGGCTTGCCATCCATCACGCGGAGGGTTTCCTTGACGGCGGCCTTCATATAAGGTTCCAGCTCTGCGAGGGCGGACTTGCGCTCCTCGTCGGTGTTGCAGAGGATCATCTTGCGGAGCTTGGAGAGCGGCTGCTCGGAGTTGCGGCCATAGAACATGTGCTCGATACGGAACAGGCCGATACCCTGGGCGCCGAACTTAAGGGCGCGGGCGGCATCCTCCGGAGTGTCGGCATTGGTGCGGATGCCCAGCTTGCGGAACTTGTCGCACATGGACATGAATTTGCCGAAGAGGGGGTTCTCGGAAGCGTCCATCGTTTCGATGGCGCCTTCGTACACCAGGCCCTTGGCGCCGTTCAGGGAAAGGAAATCTCCCTCCTTGAAGGTCTTGTCCACACCGGCGAAGCTGACGGTCTTGGTCTTGAAGTTGATCTTGAGGGCGTCGCAGCCTACGATGCAGCACTTGCCCCAGCCACGGGCCACCAGGGCGGCGTGGGAGGTCATGCCGCCGCGCTCGGTGAGGATACCCACGGAGGCGTGCATGCCGTCGATGTCTTCGGGGGAAGTCTCTTCACGGACCAGGATGCACTTCTTGCCGGCCTGGTTGAAGCGGATGGCGTCTTCGGAGGTGAAGACAATCTGGCCTACGGCACCGCCCGGGGAAGCGGGCAGACCCTGTGCCAGGACGGTGGCCTTCTTCTCGGAGGCCGGGTCCAGGATGGGGTGAAGGACCTCGTCCAGCTGGCCGGGGGCCAGGCGCATCACGGCGGTCTTCTCGTCGATGAGGCCTTCCTCTACCATATCCACGGCCATCTGCAGGGCGGCCAGGCCGGTGCGCTTGCCCACGCGGCACTGCAGCATCCACAGCTTGCCTTCCTGGATGGTGAACTCGATGTCCTGCATGTCGTGGAAGTGGTCTTCCAGGTGCTTGCGGATGTCGTCCAGCTCTTTGTAAACCTCGGGCATGGCCTTTTCCAGGGAGGCCAGGTTCTTGTTCTTCTCGCTCTTGGTGGCTTCGTTCAGGGGGTTGGGGGTGCGGATACCGGCCACCACATCTTCGCCCTGGGCGTTGATGAGCCACTCACCGTAGAACTTGTTGTCGCCGTTGGCGGGGTTGCGGGAGAAAGCCACGCCGGTGGCGGAGGTGTCTCCCATGTTGCCGAAGACCATGGACTGCACGTTCACGGCCGTTCCCCAGTCATCGGGAATGTGCTCGATCTGGCGGTAGCGGATGGCGCGTTTGCCGTTCCAGCTCTTGAATACGCCGCCGATGGAGCCCCACAGCTGGGCCTTGGCATCGTCCGGGAACTCTACGCCCAGGACTTCCTTGATGCGTACCTTGAATGCTTCGGCCAGGTCTTTGAGCTGGTCGGCGGTGAGTTCGGTGTCGCTCTTGTAACCGTTGGCCTTCTTGACCTCTTCCATCATCCGGTCCAGCTGCTGGCGGATGCCCTGGCCGTCGGCGGGCTCGATGCCCTCGGCCTTCTCCATCACGACGTCGGAATACATCATGATGAGACGGCGGTAGGCGTCATAGACGAAACGGGGGTTGCCGGTCTTCTTGATCATCCCGGGGATGGTCTTGGAGCACAGGCCGATATTGAGGATGGTGTCCATCATGCCCGGCATGGAGGAACGGGCGCCGGAGCGGCAGCTAACAAGGAGAGGATCGTTCTCGTCACCGAACTTCTTGCCCATGATCTTTTCCGTAGCTTCCAGGGCCGATGCCACCTCGGCGCGGAGCTGGGGGGTGTAACCGCCACCCAGACGGTAGTATTCCGTGCAGCATTCGGTGGTGATGGTAAAGCCGGCCGGTACAGGCATTCCCAGGAGATTCATTTCGGCCAGGTTGGCACCCTTGCCTCCCAGCAGTTCTCTCATCTTGCCGTCGCCTTCGGCATGCTTTCCGCCGAAGCGATAGACTCTTTTCTTAATTTCTGCCATTTTGTTAGAATTTAGTTTTGTTTTATAATTATTTTAAGAATAATCGTCCCAAACGTGCAAAGATAATACTATTTTCGTGAAAAATGAAACGGTTTTTTATGGAAGCGCGCGCAGCGCGCAAAAAGGATAGCACACACATACAATCAAAGGTCCTCAAACTTCAGTCATGCGGAGTTTGAGGACCTTCAGATACTCGTCCTATGGCCTTTTTTATCGCCGAATCAGGAAATCCTGGGTGTCCAACGCGGGAAGGGGAAGATGTAATTCATTTCTACAGGCTCTTCTGCCCCAGGAACAGAATGGTGCGGGATGAACTCTCTACCAGGGCGAAGAGGAAGGGGCGGTCTGCAACCAGGGTCCTGGGAACCGGAGTGTACGCTTCTCCCGTACTGTTGCAAATCGCTATCATTGTAACAGCTGCGGCTTCCGTGCCTTTACGGTCTACGGTTATGAAACTCTTTTGCTCCACGTTTCCAATTAAGAACTGAAGATTATTGGTAAACATCCCGGCAAAGGATGCATTCCCACTAAAAGCGTCCACAATGCCGCATTTCTTCAGTGCGGGAATCAGCGATTCGCTGACGGCATTGTAGGAGATGGAAAATTCCGGTATACGCAGAGTCACCGGGTCCAGCGTGGGAAGACCGAAGAAATCATTTGGCTCCAAAGATGCAAGCGCTTCTGTGGTGGAAACACCGATGTCGGGAAGGGCTATCACCAGTTGGTACAAACCGCCGCCATAGTTGACGGAAACCATCCGAACTTTCTCTTTTTCCCGATACCCATAATACTCCACTCCTTGCATGTAGGTTGCCATACGGTCTCCTTTTGCCGAGTGGAACACGGCATCCTGTGTTTTCTCATCGAACGCCTTGGACCAGCCGCCTTGAAAATAAATGGCGTTGAGAAGGTAAGCCGCGCTGGGCAATCTGGGGTCCTGGCTGTCATCGAGCATCTTGTCTATCAGGCCTTCTGTCTTTTCCTTACACCAGGAGTTGATCAAGCCCAGGCTCTCCTTGACACTTAAATCCAAGGATTGGACATGTGCGTCGTAGCGGTTTTTTGCATGTTTCACATAAGCATCTCTCAAGGTATAATCATGATGAACCCAGATAGAGTTGGCGCTGGTAAAGCGGACGCCCGGATCTGCCGTTTGCAAGGCCTCTGTCATCTTTTGGTAGTAGTCGGCTATGGTCTCCGGGTCTTTGTCGGCAAACCCCATGGCCGTATACATCTGCGTCTGCGTGTTGCCCGAGGCACCGCTTGCACAAACGGCCAGGTCCAGCGAAAGGCTCAGGGGAGAGAAAAGGATGTCCTTCCCTCCGGTGTCTTCCACCAGGCAGGAGAAGACCTTTTTGCCGAATTCATTTCCAGACAGGGCCACACTCTTCTCGGGCGTGGAAAGGCGGATGGGCGATACCTGCAGCGGGCTCTCCTCTTCGATGGCGGGAGCTTCGGGTTCTTCCGGGGTCATATCCTCGGACGCCACCGGCGCTTTGGTACAGGCAACAAACAAGGCTGTCAGAGTGATAAATAGAGTAAAAATACGTTGTTTCATAGTTTTATGAACGAATGAATCATTATTCCGTTTTGGCAAATAATTCGCACCAAAAGACGAAACCTTTACAAATACAAATATAAGAAGAAAATGACAATACTCAAAACAAGCTATCTGCGGATATCAGCTATCATCATAACACCGCCGTCTTGCGGACTGTTTATACCAATTGTAGAGGAAGCGGCCGATACAATATGCAGTGTAAATGAAAGGATACACAAGAATACTCTCTGCAACATAATATAATGATTTGTTGCAAAGTTCTATAAAAGAATTTTTTCGTACAAGAAAAACAGTGTTACATTTTCTATAGTAACCATTTGATTATTAGTATATTATAGAATATTCGCTGTTACAGGGCACTAAACAATGGGAAAACAGGCCAATTCCTGGGCAAAAAACTTGCCGTCGGGGATATCCGATTGCTGGAGTCGTTCTTTATATCTGGTTTTTCTTGTACGGATGGCAGAATGACTCATTTCCATCAGAAAGGCAATCGTTGTAGCCGGGATTCCGGAGTATAATAACATAAGAATGCGAAAATCTTCTTCTTCGAACTGCGGCTTCTGCATCGATTCTTTTGCACATGCTCTTCTCAGCTTTTGCATAATATCACCTCTCCATTTGTTTACGCTTTCTTCCATCATTTCAAACATTGCATCGTCTCTCCTGAACAACTGCAGTGACAAAAGGAATCGCTGCATTTCCTCGTATTTTAGCTTCTGGGGATCCTTGTCCAAAAAACGATAAGGGTCACCCGTTCCTGACCTTTCCCCATTCTTGACGGAGTCGTAAACATCGGCACAACTTTTTACAATCTGAATTTTTTCCAAAATCAGACCGTTGATGGTTTTCGCCATTTCGGAGCTGCTGCTGCGATGATTCTGTAACTCTTCCGATATTTCTTGAATATGGGCCAAATCCTCATCAATCCTTTGCTCTTTTTCCTTTATGATTCTGTTCTGCTCTTCAATTCTCCGGCGGCGTATCCGTAAGACTTCAAAGAACACCAGACACAAGACGAAAAGAGCCAAGCACAACAGAATCAAAAAAACAAGTCTAAGTCTGGCGAGCGCCTCATACCGTTCGGCCTCCTGCTGGCTGTAGTCACTGATTGCATTGGCAATCTGTTGGTTCTCGCGGGAAAAAACCATCCTGTTGTGAAGCGCTATCACTTCTTTCATTTGAATGATAGCCTGTTCATACTTGCCCTGGTGCTGATAAATCAAAGCTCGTTTATTATAAAAATGCGCTGAATCCAAATCAGAAAAACAAGATGCCTCTGCCTTTACAAGATAGAGTTTGACGGAGTCGGGGTGGTTCATCAGTTCATGGGCCAGTGCCAGGGTACCATAGTCGGCTGTTGTCTTTTTCAACTTTCCGACACGCTCTGCCTCGCGGTACTTTGCAATCACCTTCTGCGGAGAACCGTTAGGGGAAGACAGGTTGTTATATGCCTGATCCTTCAAAACGAGTTGCAACAGATGGTTATTCTCTTCTTCGTGTGCATATTGTTCCAAAAAGCCCAACAACGAGTCTGCAGCGGCGAAGGCCCCTTTTGCCATGTAGGCTCTGGCCTCTCCTAATTGCGAATACGCGGCGTACCTCACATTTGAGCCGGCTTTGAATGCATCACGTGATTCCTTATAATAGATCAGTTCAGAATCCTCATCGTTGCATTCTCCGTACAATTGGGCGATATTACGCGCTGAAAGGCCCCAGTAATGGTAATCCGAAATCTGTTTTGCATATGTTTTTGCCTGAAGGAAAGACACGATGGCTCCCGTATTGTCACCGGCATTACGTTGTACCCTTCCCAAAGAGTACTCCGCAAGCATTCTATATCTTGGTTCATTCCTGTCACGGTAATAATGGACAGCTATCCGGATAAGAGAATCATTTGAGACATCAATATAATTCTTATCCATTGCCAGAGACATCAAAATGGAGTATCGTGCACGCAGGGCTTCCGTGTTCAAATTTGCTGAAGATATCCCGCACAATTCCTCATAAGCGTTGTGCGGATTTGTCTCCATCTGTGACTCAATTACATCCATACGTTTGCCAATCGACCCCATGCAAGAACACAACAACAATGCCGACAAAGCAAATGCCGAAACAGCTGGAAATGCAAAACGACTCATTTTCTAAATCTTTTTTACAAAAATATCAAATATCCCAGAAAAACACAAAGCGCGCAAAAAGAGAACGGCACCCCTCCCCAAGGGTGCCGTTCAGGTATATAAAACGAACTTAACAAATGGACTTGAAATGTTTTCAATGTCCAAGGGCAAAGTTACAATCTTTTATTCTAAAAACAAACTTTTCTTACAATTTGTTAATAATAAATATTTTTATTTTCAAATCTGTAAGGCAACGGGCTGAATTTCACCTATTTACAAAAAACTGTTCTGCGCAAGGCACTTCCGTGCCTACAGCAGTTTGGCAGCGATGTCGGACAGGTTGGAGCGTTCTCCCTTGCGGAGGAACACGTGCTGGAAGAGCGGCTGGCCCTTCATCTTCTCTCCCAGGTGGGTGAGGCCGTTGGACCACTGGTCCAGGTAAGGCTGGTCTATCTGGAAGATGTCACCCGTGAATACCATCTTGGTTCCTTCTCCGGCCCGGGTGATAATGGTTTTCACCTCGTGCGGAGTGAGATTCTGGGCTTCGTCCACAATGAAATAGACTTTTCCCAGGGAGCGGCCGCGGATGTAGGCCAGCGGGGAAATCAGCAGCCGCTCGTCCTTGAGCATGGCGTCCAGTCTGAGGGCCTGCTTGCTGGAAGGTTTGAAGCAGCGCTTGATCACGTCCAGGTTGTCCATCAGGGGCTGGATGTAAGGGCTCATCTTGGAGCGCTGGTCTCCGGGCAGAAAGCCGATGTCCTGCCCGCCCAACACCACCGTGGGGCGCGAGAGGATGATCTGGTCGAAGTCATCGGCCTGTTCCAGGGCGGCGGCCAGGGCCAGCAGGGTTTTTCCCGTTCCGGCGCCGCCGGTGAGCGATACCAGCGGAATGCGGGGGTTGAGGCAGGCGTCCAGGGCGAACTTCTGTTCGTCGTTCCGGGGGCGGATACCGTAGGCCTCACGGCTGCGCACCAGCGCAATCACCTTGCGCGAGGCGTCGTAGCGGGCGCAGACCGACTCCCCGCCCAGGTTGAACTTGTACAGCTGGTTGGGAGAGGGTTCCTTTGCAGAGACTTCTTTCCAGTCCAAGCTGTTGTCCTGTCCGTAGGCCAGGCGCTGTACGGCTTCCGAAGAGGCTTCTATGCTGATGACCTCCTTTTCCAGGTTCTCCATCACCTCGTCGTCCAGGCGGTCCCTCATATAGTCCTGCACCTCCATTCCGGCGGCTTTGGCCTTGAGACGGAGGTTGATGTCCTTGGTGACCAGGGCTACGAAGCGATCGGGATTGTTGTCCCGCACCCACATGGCGGTAGCGAGAATCCGGTGGTCCTGGATGTCGTCCTTGAACAGATCCTGAAACTCCGGGGCGAAGGGGTGGTTGGGTTCAATCTTGATGTAGCCCAGTTTTTTCCCCAGCGGAACACCCCGCTTTCCGAACTTCTGCCGGTCCGTGAGTCTGGTGATTTCCCGCATGAAGGCGCGGGCGTTGAAAGAGAGCGCATCGTTCCCTTTTTTGAACTTGTCCAGTTCTTCCACCACCGCCATGGGAATGACGATGTCGTTGTCCTGGAAACTCTTCACGCTTTTGTAGTCGTGAAGGATGATGTTGGTGTCGAGAACAAAAATTTTGGGCATTTTCAGTCTTCTCCCTCGAGGGTATTTAACAAAGATTCAAGAATTTGCGGAATTTCAACGGCTTCTGTCAGGCGCACTTCGCCGTGGGAGGCGGAAGGGTGGCCGATGGGGAAATACACCACATCCTGGAGGATGAGTTCCGCGTCGATATAGTCGTAGTCGATATCGGCAATCTGGATCACCACGCCGGGCACTTCGCTGAAGAGCACCCGCACCTGGGATTCCTCTCCATAGGCCTTGCAGATGTTCCGGATGCTGATGTCGGCCCCGGTACCGCCTTCGGTCATTGCGCGGAGACAAGCCATCAGGCCACCGTTTCCCACCGTTGCGCCGGCCTTCACGATGCCGTCTTCCACCAGTTCGCGCACCACCTCGTAGCAGTCGATGAAATAATCCGCGTCGCTCACATCGGGCGCGGTGGAAGGATGGGCCCCCGTCGCCTGCGCCAGGGCCGATCCTCCCAGACGGTAGTCGCAGCTGTCGAAAGGAATGTAGATGAGCCAGTCGGAACTTTCCGGAACCAGTGTGGCATGGGTTTTCCGGCGGCGCGAGATGCGCGGATTGGCCGTCCGGTAGGGAAGTTCCCGGAACAGGGAGTTCTCTTCCTCTTCCGAGGCTTCTTCCTCGGCCACGGTGCCGGCCTTGAAACTGACAGATGGCTGGCCGTTGCAGAGGCTGTAACGGTCCAGTTTCAGCCCCAGGGCGTCCAGGTAGGAGCAGGCGCTTTCCACGGAAGCGTAGAAGGCGGCGGCATTGCCCATTTCCCGGGTATTCCACTTCCAGTCGGCCTTCAGGCTGAGGTCTCCCAGGCGGAAATGGCCGCTCATCCAGATGGCGTCAATCAGGGCTTGGGCCACCTTGGAGGCGGTGCAGGGCCCGGCGAAAGGGAGCGGCAGGTCGTGCTTTCCCTCCTCCTGGGCAGCGGCATAGGTGCGGACGGCCGATTCCTTGAAGACAAAATTGTCGGGTTTGAGGTCCGGCTGTTCGTCGGCCAGGGTCTGGGGGTCTCCGTCGGGCTCCAGCGGAGGCTCCACGGAGCACTCCCGCAGCATACGGGCGGGTGACAGGGGCTTTTGCACCCCGTCGATGATATAAATGCTGTTCAGCAAATCTGTCATAGCACAAAATTAAGCAAATTTCGGCAGATTACAACAAGGATTTTTTCTATCTTTGTAAAGAAATGGAATTGAATTTTTCAGAAGCAGAATACCGGAAGCTGATTCAGGATATTTTCATCCGCTTCCCCTCGGTACAGAAAGACGGTTTCACCTCCGGTGCCTACAAGCCCGGACTGGAGCGGATGCAGGCCTTCGACCAGGCGCTGGGATACCCCTCCCGCCGCTTCCGGAGCGTCCACGTAGCCGGAACCAACGGAAAAGGCTCGGTGGCCAATATGCTGGCATCGGCCTGCAAGGCATGCGGTCTCAAGGCTGGACTTTTTACATCTCCCCACATCCTCGATTTCCGCGAGCGGATGCGGATAGGCGGAGCAATGATTCCCAAGCAGTATGTCTTCACTTTCCTCTCGGAGTGGATGAAATGGATCATCGCCCACGAACTTTCCTTCTTCGAGATAACCACCGGCCTTGCCTTCAAATGGTTTGCCGATGAGGGGGTGGACATCGCCGTCATCGAGGCCGGTCTGGGAGGGCGCCTGGACTCCACCAACATCCTGGAGCATCCCAGCCTGGCGGTGATTACTTCCATCGGCCTGGACCACTGCGAGATGCTGGGAGACAGCCTGGCGAAGATTGCGGCCGAGAAAGCCGGTATCTTCAAGCTGGGCGTACCGGTGGTGGTGGGGGAAAGCAAGCCCGAGACCGACCCCGTCTTTGAAGAAAAGGCCTGGATGTTCTGCCCGCTCACTTATGCCAACATGGAGCGCCCTTCGCTCTGGTACCGCCACGCGGCCATCCTGCGGGAGATGGATCTGCAGGCCCGGGTACAGGAGAAAAACCTCCGGACCGTCCTCTGCGCCCTGGACTACCTCCGGGACCAGCCCGGTCTGGAGCGCCTCCAGGACAGTTCCGCCGCCGTGGAGGGCATTATCCACACGGCCCGGGAAATGGATTTCCACGGCCGGTGGGAGCGCCTGTCCACCCAACCCTTCGTGATTGCCGACATCGGCCACAACGCCCAGGCGCTGGAATACAATTTCGCCCAGCTGCAGCAGCTCCTCCTGGACGGCCGTTTCTCATCGCTCATCATCGTGTACGGCGTAATGGCCGATAAAGATCTGGATGCCATCCTCCCCCTGATGCCGGATGACGCCACCTACATTTTCACCGCTCCCGACACTCCCCGCGCCCTCCGGGCCGAGGTGGTGATGGAGCGCTTCCGGGATTTCCGCAGGGGAGAGGAAAAAGCGGTGCGGGCCTACGCCTTTACCGCCGTGCGCCAGGCCGTGCAGATGGCCGTGCGCCTGTCCAAGGACCTGTCGGAACAGCTGAGCCGGAGCGCATCGGCCGAAAAACCCGCCCCGCCGCTCATTTACATCGGGGGCAGCACTTTCGTTGTGGCCGAGTCCCTGCCCTTGTTCGGCGCTTAGGTACGAATCTTGTTCTGTCTAGGACAGATTTAGAAATGAGAAATTATGATAAGGACTCTCGTCACCTGGTTACTGGCCATCCTGACCGGTACCGCAGCCATTGCCTCGCCTATGAATGACGGTCACAAACTCACCGGTCTGTGGAAGCAGTACGAAGAGGCCGCCAGGGCCGACCGCCCCCAGAAAGAGGCGGAAATATTGTCCCGGATCAAAAAGGAAGCCCGGGAAAAGCGTCTTCCGGTCGATTTCTACGATGCCGCCACCGCTTATGTCAATACGGTTTCGCGGCGGGACTGGAAGCAACAGGACCGTCTTCGCCGGGAATTGGAGCAGGAGGTGAAAGCCTTTGACGAGCCCATTGTCACCTTCCACTGGATGAACGCCTGGAATCGCGCGTCTTCGGACCAGCTCTGGGCCTATGTGAAGGAAAACCTCCACCGCTTCCAGGGCCGCACCCCGGAGTTTTACCGGGACATCCAGCGCTACCTTGGCGGAACGCTTCCCCCTTTTGTGCGAAGCGACAGGGAGTATGTCCTGTGGAGCGTCCTTACCGGCCGCGGGTCCCTGATTTCCGAAACCGACGAAGTGTACCAGGCGCTCCTGGAAGAAATCAAGGGTGTCTATCCCAACGAGGCTGCCCTGGAGTTCGATACCCTCATCCGTCGCCATTCTTCGGGGAGATTCCGTTGGGAAGACCAGCGTCGTGAGCTGGCCTCTTTTGCCAATCAATATACTGGAAAGGCCGTTTCGGTCTATGCCAAGGCCGAACTCCTGAGGATTCGGAAGGAAGAACTTCTCACAGACCGGAAAGCCACGTCCGACCAGTACCGCTCCCTTTGCCGGACTGCACAGACCCTGGAGGAAGAGCGCCGCGGCTACAAGGGTACGAAGGCTGATATCGCCGCCGGCTGCAAGTACCCCGAGGAACTTGTACGCACCCTCAACGCAAAGGATTTGTATGTATATACGGAAAAAGACCGGATCATCGTCCTTTTGCGGAACCTGGACCGGGCCACGGTCACCCTTCGCTCCGGGCAGAAGAGCCTCAAAACCTGGAAGGCGGTGAATCCCATCGGCAGTTTTTATGTCAAGGATACGCTCACCCTTCAGATGCCGGATCTGGAAGACGGGGACTATACCGTCGAGGCGGTTAACGGAAAACTCATCTCCCAGGATGGCTACACGCATTATACCCTTTCCATCGCCACCCGCAAGGATGCCCAGGGTCACAAGGTGTACGTGGCCGATCATGACAGCGGGGAGCCGCTTCGCAAGGTCACCCTGCATCTTCTCAATGGAGACAAGGTGCTGGCATCCACCAGCATGAAGATGGACGGCTTTACACCGCTGCCGCAGGCCTTCGTAAAGGCGATGGAGAAAGAAAAGGATGCCTATCTGACGTTGAAGGCTGTCAGCGGAGACCGGAAGAGCAGGCCGGTCGGCCTTTCGGATCGTTTTTCCTATTCCGAGGGAGACCGTACCCGCTGCCATATCTACCGGGATCAGGGAGCCTATCATCCCGGAGACACGGTCCGCTTCAAGGCCGTCGTGTTCCGGGGCGATCCCCGGCAATCCTTCTCCGTGGTGGAGGGAATGGAAGTGGAGGCCTGCCTGAAGGACTCCGAAGGCAAGCGCTTGCAGGCACTCACGCTCACCACCAACGAATTCGGCTCCGTCTCGGGCCGGTTCGTGCTGCCCCGGGGTGCCCGGAACGGCCGTTTCAGCCTCTCCATTTCCGGACTGGAAACCGTTTATTTCCGGGTGGACGAATTCGTGCTGCCCAGTTTCGAGCTTAGCTTCGATCCGGTGGAGCATCTGTATCTTGCCGGAGACGATGTGCCCGTGAGCGGCAAGCTCACCTCCTTCTCCGGGCACAGCCTTGCGGGAAGCCGCATCGCGCTCAAAATCAGTTTGTTCGGAGATACTATCCTGGAGGAGGAAGGAGTCGTATCGGCCGATAACGGCTTCCGCTTCACTTTCCCGACCAAGACCAATGATTCGGGTTATTACCACGCGGAGGTGAAGGTGACGGACGCCAGCGGTGAAACGCTCAGCTTCACCAACGGCTATTTCGTGGGCAAATCTTTGTCGGTGGAAGCCATCGTTACGGATGACGCCGTGGCAGACCTTGTCCCCAACGCGAATAAATACTATCATTACACGACTACGGAAAGCGCGCGCTATACCCTCCTGGGAACGTCGCTCCGGCTGAAGCTGGAGGCTCGGGACGGAGCCGGAAACGCTGTTCCAGGCATCGTGAAATACAGCCTGATGAAGGCCGACGAGAGTGTCCTGGCCGAGGGTGAAACCCCGTCCGGCAAAGACCTCGCTTTCGAGCTGCCGGGAGGCGGATTCTACAGGATGAAGGCCGAGGTGGAGGCCACGCTGAAAGACGGACAAACGACGAAACGGACGCGCTATTTCCACTTCTACTGTATTCCCGCCGGGGACAGTACGCTGATGCCGCAGCTGAGCCGGGTATTCATTCCCGGGCCGCTCACCCTGGCCTCCGGGCAGCCGGTATCGGCCCGCATCGGCACCTCTGAAGGGAAGGCCTATGCCCTCCTGCTCCTTTACGGGGAGAACCGTCAGGTGCTGGAATCCCGGAAACTGGAAGTGGCCGACGGAACAATCGAAGACATCCGTTTCGACTATAAGGACTCCTATCCTGACGCGGTGCGTCTGCAGGTATTCTATTTCATTCATGACAAGGCTGTAAACTATGACTGGCAGTTCCGCCGGGAGAAAGACCGTTTCAGCCTGCCGCTGCATTTCACCCGCTTCCAGGACAAGGCATATCCCGGTACACTGTACGCTTTCTCCGTCAGGACAGTCCCCGGGACCGAGGTCCTGGCTGCTGCCTGGGACAAGAGCCTGGATGCCATCCAGACCAATAATTGGCCGCTGGTGCACACCCGGGACGTGTCGGTGGACCATCTTTTCGTGGAGAGTGTCTGCGGAAGGGTGGGAAGGGTCTATGTGGAGCACAGGATGTACCGTACCAAAAGCCTGGGAGGCGTAATGGAGGATGTTGTCGAAGAGGAATCCTTGCCTTATGCCAGGATGGTCTCCGCTTCGCCTGCGCCTCTTGCCAAGGATGCCAATTCGGCGATGGACCTGGTGCCGGAGGAAGGGGGGAGCGCCCTTCTCCGCAGCGATTTCTCCACGGCCCTCACTTTCCAGCCGCAGCTACGTCCTTCGGCCGACGGCACCCTGGATTTCAGTTTCCGCACATCCGACAAGCTCTCTACCTATTATGTACGGGTGCTCGCGCACGACAAGGAAATGCACAATGCCTTGACGGAGAAGGAGATGGTGGTGTCGCTCCCGGTGAAAGTGGCCTTGACGGAGCCTCGGTTCATGTACAGGGGAGACGTGTATGACTGCGTGCTCACCCTTTCCAGTATGGCCGAAGAGCCGGTTTCCGGCACCCTGGTGCTGGAGACATCCTCCGGGAAGGCGGCTGCCGCTTCCCAGATGGTTCCCGTGACCGTCAAGCCCGGGGAAGTCCTGTCCCATACCTTCCGGGTGACAACCCCCGACCATCCCGGCGACCTGACCCTCAAGGCCCTTTTCAAGGCTTCCGATTTTTCCGATGCCGTGCAGGTGACGGTTCCGGTGTATCCGGCCGCCCAGGCGCTGGTAGAGGCCCATTCGGCCGTCCTTCGCAGCGGAATGTCCCGTGAAGACCTGTTGAAAGACCTCCGGAGCCGCTTCGTGAACGTGCCGGCATCGAACGCCGGCCTGAAGGAAATCACCGTGCTGGATATGGTACGGGATGCCA
Organism: uncultured Bacteroidales bacterium; assembly: GCA_900319405.1. GTDB lineage: Bacteria > Bacteroidota > Bacteroidia > Bacteroidales > UBA932 > Cryptobacteroides. Next base: position 22,680 of record ONOH01000003.1, on the reverse strand, counting down.
TTCCTTCGCACGTGGAACCCTCCGGAAAGGACGTTCTCTCCCTCTCTGAGGCGTGGTACATCCGCCGGATGGCCGGGAGAATCCTTCCGGACGGCTGCCATTCGGAACTTACAGAAGAATCCCTGCTGACCAGAATCCTGGCCTGCCGCAACGGGGACGGCGGTTTCGGCTGGTTCGAGGGAATGAAATCCTCCCCGTCCATCACGGCCGTGATGCTGGAGCGGGCAGCCAAGCTCCGGGCCCGCGGATTCGAGGTTCCGGACCTGGCCTCGTCCGTCAGATACCTGGACAAGGAGCAGTTCGACACAAGCCGTCCACTTTGGTACGGCGCCCTTTCCGACGCACAGTACTGCCACATCCGCTCCCTCTATCCCGAAATTCCCTTCGAGGTAAAAGCGGTTTCCGAGACCGAAAAGAAGCGCATGACGGAATTCCGGAAATGGCTTGCGGATTATCTGACACCTTCCAAAAAGGACGGCCGCGGCCTCAAGGGCCAGATTCTCTCCAAGAGCCGCCGCCTGCTTACCCTTGAGAACCTCCTTGCAGGAGACAAGGGTCTCGCGCTGGCCAAAGCGTGGGGTGCGAACCTCCCGTCGGCCCTACGCAAATCGATGCAGGCCGATGCGGCCTCCCTCCTGGAATATGCCGTGGAGCACCGTGACGGCGGCTGGTACTATCCCAATGCCGTGATGCCCTGGCGCGGGCTGATGGAAAGCGAAGCCTACGCCCACGCCCTCCTCTGCGACCTTCTTTCCCGCTATTCTCCCGACCTTGCCGACGGAATCCGGCTTTGGCTGATGCTTCAGAAAGAGACGCAGCACTGGGATACCGAGCCGGCCTATATCGATGCCATAACCTCTATTCTGGACGGCTCTGAGGCTGTTCTGGACACCCGGGTGCTGACGCTATCGTCCACGTACCAGGCACCTTTCCGGAAAGTGAAAGCCAGCGGAAACGGCTTCCGTCTGGAACGCAGGTTCTACAAGGAAACGGAAGGCAATCTGGTGGAGCTCCGGGAAGGAGAAGCGGTGAAAGTGGGAGACAAGATTGTGGTGAAGTATCACATCTGGAATGCCGAGAACCGGAGTTTCGTCAAACTCACCGCCGGTCGTGAAGCCTCCCTCCGTCCCGTGCAGCAGCTTTCCGGGCACCTGGGATACGGCTTCATCGGCTGGGTCCGCCGCAACGCCTCCTGGAGCTTCTTCCCGCAAGGATACCGCAATGTGAAAGCCTCCTGCACGGAGTTCTACTTCGATTCCTATCCCGAGGAGAATACGGTGCTGACCGAGGAATTCTTTGTCCAGCAGGCGGGCAGTTTTGTGGCTCCCGTTACGGTTATCGAGTCTCTGTACGCGCCCCACTACCGGGCCAACAGCGCCTATCGCCCGCCTTTGGCCAGCGAGCAATAACGCTTCCAGGCCAGGGTGGCGTAGCAGCAGCTACGGGTGCGGGCCGATGGCTGCCTGCGACATTATGGATACCGTACAAGGTCCAGACGGTCTGGTCTTCTCCCAAGGCGATGAGATTCACCCAGGGATATGCGTCCTGTGCCAAGGCTGTTCTCCATTCGGAACCCTTGTGTTTGCACTGCGTGAAACCCTTACCTCTCAGAAGTGTCATAATGCCATTGAAAGCGTTCTGTGTATAATGGAAAAGGCTATCCGCGCGTTTGACCTTATGAAATAATAAAACCACCTTTCGGTGGTCTAATTTGAAGGTTCAAAGGGGACAAAGACTACCCGTTCATCTACTCTGCAAGGGTGGGAAGATGTCTTTTCTCTGTGGCAACAAACCGTTTGAGGTGACGGCCGGAGACTTTCTCATCCCAGCCTGCCCTCACGCACGTGGGGGCCGATTGCTTTTCCAAGTTGGCTACATCTTGGCTTCATTTTTCGGGCCTGAAATCTTACTCGTCCTCTTCTAGTTGGAAAATGACTTCAAGCGGTTTGCCAAAGTATCTGGCTATTTTTAGGGCAAGCACGGTGGATGGTACATATCTCCCGGATTCGATGGAGATAATGGTGTTGCGGCTGACGCCGACGGCTTCGGCCAGTTGTTGCTGGGTAATGTCAAGAATGGCCCTCTCGACCCTTAAATTGTTCTTCATTGCCTTTCATCTTTTTTTGAATGCCAGAGCATTACCTTGAATATGGCAATGTAGAGGACAGGAGCGAAGAAGAGGGGCCATGTTAAAGCCTGCAGCAAGAAAAAGATAGTGTCCCAGGAATGGCCGAATCTAAACCCAGCATCAAGTGACCAGTACAGCAAGTAGACAAGTATGGAGAAAAACAGGATATACGCTATAATCGTAACAGTCCGCATCCGGAGAGCCGAAATCATTTCGTCCTCTGTTTTCTCCTTGGAAAGACAGATAAGGAACAAAGATACTACTACCACAATACCCAGTGTCATAGTCATATAACGGCTGTTATTATTTACAAGGGCAAATAGTGCGCTTTCCCGGAAGAAAGCATACAATACATAGTAACAACCGAGAATTACAGGAATCAAGATCAACATCCACCAGCCCGCCCGCTGGCAGCCGTTAGGCATAAGAAGATTTTTTTGTTTCATGTCGATACGTTTATGAGTTCAATGCAAAGTTAAGTATATTTTTCTAAATGCAAAGGGCGCTTTACATTTTATCTACATTTTACAAAATTTCCGCCGATATGATAGCGAAATCTCGTAAACAAAGAAGGATTTCGCTATGTTATCGGCTATTAATTCAATTAAAACATGTATCTTTGCACCATAAGTATTGACGTATGGAATACAAAGCATCAATCATAGGACGCAAGCGGGAGCAGGAAATTCTGCAGAAATGCTATGACTCTGATAAGGCGGAATTCGTTGCTATCTACGGTCGCCGAAGAGTAGGAAAAACATTTCTTGTGAAAGAATTATTCAGCGATAGGTTTGACTTTTATGCCTCTGGCATCTACCAGATTGCCAGGGACAAGCAGCTCAGGGAGTTCTCCAGGCAGATTGCATCTTATTCCGGAAAGAAAAAACCGCATCCCAAGAACTGGTTCGAAGCCTTCAACTGTCTGAAGGAATATCTTTCCACCCTGAAAAAAGAGAGAATCCTGGTATTTATCGATGAGTTGCCCTGGTACGATACACCAAAGTCCGACTTCATCCGGGCTCTGGAGTCTTTCTGGAACATGTGGGGATCTACCGTCAAGGGCCTGAAACTCATCGTTTGCGGATCAGCTACCACTTGGATGATCAACAAACTCCTTGGCGACAAAGGGGGGCTCCACAACCGAGTCACAAGACGTATACCACTGTATCCTTTCAATCTTTACGAAACAGAACAGTACCTTAGCAGCACAGGTTTCGATTGGGACAGACAACAGATTATGCAGTGCTATATGGCACTGGGCGGCACTCCTTATTATTTGCAAATGCTGGATAAAGACTACAGCATCATGCAGAACATCGACCGCTTGTTCTTCACGATGGAGGGGGAACTCAGAGGCGAATACGATTTCCTATACCGTTCCCTTTTCAATGATGCGAAACTGTACACAAGAGTTGTGGAACTGCTCGCCTCCAAACTGAAGGGGCTGACGCGTAAGGAGATTGTCTCAGGACTCGAGATCCCTGATAACCAGGCATTGACAAAGGTACTGGAAAACCTCTGCCGCTGCGACTTTCTGCGAATGTACCACCCTTATGGAGGAAAGAAGAAAGGGGCTTTATATCAGTTGTCAGATATGTATTCTCTCTTCTACCTTCGCTTCGTCGGCGGTAATCACGTACCCAACCCCCACGCTTGGACGCTAATGAGAGATCAAAAGCGGGAGTCGTGGTATGGATATGCCTTCGAGCAGGTATGTCTGCACCATATTGAGCAAATCAAGCGGCGTCTGGGCATCTCCGGTATCGAGAGCGATGTATCGGCGTGGTCCTATGTGCCGAAGAATAATGACGAGACTGGAGGCCAGATCGATTTGGTTATCCAACGTGCAGACAGGGTCATCAACCTTTGTGAAATGAAGTATTCTTCTGTCCCGTTTGTGATCAAGACTTCATATATGGAAGAAATGCGCGTTCGGCGGGAACTGTTCCGAAGCAAGACGAAAACTTCCTACACGCTATCCCTGACTATGGTCAGTCCTTATGGCGTACAAGGAAACAAGTACGCCGGAGACCTTGGCCCGGTCGTCACTATGGACGATTTGTTTGTCTCCGAATAATAGGAGATACTATAGCGAAATCTGTGCATTTGTCCTAGATTTCGCTATGGTATCCGAATGAAAAACGCCATAAACAATTAGCTATCAGAATATTAAGCGCACAGATAAAGCCTCCTGTGCTCCACTTAAATCGGCCTCTCACGTGTGTGAGAGGCCGATTTCTTTTCCAAGTTGGCTACATCTTGGCTACATTTTGCAAGTTTCAGCAAAGAGGCCCGGAAGCGCACTCACTGCGTGTTTCCGGGCCGATTGGGCTAGCGGAGTAAGTCCAGTTCAAAGTCCACGATCTCCTCGGACAGTTCGAAATACAGGCTGGAAGCCTCGAAAGGGACCGAATCCGAGATGGCGTATTCGGCGCTTTTTGTGAGGGCATAGAGCTTTTCCATCACCTCCTGCCGCTGCTTCTTGACGGGCAGGAGCTGGGCACGGCTGCAGTCCATGGCGCCGGCAACGGCATCACGGTACATCGGGATGTATTCGGCATAGAACCGAGTCATATTATTGAATCTCGCCGTCAGAACCGCGTGGAGGCGATCCGCCGCTGCTTTATCCTCCTCAGCAGGGCCAACCAATGCCTGAATTTCAGCCTCGTAGGCTTCGTGCGCTTTCCGATACTTCCTGTCAAAAAGCGAGAGTCCTTCCTTCCGGGCCGATTCAATCATTCCGAAGGCCTTTTGCTGGAGTGCGTATTCCTTCTGGGAGAGTGAATTCATCTCTGTAACCAGTTGATACTGTTTCTGGGAAGACGCGCGCTTGCCTTTGTCGGCATTCATCTTGGCGGTCATCGACTCGCCCAGGCCAGATTCCTGCATGAAGGCGGCCCGCTCTTCGTCCGTCATATGGGACATCGCCTCGATGTCCTTGGTTGTGAGCCCGCCGGTTTTCGCCGCCATCATCTTGCTGGCCAGGGCTTCCTCTTCAGCTTTGCTCAGCTTGCCGCTCTGCATTTTGGCAAGATCGGCCTGGCTGAGTCCCAGCCCGCCCAGGCGCCCTTTCATCGTGGATTGGGCCAGCGCCTTCGCCTCCGCTTCGCTCATGCCGGAAACCTGGCTGGCCGTCTTGTTGGTACCTGCCACTTTTCCGGCCATCACGTCCCGCTGGATACCGGTCGCAAGGGTTTTGGCCTGCATATCCTGAATCTGGTCATTTGCCTTGTTCCAGGCCTCCATAAATTCGTTCAGGATATCGGAATCCGGCGCCTCTGTACGGTTCGGGTCGTGGTGTTCTTTCCAGTGATTGAGAAGGGCGGCAGTGGACGGCAGGTCGGGGGTCATCGCCATCACGGCCTCGGGGGTCATCTGGGCCTTGGCGGGAAGCCACATCGCCAGCGCGAAAAGGGTAACAAGCGTCTTTTTCATAGGAACTATTTCTTTACAAATTCCACCCGGCGGTTCTTGGCGCGGCCTTCGTCCGTGCTGTTGGAAGCGATGGGCTCGTGGGAACCCTTGCCCACAGGGCTGAGGCGGGATTCCGCAATTCCTTCTTCGACCAGGGCGGCCACGATGGCCTCGGCCCGCTTCTGGGACAGCGGGTCGTTCACCTTGTCGGAGCCCGTGGCATCGCAGTGTCCCTGTACTTCAAATGCCAGGTTGGGGTTCTCCTTCATCAATTTGGCGATGCGGGCAATTTCCACCATAGATTCGGGCTTAAGGTCGGCCTTGCCGGTCTCGAAAGTGATGGCGTAAGTGACAATCTTGCCTTCACTGGAGAGTCGGTCATAAAGCGGAACGGCCCCCTGGGCCAGTCGGATATTGGAAACGCCGCTGTAGATATAGTTGCCCGTATGGCTGAACCAGAAGCATTTGGGTGCCAGGGCCAGGGGGATGTTGATGATTCGCTGGCCATTGATATACCCTTTGAAGGCCCGCTTATTGAAAGAGAAGGCAAAATGATTCCATTCTCCGGGCTTCAGGGGATTGTCCTTACCATTGTAATCCGTAAGGCCGTCGTTCAGCCCCAATTCCTTTCTCCCTCGAAGAGAAGAGGTGGCGTCCGGCTTCAAGATATCCCAGGTAATACTGGAAGAACCGTCTCCCCTGTAATAGAAGTCGATGGTTCCACTTTCGTGATCATTAAAGTCCACAGCCTCATCGTTGGCAAAGACCAGGGAGAGCGTATTGCTTCCGCTTTCGCGCTCGTCCTCATAATCTCCGGGAATCCCCAGGAATACATCATATTCCAGCGTGAATACATCCGGAAGGAAGGCGCGCGGCTCCTTCATCAAGGGGATAACCGCTCCGCTGCCGTCATCTGTAAAGGCGATGAGCTTGCGTCCTTCGATGGAGCCTACCTCAGCATAGCCGTTGATAAGGTCCCATCTGGACGGGAATTCACCCATCTGCTCACCGGCAAAATCGTCTTCGAAGAAAATCTCGTCGCCGGGCACAAAATCACTTTTGGCGTAAGAGGTCTGAACCTGCTTCTTCTGAGGTGCTTGCTCTGGGCCGGCGGCAACGGCCTCCTTGGCTTCTGGGGTTTCTTCGTCCTGTTTTCCTTTTTTCTTCGTATTGCCGTTCAGCACATCGTTCACGCCTTTTTCCACTTTGCTGCCGATGTTTTCTTCGGCGGCTCTTTTGGCTCTTTCACCCAGGTTTCTCAGAAAGCCCTGGGCATCGGCCGTTCCGCAGGCAAGGGCGATAACGGCAAGGGAAAGCAATAATTTTTTCATATCCAATGCAGATTTGATGTCATATTTCCACAAATATAGCAAATCTATCCTTGAAAAGCACCACCCCAAAGGGGGGGAATGGGCAGATAATTTCCCGAAATTGCAAGTTTTTGAGTATTTTTGCATTATGAGACGTTTTCTGATGGCGATGCTTGCAATGCTGCTCTCTCTGGGCGCGGCTGCCGCCTATAACGACCACCGCGGACACAAGCTGGACTCCCTGGAAAGGGAGGTGGGCCGATGGACGCCACAACAGGTGGACCGCGCCTCCGACGAGCAGCTGGTCCGGTTGAACCGTGCCTGCCGGGACTTGATGATGGGTTACAGTGCCTTGAACGGCGAAAAATGCATTTTCTATGCGCACAAGGCCCTTTCCATTTCCGAGCCCAGAGGATGGGAAGAAGCCAATGCCGATGCCTTCCGCTACATAGGTCAGTGCTTCTGGGCCTCGGAGCAGCACGACAGCTCCCTTTTTTATTACCGGAAAGCGCTCGCGGCCGTGGAGAGAATGGCAGGAAACGCCGCTTCCCCGACAAATCCGGAGGGCTATTCCGAAAAGGAAGTTGACGACACCCGGTCGGCCTTGTACGGGGCCATCGGCAATTTGTACAATGTGATGGACTCCATCCCCCAGGCGATGGAGTGGTACGGGAAGGCCGGAGCCATTTTCGACAAATATGGGTGGAACCGGAGCAATGCCATTCTCCATTACAATATCGGCGAAACCTGGGTGGAACTGGAAGAGCCCGGGAAAGCCCTCCAGGCCTATGAAAAAGCCCTGGACTACGCGCAGGGAGATTCTCTGATGGTGGCGATGGCCCAAAAGGGACTCGGGCGGGTTTATATGATGAAAGGCCGGACGTGGAAGGCCCTCCGCTACCTGCGCCAGGCCGATGAGTACTTCTCCTCACACGAGAAGGAGGAACTCGGCTTCAGCAAGGAAAACTACGAATATATGTCGAGCGTCCTTCTGGCCCAGCGGAGGCAGTTGATGCTGATGGTTGCCGGGGCCGTCCTGTTGCTTCTTCTCCTTGTGGTTTTTCTTGCGCTCCTTCGCAAACTGCGCAGGTCCCGGAAAGAGCATACGGAAGTTTCAACCGTCCTGGAGGAGGCCATCGGGGATATGCATTCCGGTGCGAGAAATAGCCTTCTCTCGGTCCGCGAAAAGGAGATTCTGGACCTGCTGTCCAAGGGTTATACCTCTCCCCAGATAGCCAAAGCGCTGTGTCTGAGCCCCGAAACCATCAAATGGTACCGCAAAAAACTCCTGGTAAAATTCGACGTTTCCAACACCGTCGAACTGATCTCCCGCGCCCGCGAAGACGGACTCCTTTGATTTTTGGGTTGTGGGCGGTACTGGATTCGAACCAGTGACCCCCTGCTTGTAAGGCAGGTGCTCTGAACCAGCTGAGCTAACCGCCCGATTCGCGGATTGCAAAGGTAGCAAGTTTTCTTGAATTTGCAAAAAAATATCGCTAAATTGCGGGCTCAAAACGAAATGACGATATGCTTTCAGTGATCGCGTTGGCCATCTTGCCTGCCCTGATTTTATTGTACTACACTTATCAGCAGGATAAGTTGCAGCGGGAACCCGTCAAGAACCTGGTGAAGGCGTTTTTCTACGGTGGCGCCTCGGTTTTTGCCTCGCTCCTGATTTCGGTTCCTTTTATGAACATGGGGCTGTTTCCCCAGGAAATCCATTCCCTGTCGGATGCTTTCCGCTGCGCCTTTTTCGGTGCCGCCATCCCGGAGGAGACGGCCAAGCTGGTGCTGCTGTGGCTGTTCCTGCGCAAGTGCAGGGACTTTGACGAGCGGATGGACGGCATCGTGTATGCAGCCTGCATCGGCCTGGGCTTCGCTGCTTTCGAGAATGTCGAATACCTCTTTGCAGCCGGTTCCCAGTGGATAACGGTGGGCATCAGCCGCTCGCTGACGGCCATCCCGGCCCACTTCGGTTTTGCGGTGGTGATGGGCTATTATTTCTCCCTGCACCGTTTCGACCGCTACCGCGCCCCGGGCGCCGGAATCAAGATGTGGCTGTATCCGGTCATCGGCCACGGCGTGTACGACTGGATTGCCATGACCCAGCAGGTGTCCGAGCAGCTGAGCGGGGTTATCGCCATCGCCATCCTGCTGCTGTGTTTCTGGCTGCTCAAATGGGGCCGCGAGCACATGAAAAAGCACCTCATTGCGGATTCTTATGATACAACAACAATAGACGAACAATGAAAAAGTTTTTCCTTCTGGCGGCCGCCTTCCTTGCCGCCTTCTCGCTGAACGCGCAGAACATTGTAAAAGGCTCCATCGAGGGCGTTCCCGCACAGGGTTCCTATCATCCCACCTACTCTTCGGACGGGGCCCAGTACCTGCCCAAGAACGTGATCCTGATGATTGGAGACGGCACGGGCCTGGCCCAGATTGCGGCCGGCTACTTTGCCAACAACGAGGAGCTCACCTACTTCAACCTCAAGCACATGGGCTGGGTGACTACCAAGAGTGCCGATGCCTTCATCACCGACAGTGCCGCCTCCGGCACCGCCTATTCGTCGGGCTCCAAGACCTACAACGGCTCCATCGGCATGGACCTGAAAAAGCGTCCCCATCCCAACATCCCTGAGCAGGTGGCCAAGTACGGCGTCATTTCCGGCGTGGTCTCCACGGATGACCTGAACGGCGCCACCCCCGCCGCCTTCTTCGCCCACCAGGAGCATCGCCGGATGACCGACGAAATCTGGGCCGACCTTCCCGCCAGCGTCCTCAAGTACTTCGCCGCCGGCAGCAAGGAGGTCTTCGAAGCCCGTCCGCTGGAAACCCAGAAGGCCATCCATAAGGTATTTACGGTGGTGAACTCCCTGGAGGATTCCAAAATCGGGGCCGCCGACCGTGTGGGCGTGCTGCCGCCTGCCGTGGAGACCGGTTACATCGTGAAAGGCCGCACGGACTTCCTGCCCCGCGCCACCCGCCAGGCCATCGACTTCCTGAACGAGCGCACCAAAGACGGAAAGGGCTTCTTCCTGATGGTGGAGGGCGCCCGCATCGACAAGGCCTGCCACAGCAACGATTTCCCCAGCGCCGTGAAGGAACTGCTGGACTTTGACAAGGCGATCGCCGAGGCCATCAAGTTTGCCGACGAAGACGGAAACACCCTGGTGGTCATTTCGGCCGACCACGAGACCGGCGGTCTGGTGGTATGGGACGGAGACCCCAAGAAGGGAAACGAGGAAGGTGTTTATATCAGCACCTGGCACACCGCCACGCCCGTTCCCATCTTCTCCTACGGCCCGCACGCCCAGGATTTCATGGGTGTCCAGGGAAATGAGCAGGTGGCCCAGAAGATTCTGAAACTCCTGCAGGTGAAGTAGCTTAGTGCGAAGCCGCCACCGTGAACCCCACACTGGCGGTGTTGCCTTCCGAATCCACTACGGTGAGGGTATGCCTCCCCACGGAAGGGGCCAGCCGAAGCTGGTGGATGAGGCGGGTTTCCCCCACATACGTTTGATCCAGGTGCCACCAGAGGGTGGCATCTGCTTTATGGTGCGCCGCCCGGAACACCACGCCTTCCACTGCCCCGCTCATCTGCCGGGGAAGGTAGAGGATGCTGCCGGCCGAAGGGTAGATGAACTGGATTTCGCTCTCCGTGGAGGCCGACCGCGCACCGCTGTACTCCGGATGATGGGACCGATAGAACCATTCCATCGCAGGCGGCAGCACGAAGTCTCCGCCTTTGTGGTAGGGACAGGGATCGCTCTCTTCGCCGGCCCGGGGGATGAGGATGTCTTCCGGGTCCGGGCAGTCCGGCCCGGCAAGAAAGCCCGATTCCCGGCAAACGCTCGCAAAGACGGATTCTTCGCCGTTCCCGGAAAGACCGGAGGGTTCGGGGAACCAGCGGGGGCTTTCGGGGAGGATGTTCAGGATGTCGAAGAGCGCCGGCCCGGCCGTACGGGCGCCGGTGAGTCCGGGGACGCCCTGCCCCTGGGCATTGCCGGCCCACACGCCGATAGTGTACTCCGGCGTCATTCCCACGGCCCACGCGTCGCGGAAGCCGTAACTGGTGCCGGTTTTCCACGCCGCCTTCCGGATGCTCCGGATGAGCCGCCAGTCCAGCTCATCGGGCCGGTTCACCTCTTTCAGCGCCTCAAACAGATACCACAGGGCCACCGGGTTCCAGCTCCCGTTTCCCTCCGGAGCGGAGAGGTAATCGCGGACCAGACTGCTGTAGGCGGCCGTAATCTGGTCCAGGCGGGCCTCGCCGCCGCCCAGGATGAGGGAAAGCCCGTACCACGAGGGTTCTCGGCCAAGGGTAGTGAGCCCGACCTTCTGTAGAAGGGCGTGGAATTTGGGAACGCCATATTCCCGCAGCAGGAACACTGAAGGCAGGTTAAGGGAGCGGGCCAGCGCCTCGTCTGCAGGGACGGCGCCGTAGAACTGGCGGTCGAAGTTCTGCGGCGCAAAGCCGCCCAGGTTCACGGGAATGTCGGGCAACAGGGTCCGCGGCAGAATCACGCCTTCCTGCAAAGCGGCGGCATACAGGAAGGGTTTCAGAATACTGCCCGTACTCCGGGCCGATGCCGCCACGTCCACCTGCATCCCCGGTCGCTGCCGCCCGGGGGACGCATTGCCCACATAGGCCACCACCTCCCCGCTGCGGTTGTCGATGACGAGGGCGGCCATATCGGCCACGCCTTCGCGGGCGAGTTCTTCTGAGCGCAGGTCCAGGGCCGCCTCCACGGCTTTCTGGAGCGGCAGGCGGATGGCGGTTCTCGTCCTCTCTCCGCGCGGACAGTGCTCTACATAATGGGAGGCCCATCCCGGGAGGGGAAGCGGGGCTTCGGGAAGGTCTTCGGCCAGGGCGGCTTCGTAGGTGTCGGGGTCTATGTCCCCGTGCCGTAACAGCCTTTCCAGAAGCCGGTTCCGTTTCCGGAGCAAGGCCTCCCGCTTGCGTCCTGGATGCATGGTGGCGGGGGCGTTGGGAAGAACAGCCAGGGTGGCGGCTTCTCCCCAGGACAGTTCGGAGGCGGGCCGGCCGAAGTACCGCCAGGCCGCCGCTTCCAGCCCCACCACATTGCCCCCGAAGGGTGCGTGGGCGGCATAGAGCGCGAGGATTTCCCGTTTGCTGCAGCGAAGCTCCAGCCGGGTGGCCTGTACGGCTTCTATCATCTTCTGCCGCAGGGTGCGCTCCTTGCCGCGCGAAAGCCGGATTACCTGCATCGTGAGTGTGCTTCCGCCGCTCACTACGCGGCCGGCCCTGACATTGTCCACGGCGGCCCGCACCAGGGCCACGGGATTCACTCCCGGATGCCAGCGGAACCATCGGTCCTCAAACTGCACCAGGGCCCTGGCGAAACGTTCGGGAACGGTGTCGGCCGGGGGAAAGCGCCACTGACCGTCTTCGGCGATGCGCGCGCCCAGGAGTTCCCCTTCCGCACTCTCCACTACGGTGGAATAGACGGTCCCCTTGAACAGGTTCCGGGGCAGGCAGAAAAACCAGCCCAGCAGCAGGAGGGCTGCCAGGCCGGTGAAGATTCTTCGCTTACGCTCAGAATGACGGTAGGAAATCATCGGGAGACGACGGCGGTGCCGGCCCCGGTAGAGGCGTTAATGGCCGGTTCGTACATGGCTTCACATACGATGGCGGGCATTACGTAGCTGCCTTCGTAGGCGGCCCGCAGTTCCACGGTGAAGGTCTTGTAGCGGCTGGCCGGAAGGCCGAAGAACCAGTTCACCCGGTCGTCCCGGATGTCCTTGTGGTCGTAGCCTTCGGAATCGTCAACCCCGCCCGTGAGACGCTCGTTCACGATTTCCCAGCCGGAGGGGATACGCAGGCTCAGGGCCAGTTGCTCCAGGTCTCTCCCGGCCAGGAGGGAACTCACTTTCACCGTGGCGGTGAAGCGGGTGCCCTGTTTCAGGGAGGCGGGCGTAACGGGCGCGCCGTTTTCTCCCCGGTAGGAGACTTCCAGCTTCAGGCCGTTGCCCCGGGCCTTCATCGGCTCCCGGCTCACCCGGCACAGCGTTCCGTAAATGATTCCCTCGGAAAGGTTTTTCACGGAGGCTTTCACGGGTGCTGCGAGGCGGCTCTTGACACTGGTCAGTGTCTGGCCGTCCACATCGGCCTGGAAGCTCTGGGTGGGCACTTTGTCGTAGAGGGTGCCGTAAGCGATGGCGGCAAAGGCGCTCTCCTGCGTGGAGAGACAGCGACCCGGCAGGGTCTCCGTAGCCAGTGACAGGGCTTCGGTGATGCGTCCGGTGAGCACCAGCGCCTGCAGGGCCAGATAGCGGTCCCTGAGGGCCGTTCCGTAGGTGATGTTGTAGGGCTTGTATTCCGGGAAATCCCGTCCGGCATCGTTCAGAAGGCCTTCGGCCAGCGATTTCTTTCCGCTCACGGCGTAGGCCGATGCCAGGACCCAGCGGGCCTGCCCCGACAGTTTTTCGGACTCCCTGAGGCGGTTCATGCCGGGCTGCGAGGGGGCTCCGGCCACCGCGAGGGTGTACAGGCGGAAGGCCTCGTCCTGCTGGGCGAATCCTTCCCCGGCGGTCACGCGGAAGTTCTTGGAGGTCTTCTGCTGATAGGCTTTCCAGGCCTTGAGGACACCCTTGTTCACCTCTATTCCGGCGGCTGCGGCTTCTGTGAGGAAGAGACCGGCCATCGAAGAGACCCAGGTACTGGACTGCGGACCGCTCCAATAGGCGAAGCCGCCATCGGCCAGTTGGCGGGCGTACAGGCGGTTCACGATGCCGGGCAGCAGGGCCTTGGCTTCGGCGGCGTCGGCCTCGTTCAACAGCGGCAGCAGGTGCAGGAGCGTGAGCCCCCGGGCGCTGAGCTGCTCTCCGCAGTCGTAAGGGTAATCCCTCATCCGGATAAATAGACTGCGGGCATCCAGGGCAGGGAAGGCGGAGAGCTGGAGGGTGCCGGGCTGCAGCTGTCGGGAAGCCCCGGCCGGGAGGGAGAAGTTCTCGGAAAGGGTTATTTCCGCGTGGGGGTTCCGGATGTCAAGGACAATGCTTTCGCTGGCCTTGTGACCCTTGGAGACGGCGCTTACCCTGATACGGGCGGTGCCTTCGGCCTCCCGGGCTTTCAGGCCAAAGTGGATGAGCCGGTCTCCCTTGGCGTCGAATTTCAGTTTCTGTGTGGCGGGTCCGGTGAGGACTACGGGTCCTTCGGCTTCCAGGGTGACTTCGGCCTCGTCCACGCCGTCTTCCATCACGAACACGTTCACCGGAACCGACACTTCCTCATCGCTCCCCAGCACGCGCGGCAGGGTGGTGACCAGCATCAGAGGGTTCCGGACAGGAACCGTCTTGTCGGTATGGCCGTAGGCGCCTTCGTGGCCGGCGACCAGCATGGCGCGGACGCTGCCCACATACATGGGCAGTTTCAGTTTCAGGACATCGGTGCCCTTTGCGAGGGTCTTGGGCGGAAGGGTAAGCACCACCGGGTTGAAGCGGTTGTCCTTGCGGGCGCTGCGCAGGGCGTCCTCGTCACCGCCGATGGCGGCCAGGGGCGAGAAACGTCCGCTGAAGGCTCCCACCACCTGGTCGTAAAGATCCCAGGTGTTGACGCCCAGGGCTTCGCTGCGGTACATCTTTTCCCAGGGGTCGGGTGTCTTGAAGGCGGTGAGGTCCAGCAGGCCCTCGTCCACGATGGCCAGGGTATAGGTCATGGGCCGTCCGCTCTTTTCCGACACTTTCACGGTGAATTCCTCCTCGGGGCGGATGACGCGGGGAAGGTCCATGACGGGCTCCAGATGGCTTTCGGGATTTTCCACCTGGATGCGCTGCACCCCGTACAGGCGCAGCGGAAGGTCGTTCACCGTTGAACCATAGGGCTGCAGAAGCGTCACGTGCACATAAATGTTGGGGGCCATGGAGGGTTCTACGGTAAAACGCCAGGGCGTGTCCTTGTCGGAGGTGTTCACCCATTCGCGGCGGATTACCCCGCCGGCGTTCTCCAGGGAGACCAGCGCCTGACTGCCCTTGGCGGCCGGAATATACACGGTGGCGGTTTCCCCGGCCTTGTAAGCGGGCTTGTCCGTGGAGAAACGGAGCATCGTGAGAGATTCGGGGTCCTGCCGGTTGGCGCGGCCCCGGTATTCTCCCCAGTCGGCGGTAAAGAAACTGCCGCTCACGTGGCCCGACTCCTTGTCCCTGACCAGGAGGAGGTATCGGCCCCAGGCCTCGTCGGCCACCTTGAAGGAGATGACGTTGTCTTCGGCCGCGGAGGTGAGGGTTCCGGAAAGGACGGTTTTAACGTACTTACCGCTCACATAGGCGTCCAGGTCTCCTCCCGGATTGTCCCACCACCAGTTCCAGCCGGTCTTGAACACACGGTATTCCACCGTACGGCCTTTCAGGCGCCGACCCTGCGGGTCCAGCACGGCCACGCGGAGGCTGTGCTCCTTGCCGGTTTCCAGGAACTCTCCCTTTGGAAGGCGGATACCCGCATAGGCGCTGAAGGGTGAGAAGGGAAGGGTCTGGGTGGTGAAACTCTCTCCTCCTCCGGGCTCTTCCACGGAGGTGACGATAAAGGCCCTGAGCATACCGGGGGCTTCTTCGGCCTGGGGAAGACGAATCTGGGCGCTGCCCTTTCCGGCGTCGTCCAGTTTGGTCTTGAACAACTGGTACTCCGCCTTGGAGAAGTTGGAGGAAGGATTGTTGAAGCAGTAGTCCTCAAAACCCTTGAAGGGGCTGCCGCTGGTTTTCCAGAGGGTCATATCGGCCCTGGCGGGACTGCCCGAGGCCGCGCCTCCGGTGAGCCAGGAGGCCGATAGGGGGAAGGCAGCCACTTGTCCCGCCTCCAGCACGGAAGGATATTCGGTGTTTACCTTGAAGCGGTTGGGGCGGATGGTTTCGATGTGCAGGGTTTTGTGGAAAGTGCTGCCGCCCACTTTGACATAGGCATTCCAGTAGCCGGTGGGATCCTGCTCCTTGGTCGGGATGTCAAAAGCGTAGAACCCGTCGGTGCCTTTGCGGACCATGCGGGTGTAGAACTGACCTTCGGGGGAGTACAGTTCCAGCGTGGCGGGATGGTCTTCCGGCAGGGTCTTCCCCTTGTCGGAAAGAATCATCGTCAGGTGCACCGTGTCTCCGGGACGCCACACACCGCGCTCCCCGTACAGGAAAGCCTTGATGCCCTGCTGCAGGGTTTCTCCTCCCACGTCGAAGCGGCTCAAGGAACGCTCGTTGCCCGTCGTCACTTTTAGGTAAGCGGTATTACCGCCGGCCTTGGCCACCACGGCGAAGGGTTTGCGGGGGAGGTTTTCCAAGGTGAGCATTCCGTTTTTGTCGGTGCTTCCCTTCCCGAGGCTCTGGAGCTGGAAGTCAAACACCTCCACCTGGGCGCCGGACAGGGGCCGGGCGGTGATGAGGTCGGTGGCCGTAAGCCAGATTTCCCGCCCGCCGGCATACTGCGCCATCAGGCCGATATCGCTGGTCATCAGCTGCACCGAAGGGAAGCGGTCGCTGTCCATGTAGTACGATGCCTTGTTGGGGTCGTCGGCCTCTTTCCAGTTGTAGTTTTCCCAGTCGTAGTCGTTGTCCCAGTAGTAGGAGACGGCCTCGTCCCATACGGCCTCATCCTCACGGGAAGGCTTTCCGCTGGAAGGGCGAAGAAGGGCTTCCCGACCGCCGTACAAGCTCTGGTCCAGGCGGAAACTCAGGCGGATGCGATAGAGGGCGCCGGGTTCCTTCTTCAGGAGACCACCCAGGTCCAGACTGTGGGTATTCCACTTGCGAAGGTCCTTGGAAGCGTCCAGGGGAATGTCTCCCTTATAGACCAGGCGGCCGCTGCGGCGAAGATTGCTGCTGCCTCCCAGTTCGTTGTCCTGAAGGAACATCAGCACGTTTTTCTCGTAAATCTTCACGATGCGTACCTCTACGGAACTGAGGTTCACGGCCCGGAAGGGGAGGATGAGCTTCTCCCGGTCAGGAAGGATGTTTCCGCTTACCAGAAGCTCCACGGCCGGTTTTTCCTCATCCAGGGGGAACTGGTGGGTCCATTCCTCTCCCAGGCTTTCTCCTTCGGCATTTTTGAGGGCGGGATCCAGCCGGAGCAGGATATCGGCATTCCGGCCTTCGAAATAAACCCGGAGCTCTTCATCTTCGGCCTGGATATAATAGCGCGTGACGCCGGACACTTCCACCAGGCCCTTCTTGTTGGCGTTCACGGGAGGGTCGCTGAAACGGAGGGAAATGTGGTCCTCCTCCAGTTGGCAACTCAGCAGCTGAAAACCCTCCTTGGGCGCGTGCGGAGCGGGGTTTTCGGAGGCGGTTTCCTCCCGTCCCTTCACCGTGATGGCAAAGCGGAAGGCCTCGGGCGCGCCGCTTACGACCTTGCCCAGAAGGAAATCGACATTGTAAGTGGTGCCCGGCTTCAGGGCTCCCTCTTCGGGGACGAAGGAGAGCGAGGAAGGGCTGTTCCACAGCGCCTGGCCGGCAAGGGAAGGAGAGATGCTCATCAGCTTCTCCGGATCCGGAAGGGTGCCGTTCTCCCCGGTGGCGGCATCCTGTGCGAGTTCCAGCCGGATGACGGCGTCATCGGCCACGATGCCGCCGGTGTAGGCCTTGATATAGGCACCGAATTCCTGGGCCGAAGGGGATTGACTTTGCTTTTTGGGCCCGCAGGCCACCAGGGCGGCGAGGGCTGCCGCCAGAAAGAGGATTCTACGCATATCTGTAACTTTCAAAACCGGCGATAAATCTTTGCATGGCATCCAGAAGACGGGTTCTGGGACAGGCGATGTTCAGTCTCATGAAGCCTTCCCCGGCCGCTCCGTAGATGGAGCCTTCGCTCAGGGTGAGCTGGACTTTCTCCTGCAGGTGTTTTCCGAAACGCCGGCTGAAGCCTTCCAGCGGTTCGTCCTTTCGGAGGGCGGTGCGGCAGTCCAGCCACATCAGGTAGGTGCCCTCCAGCGGCGGTACGTTCACCTGCGGAAGCTCGTCCTCCAGGAAGCAGGAGACGGTGCGGGCGTTGTGGAAAAGGTATTCCCGGAGCTCGTCCAGCCAGGCTCCTCCGTGGTTATAGGCGGCCATCAGGGCCGTGACCCCGAAGATGTTCACGTCGCAGCACTCGTTGTCGTTGATGGCCCGGTCCATTTTGGCCAGGATTTGCGGGTCCCGTGCATAGATGTTGGCAATCTGGATGCCGGCGATGTTGAAGGCCTTGGTGGGGGAGATGCAGGAAACGGAATGGGCCACGTACTCTTCCGGCAGGGTGGCCCAGGGGGTGTAGTCGTGGCCGGGGTAGGTCAGCTCGCAGTGAATCTCGTCCGAGATGACGAAAACCCCGTTGCGGCGGCAGATTTCGGCCATCAGCAGGAGCTCTTCGCGGGTCCAGACGCGGCCGGCCGGGTTGTGCGGATTGCACAGCAGCAGCACTTTTGCCCGGGCGGCCGTCTTTTCGAAATGGTCCCAGTCCACGATGTACCGCTTTCCGTCAAATTGGAGCGGATTGTCCAGCTGGACGCACTTGTTGTTGCGGATGGCGGGAAAAAAGGCGTTGTAGCACGGGGTCATCACCATCACGCCGTCGCCGGGCACCGTCATGGCCTTGATGGCGGCACTGTAGGCGGCGATGACGCCGGTGGTGGGGACAATCCTGTCCCGGGTGATGTCGTCCCAGCCGTGGCGGGCACCGAACCATCGGCCGATGGCTTCGTAATAGGCGTCGGGGACCAGTTCGTAGCCGAAAACGCCGTGGTCCAGCCTCTTTTGCAGGGCCTGCTGGATTTCCGGCGCAATCTTAAAGTCCATGTCGGCCACCCACAAGGGCAGCGTTCCGGGATACAGGTCCCATTTCACACTTTCGGTTCCCCGGCGGTCCGGGCAGAGGTCAAAATTGTATTTCATCGGCAAAATAGCAATTGTTTTGTACAAAAATAATAAAAATTGCGAGAAACTCAAGTGATATTTTTTGCGTATCTTTGCACCCGCTATGGAACAAATCAAGGATCAATATTTTGAGGGGGAGCGCCCTCTATATTGTAAAAAAGACGGCCTCCGTCTGGAAAACGTAAAAATAGGGCCCGGGGAATCTTCCCTCAAGGAAGGGGCCGATATCGAAGCTCTCCACTGTGAATTCAACGGAAAATATCCCTTCTGGGAGTGCGACGGCTTCACCGTCCGCAACTGCCTTTTCAAGGAGGGAGCCCGCGCCGCCCTGTGGTACAGCCGGGGGTGCAAAATGTACGATACCCTGGTGGAGGCCCCCAAGATGTTCCGCCGCATCAGCGACGTCTATCTGGAGAATGTCCGGATGCCCATGGCCCAGGAAACCTTCTGGGACTGCTCCGACATCAAGCTCCGCAATGTCTATACGGCCGATGCCAACTACATCTTCATGCACTGTGACAACATCGACATCGACGGTTACGAACTGCACGGAAACTACTCTTTCCAGTATGCCCGCAATGCGGTCATCCGCAATGCCAACCTCCAGACCAAGGATGCCTTCTGGGAGAGCGAGAACATAACGGTGTACGATTCCGTGATCAACGGCGAATTTCTGGCGTGGTATTCCAAAAACCTGCGCCTGGTACGCTGCCGCATCGGCGGAACCCAGCCCCTGTGCTACTGCGAGAACCTCGTTCTCGAGGACTGCATTTTCGAGCCGGACGCCGACCTGGCCTTCGAGTACTCTTCCGTACAGGCCACGGTCAAGGGCCACATCGTTTCGGTGAAGAATCCCCGGAGCGGCTTTGTGCGCGCCGGCTCCATCGGAGAGATTATCCTGGACGAGAACATCAAGGGCCCCGGCAACTGCTCCATCCACTGCGTGGAAGGATTGTAAAAACGAATCTAAACATAGCTATTTATGAAAACCCCACAACCAGAGACTTACACATCTCCCCGCTGCGAGGTGATTATCTTCGAGATGGAGGATATTATCGCAGGAAGCCCTAAAACAAAGGCAAAAGAGATACCTGACAACGATTTTTGAACGAAAGGATGAAGAGATTGTTCCTGATTATTGCCGCCCTGGCTGTTTTGTTCTCTTGCGTTAAACCGATGACTCCCGTGGAGGAAGTTGTCGAAACGCCCGTAGAAGGCCCTGTATCGCGTCGTGTAGAACTTGGAGCCCAGCTCCCGCCCACTTCCAAAGTGACAATGCAGGAGGAGGCTGCCGCCTTAAAGACCCTTTGGGGCAACAATGATGCCATATCCGTCATCTATTATAATGGAAGTGAATATGTGAACGAACGTTTCACCCTCTCCGACGGAGAGGGAACCTCGTCGGCCCGGTTTCTAAACGAGGCCAGCTTCCTCCCCGACAACACTCCCTATACCATCTGCTATCCGTACCGATCCGCATCCGCCGAAGGAGTCTGGGCCATGCTGCTGGGAAGTCAGGATGGAACGGTGGAACAGCTGGGCAGCCTGATTCCGCTGGTAGGCAATGCCTCCGGCAAGGAAGACTCGCCCGAAGTATCGGCAGCATTGGTCATCCTTCGCCTGGCCCGCGGATTAAAGCTTTTCACGGACGATACGGCGTCTGACCAGCCGCTGGGTCTTACCATCTGCGGAGAGGCCGTGCACTCCAACGCTGTTTTCAACGGCGAATCCTTCAGCGGGAACAAAGGTCCCGTTGTTTTTTCCGGAGAACTTACTACCACCGGCGGCTGTCTGAACCAGAATGTTTACCTGGCTCTGCACCTGACCGATGCCGGACGGACAAACAGCAAACTGGACATCCGGGTCCGACGGGGTGATGACACGTACAACTGGATGTTGAATCGCAGTGCGACGATGGAAAACGGCCAGATGTACAGCATCCGGCCCGGAACCGACGGCACCCATCCGGCGCTTCCTCCCCAGAAACTGAAGACGGTGGAATCTACGCCCATCAATACCCTGTATGTGGCGACGGATGGCAACGACAGCAATTCAGGCACCATGGAGTCCCCGCTCAAAACCTTGCAGGAAGCCTTCAACAGGGCCGATGCCGGTACGCACATCTATCTGCGCGGCGGAACCTACAAGGCCAAGGCCTGGCTCCATAAATCCGGTACAGAGGAAAACCCCATCATCATCAGTTCTTACGAGGGTGAGGAGGCGATTATTGACGGGGACGGCGTTGCCCTGGGCTATGCGAATGACGGTGCCCTGCTTGCTTTAATCGGTCCGGGAACGAATTTCTATGATTACTCCGGAGCCCATTGGGTGACCATCCGCAACCTGACGGTCCGGAATTCCCAGATGATTGGAATTGGCATTGTCTGCGGCAGCTCGCATGTGACAATAGAGAACTGCAGGATTGACAATTGTCCGGGTCCGGGTATCGGTGTGGGCTTTTTGGGACGTGAATCCAAGGATATTCGCGTATTTGGCAACCATGTCAACAATTGCGCCCAGATCTCCCGTGAGGCCATTTCGCTGCGTAAGGTGGATGGTTTTCAGGTGTATAAAAATCGCGTCGAAAATGTTATAAAGGAGTGCATTGATGCCAAGAACGGCAGCCGGAACGGCGTTATCCATTCCAACGAAATCATAAATGCCGGTGATGTGGGTATCTATGTGGATGCGGGCTACGATGTAGAAGTTCCCGGATTGCTCAGTGCCGGAGAATCCGTTCCCTTCAGCCGGAACATTCTTATCTATGGCAACAAGGTTGTTTATGTCAGCCGCCGCGGCACCGGTATCTCCGTGGCTTCCGAGCAGGGGAACAGTGTCAGTGACATTTACATATACAACAATCAGGTGTACAACGTCAGTGCCCTTCCTGCGACCGTGCAGTCGGCCGGCATCAAGGTAGCTAAAAACAGCGACGACGGCATCCATACCGGCCTGATCAAGGATGTGTATATCTACAACAATACGGTGTACAATATGTCGCAGCAGGGTATTTATGTCAATTACCCCACCATCGAAAATATTGTCATCCGGAACAACATTGCCGCCTATAACCAGGCAGGGGACATTAGCGTGAAACAATCTGAGTGTGACGAGTCCGAGGTAATCATCCAGAACAATATGTTCTTTAATGCCAATGGTTCCACCACCCATCCCGGATTCCCTTATTATAACGAGACGGACCCGGACAAAGTGTTTGTCCGCTATCTTTGGGAGCCCACCGACTGGGAAAATACTATCGACCTTCACCTGCCCGCCGGCGGAACGGCCATCGGAAAGGGAACTTTCCTCACCGCTCCGGACAGGGATTATGACGGCAAGGTGCGGGGAGCGTCCATCGATATCGGCGCCTATCAGTATTAGCTGACTTCCTGTTTGCGCGGTCCGTCGGATCGCGCAAATTCTTTCTGCCAATTTGTCAGTTGAGGCAGGATGGCACAGCAGTTGATTGTTTTCGGGCAGGAAACAATTTAAAAACACAAAATAGTATGCTCAAACCATTAGGAACAAGAGTGGTCATCGAGCCCAAGGAGGCCGAGACCATGACCGCCGGGGGCCTTTACATCCCGGACAATGCCAAAGAGAAACCCCAGCAGGGCGAGATTGTTGCCGTGGGCCCGGGCGCCAAGGACGAACCCATGGAAGTGAAAGTGGGAGAAACCGTTCTCTATGGCAAGTATGCCGGCACCGAGGTAAGCGTGGACAACAAGAAGTACCTCATCGTAAAGCAGTCCGATATTTTAGCAATCCTGTAAGTTATGGCAAAAGAAATCAAATTCAATACCGACGTGCGCACCGCGATGAAGGACGGTGCCGACGCCCTGGCCAATGCCGTTAAGGTAACCCTCGGCCCCAAAGGCCGCAATGTGGTCATCTCCAAGAAATTCGGCGCCCCCCAGATCACCAAGGACGGCGTGACCGTCGCCAAGGAAGTGGAGCTGGAAGACCAGTTCCAGAACATGGGTG
>ONOH01000026.1 GCA_900319405.1 uncultured Bacteroidales bacterium | reverse complement strand
TTCTTCTGCGTCATGGGTCTCCACCAGTGCCGAAAGCCCAAGACTCTCTGCGATTTCTCTGTACTCCCGGAGTTGTCCGTCGTCAAGAATCGCACAGATCAGAAGCACTGCGGAAGCCCCCAGACACTTTGCCTCAAAAATCATGTATGGATCCACCGTAAAATCTTTTCGAAGCACCGGTATGCTCACGTGCTTTGTGATTTCTCTGAGATATTCATTCTGTCCCTTGAACCATTTCGGCTCGGTGAGACAGGAAATCGCCGAGGCACCGGCGCTCTCATAGTCTGTCGCGATCTCCACCCACGGGAAATCTTCGGCAATGACTCCCTTGGAAGGGGATGCCTTTTTTACCTCACAGATAAAGGACATTCCCGGCGCCGCCAATGCTTTTTCGAAGGGAAAACCCGTATTGCAGTCCAGCTCTTCTGCCTGCCTTCTCATCTCTTCAAAAGGGATTTTCTTCGACGCTTCTTCCACCCGGTATGCAGCATACCCGGCCAGTTCGTCCAGTATGGTCATTCTTTCATTCCTCCGTTACGCATTGGACTCGCGAATGTACTGCTCCATCTTCTCCAGAGCCGCTCCGGAATCAATCATTTCCGCAGCCTTCTTTACGCCGTCAGCAATACTTTCCGCGGCACCGCCGACGTAAAGCGCTGCTCCCGCATTCAGAAGGACTGCCGTCCTCTTCGTTCCTTTCTCTTTGTGAATCAAAAAAAATTTGCTCTTGCCTATTGAAATTGTAGTCCGAAAATTCCGTATTTCAAATTTTACAGACTAACTCTATCTTTTGCTTTACCTCTTAATCTATTCTCTCAGTATTGTCAATGATCAACCCCGTTTCAAACGGGACTGCAAAGGTACAAACTATTTTGAAACTGTCAAATTTTTTTAAACTTTTTTCGGTTTTTTTTCAGTTCCCCTTTGCAAAATAAATACTTATACATATCTTTGCATTAAAACCCGTATAAATATACAGATTTTATGCAACTTCCCGCCCTTCGTAGAAGACTTTTGCTGGAGATCCTGGAGCAAAACCGGATTTTCAGCCAGGAGCAATTGCAGGAACAACTGCGCTCCCGCGGCATCGAGACCACCCAAGCCACCCTGTCCCGGGACTTCAAGGCCCTTCAAGTAGTGAAAACGCCCCGGGACGGCTACCGGCTGCAGCGGCAGCCATCGACCATTCCGCCATCGACCCGGGAGGTTGTGAGCGTGGAGTTCTCCGGGCAGAACGGGGTGGTCAAGACGCAACCGGGCTTCGCACCCGCCGTGGCCATCCGGATCGACCATCACCCCTGTCCCGCCATTATGGGCACCCTGGCCGGAGACGATACCATCCTCCTGATCCTGAGGCATGGGTTCGGCCCGCAGATGGTGTTGGACTGCCTGGAAAAGGCCATTCCAGAAATCAAACAATACCTTATATAATAAAACGAATGAAACCTTTCACCATTTGTACGGCTACCCGGGAACATCTCCCCTACGCCGAGGCCGTTGTACAGGCCCTGGAGGCGGCATCACGCACCAAGGGCACAGGCCTTGCCAAGCGCAGCCCGGAGTACATCCGCAGCAAAATCGAGGAAGGAAAGGCCGTGATTGCCCTGTACAAGGAGGCCTTTGCCGGCTTCTGCTATATCGAATCGTGGGAGCACGAGCGCTATGTGGCCACGTCGGGGCTTATCGTGAACCCCGAATACCGCAGCCACGGCCTGGCCACCGCCATCAAGAAGGAGGCTTTTCACCTGGCGCGGCGCAAGTTCCCGTCGGCCAAGATGTTCGGCCTCACCACCTCGCTGGCGGTGATGCGCATCAATTCCTCGCTGGGCTTTGTCCCGGTCACTTTCACCGAGCTCACCGCCGACCAGGAGTTCTGGAAGGGCTGTGAAACCTGCTCGTATTACGATGTGCTGCAGCGCAGCGGCAATAAAAACTGCCTGTGCACCGGTATGCTGTTTGATCCCGCACCAAAAGAAAAAGTATGGAAAAGAAAAAAGTCGTCGTCGCTTTCTCTGGTGGACTTGACACGTCCTACACCGTAATGTACCTGGCCCGTGAAAAGGGCTATGAGGTTCACGCCGCCTGTGCCGATACGGGCGGATTCTCTCCCGCTCAGCTGGAGGCCAACCGCGAAAACGCCCTCAAGCTGGGGGCCGCCACCTACGTGACGCTGGACGTGAAGGAGGAGTACTACCTTCGCAGCATCCGCTATATGGTGTTCGGCAATGTGCTCCGGAACGGGACCTATCCCATCTCGGTCTCCAGCGAACGGCTGTTCCAAGCCACCGCCATCGCCCGCTATGCGAAGAAGATCGGGGCCGATGCCATCGCCCACGGCAGCACCGGCGCCGGAAACGACCAGGTGCGCTTCGATATGACCTTCGGGGTGCTGTGCCCGGGGATGGAGATTATAACCCTCACGCGCGACCGCGCGCTGTCGCGGAAAGAAGAGGTGGATTACCTGAACGAGGGCGGTTTCCCGGCCGATTTCGCCCGCCTCAAATACTCCTACAACGTGGGCCTCTGGGGCACGTCCATCTGCGGCGGGGAAATTCTCTGCAGCAACCTGGGGCTTCCGGAAGAGGCCTATCTGAAGCCGCTGACCAAGAGCGGGACGGAGACGGTGACCCTGGGCTTCGAGAAGGGAGAGCTGTGCGCGGTGAACGGACGGAAGATGGCGCCGGTGAAGGCCATCCAGGCCTTGGAAAAGGCGGTGGAAGGCTATGCGCTGGGAAGAGACAACCACGTGGGAGACACCATTATCGGCATCAAGGGCCGGGTGGGCTTCGAGGCGGCGGCGCCCATGCTCATCCTCTCGGCACACAAGTACCTGGAGAAGTTCACCCTTAGCAAGTGGCAGCAGTACTGGAAGGAGCAGCTGGGTAACTGGTACGGGATGTTCCTGCACGAGAGCCAGTTCCTGGAGCCTGTGATGCGGGATATCGAGGCCTATCTGGAGAGCAGCCAGCGTCACGTGAGCGGGACGGTTACCCTGACGGTCGGGCCCAAATGGTTCGAGTGTACGGGGGTGGACACGCCCAACGACCTGGTGAGTTCCCCGCTCGGAGAATACGGCGAGGGGCAGAAAGGCTGGACGGCCGATGAGGCCAAGGGTTTTATCCGCCTGCTGGAAACGCCGCTCCGGGTGTATTACGGCCGGCATCCGGACGAGGCGCTATGATCTCGCTTTTGCAGGAATTGGTGCGCACCCCTTCTCCCAGCCGGGAGGAGGGCGCCGTGGCCGATTTCCTGGAGGGATGGCTGCGCAGGCGGGGGCTGGCCCCCCGGCGCTGCGGAAACAACCTCTGGTGCTCTTCCGGCTCGGGGCCGGCGGTGCTGCTGGATGCGCATATCGATACCGTCCGGCCGGTCGCCGGCTGGACGCGGGATCCCTATTCGGCCTCGCTGGAAGGCGGGCGGCTCTACGGGCTGGGCGCCAATGACGACGGGGCTTCGGTGGTGGCGCTGATATCGGCCTTTGAGCGGCTCACGGCCAGGCCGCAGGGCTATACGCTGGTCCTTTCGCTATCGGCCGAGGAGGAAGACAGCGGCCCGAACGGGCTGGAGACGGTGCTGCCGGAGATAGAGGCCGAGTGCGGGCCCATTGTCCTGGGGCTGTTCGGGGAGCCGACATCGCTGAAGATGGCGGTGGCGGAGAAGGGGCTGATGGTGCTGGACTGCAGCGTAAAGGGTGTGGCGGGTCACGCGGCACGCGAGCTTGGGGTGAATGCGATCTACGAGGCGCTCCCGGCCATCGAGTGGTTCCGCAGCAAACGCTTCGAACGGGTTTCTCCCCTTCTGGGTCCGGTGAAGATGAGCGTTACGCAGATTGAGGCGGGAACGCAGCACAATGTAATTCCGGATGTCTGCCGCTTTGTGGTGGACGTGCGCTCCAACGGGCTGTACAGCAACGAGGAGTTGCTGGCGCTCATTGAGGCCGAAGCCCCCTGCATGGTGGTCCCCCGCTCCACGCGGCTTTGCGGCTCTTCCCTGGCGGAAGACCATCCGCTGGTGCAGCGGGCGAAGGCGCTGGGCATTCCCCTTGTGGGTTCTCCCACGCTTTCCAACCAGGCCCTGTGCCGTTTCCCTTCGGTAAAAATGGGCCCCGGGGCTTCCGAGCGCTCGCATACGGCCGACGAATTTGTGGATGTGGCCGATATCGGCAAGGCGGCGGAGCTTTATTTTGAATTATTGGATGGTTATGAAAATCTGGGACAAAGGATTTGACAACGACCCGCAGGTGGACGCTTTCACCGTAGGACGGGACCGGGAACTGGACCTTCTTCTGGCTCCCTATGACATCGAGGGAACGATGGCGCACATCCGGATGCTTACAGAGGTAGGACTTCTGGAGACCGACGAGCTTGCGCAGCTGCTGCCGACGCTGGAAAAACTGCACCAGGAGGCGCTGGAAGGGCGTTTTGAGATTCACGGGGAGGATGTCCACTCCGAGGTGGAGGAGCGCCTGGGCCCCCTTGGGAAGAAGGTGCATACCGGACGCTCGCGCAACGACCAGGTGGCCCTGGACATTAAATTATTCACGCGCGCGAGGATGCAGGCCACCCTGGAGAAGGTTTCGAGGCTGTTCGAACTGCTGCTGAGCCGGGCCGATGAACTCAAGGATGTGCTGATGCCGGGCTACACGCATCTGCAGGTGGCGATGCCTTCGTCCTTCGGCCTTTGGCTGGGGGCCTATGCCGAATGCCTCTGCGACGACGTGGTACAGCTGAAGGCCGCCTGGGAAATCAACGGGCGCAATCCGCTGGGTTCGGCGGCGGGGTATGGGTCATCGGCCCCGCTGAACCGTCGCCGCACCACCGAACTGCTGGGCTTCCCCAGCCTGGCCTGGAACTCCATCTACGCACAGATGGGACGGGGACGGACGGAACTGGCCGTTGCCAATGCCTATGCCTCCCTGGCCGCCACCCTGGGCCGATTCGCCTCCGACTGCTGCCTGTACTCCAGCCAGAACTTCGGCTTTGTGAAACTGCCGGATGCCTTTACCACCGGCTCCAGCATTATGCCCCAGAAGAAGAATCCCGACGTGTTTGAACTGGTGAGGGCCCACTGCAACTACCTGCAGGGGGTTCCGGGAAGCATCCGCCTGGTGGTGGGGAACCTCCCCTCCGGCTACTTCCGGGATATGCAGGTGCTCAAGGAAGCCTACCTGCCGCTTTTCGAGCGGATGGACGCCTGCCTGGATATCCTCTGTCTGGCCCTCCCCGGCCTCACGGTGACCCGCGAGCTGATGTCCCATCCCCTTTACGCCCAGGCCTTCTGCGTGGAAGAGGTGAACCGGCTCGTAGCCGACGGCATCCCGTTCCGCGACGCATACCGCCAGGTGGGCCGGGCCGTGCAGGAGGGCAGCTTCCGCTACGGCGGGGAGCTCCATCATACGCACGAAGGTTCCATCGGCCAACTATGCCTGCCGCAAATCCGGGAACGCTTCCAGACTCTATTGGACGCCTTTGATTCATAATGCATTGATTGTCAATACATTATGAAAAATCCTCTGCACTTTTTGCGCAGAGGATTTTCAGTAAATGATTGAATGTCAATCATTTACTGATCTGCCACAGCATAGAGAGCGATAAGGTTCAACACTACCTGTGCGGCTTTTTCCATGCTTTCGAGGGGGACGAACTCCATTTTTCCGTGGAAGTTGTGTCCGCCGGCGAAGATGTTGGGGCAAGGGAGGCCCTTGAAGGAGAGGTTGGCGCCGTCGGTGCCGCCGCGGATGGGCTGGATCCTGGCCTTTACCCCGGCCATTTCCATGGCCTTGACGGCCTTTTCTACTATGTGGTAGTGGGGCTCCACCTGCTCCCGCATATTGTAGTACTGGTCTTTCAGCTCCAGGGTCACCGTGCCTTCTCCGTAGTGGGCGTTCAGGTAATCGGCCACCTTGACCATCATTTCCTTGCGGGCCTCGAAGCGGGCGCGGTCGTGGTCGCGGATGATGTAGGCGAAATCGGCCTCCTCCACGGTTCCCTTGAAGGAGATGAGGTGGAAAAAGCCCTCGTAGCCCTCGGTGTGCTCGGGGCGGGCCATCACGGGCAGCATCGCGTTGAATTCCTGTCCGATGAGGATGGCGTTACGCATCTTGCCTTTGGCGTAGCCGGGATGGACGTTGCGGCCCTGGATGTGGATTTTTGCCGAGGCGGCGTTGAAGTTCTCGAACTCGAGCTCTCCGATTTCGCCGCCGTCCATCGTGTAGGCGTAGCGGGCCCCGAATCGTGCGACGTCAAACTTGACGACGCCGCGGCCGATTTCCTCGTCGGGCGTGAAGCCGATCTTGACGGGGCCGTGCTTGAATTCGGGGTGTTCCACCATGTACTGCACGGCGTGCATGATTTCGGCGATGCCGGCTTTGTCGTCGGCCCCGAGGAGGGTGGTGCCGTCGGTGGTGATGAGGGTCTGGCCCTGGTACTGACGCATCTCGGGGAACTCTTCCGGCTTGAGCTGCAGGCCGGGGACACCCTTGAGGTCGATGGGTCCGCCGTCGTAGTTTTCAATGATCTGGGGCTTGATATCGGCCCCGGAGGCATCCGGCGAGGTGTCCACGTGGGCGATGAAACCCACGGCGGGAACTTCGTGGTCCAGGTTGGAGGGGATGGAGGCCATCACGTAGCCGTATTCGTCCAGGCTGACCTCCACGCCGAGGGCCGTGAGCTCGTCCCGGAGCATCTTCAAAAGGTCCCACTCGCGGGCGGCCGAGGGCTGGCTCTGCGACTCCTCGTCAGACTGGGTGTTCACGCTGACGTATCTTAAAAAACGGTCCAGTATCTTTTCCATTATTTCTTTTCGGTTTTCATTGCGGCGTAAAGCATGTAGGCGATAAGGGCCAGGTAGGGGACGATGGCGACGGCTTCACCGTAGGAATCGGCCCAGGCGTTCATGAACACGTCCACCTTGGCGAACTTGAGGATGGCGCTCACCACGCCCATCAGGGCTCCGCCGGCGATGAAGCCGGAGGCGATGAGGGTGCCTTTTTCGCTGCGGGCGCTGTTGAGGGCGGCGTCCTTGGAGCGGCTGCCCACGTACCAGGAGATGGCTCCGCCCACCAGGAGCGGGAGGTTCAGGTCGATGGGGATGAACATACCCAGGGCGAAGGGCAAGGCGGGCACCTTGCAGAAGTTGAGCACCAGGGCGATGGCCGCGCCGATGCCGTAGAGCAGCCAGGGGGCGCCGCCGCCGGAGAACATGGGCTGGATGACGGCGGCCATGGCGTTGGCCTGCGGGGCCACCAGGGCGTTGTCTCCGGTGAAGCCGTAGGTCTTGTTGAGAATGAGCATGACGCCGCAGACGGTGACAGCCGAAACCGCCACGCCCAGGAACTTCCATTTTTCCTGCACCTTGGGCGTAGAGCCTACCCAGTAGCCGATTTTGAGGTCCGTGATGAAGGAGCCCGCCACGGAAAGGGCCGTGCAGACCACACCGCCGATGATGAGGGCGGCGGCCATGCCGGTGTTGCCCTTGAGGCCTACGGCCACCAGGATGAGGGAGGCGATGATGAGGGTCATCAGCGTCATGCCGCTCACGGGGTTGGTACCCACGATGGCGATGGCATTGGCCGCCACGGTGGTGAAGAGGAAACTGACCACGGCCACCACCAGAAGGCCGATGAGGGCCTGCCAGATGTTGTTGACCACACCGCCGAAGGCAAAGAAGGCGAAGATGCAAAGGAGGGCGATGACCACGCCGAAGACGATGGTCTTCATGGGAATGTCTTCCTCCGTACGGACTGCGGCAGCCGTCCCGGCCCCGCTCTTGCGCTTGAATTCACTCACCGCCAGGCCTGCGGCGCTCCTGATGACGCCGAAGCTCTTGATGATGCCGATGATGCCGGCAGTAGCGATGCCGCCGATGCCGATGTGCCGCGCATAGTCTTTGAAAATCTGCTCGGGAGCCATCTGGCCGATGGTCTGGGTGACGCCGGTCCCCATCAGGTCGATGACATCGGCCCCCCAGATGAGGTTCATCAGGGGGATGATCACCAGCCACACCAGGAAGGAGCCGCAGCAGATGATGAAGGCGTATTTGAGGCCGATGATGTATCCCAGGCCCAGCACGGCGGCGCCGGTGTTCATCTTGAGCACCAGCTTGGCCTTGTCCGAGAGGGCGGCGCCCCAGCCCATGACGGTGGTGGAGACGGTCTCGGCCCAGGTGCCGAAGGTGGCGACGGCGAAGTCGTACAGTCCGCCGATGAGGCCCGCGGTGATGAGGGTCTTGGCGCTGGAGCCGCCGCCTTCCCCGCTGATGAGCACCTGCGTGGTGGCGGTAGCCTCCGGGAAGGGATACTTCCCGTGCATTTCCTTCACGAAGTACTTGCGGAAGGGGATGAGGAAGAGGATGCCCAGCACGCCGCCCAGCAGGGAGCTCAGAACCATCTGCCAGAAGCCCACCTCCACGCCCAGGATGTAGATGGCCGGAAGGGTGAAGATGGCGCCGGCCACCACAGCGCCGCTGCAGCCGCCGATGCTCTGGATAATGACGTTCTGGGGAAGCCCCTGCTTGAGGCCCAGGGCACCCGTGAGGCCCACCGCGATGATGGCAATGGGGATGGCCGCCTCAAAGACCTGGCCCACCTTGAGGCCCAGGTATGCCGCAGCGGCGCTGAACAGGATGACCATCAAAATGCCAAGGGCCACCGAATACGGGGTGGCCTCGGCATACTTGCCCCCGGGGTCCAGGATGGGTTTGTACTCCTCTCCCGGCCTGAGCTCCCGGTGGGCGTTCTCCGGGAGTCCGGTCTGCCGGCTATCCATTGGATTCCTGAATCTCGAACAGGTTCAGGAAACCCGTCATCATGAACACCTGGCGAATCTCGTTGTTGATGTCGCGCACGATGACCTTGCCCCCCTTGGAGGCGGCGGCCTTGCGCACGGTGAGGAAGATTCTCAGACCGGAACTGGAGATGTAGGCCAGTTCCTTGCAGTCCAGGACCACCGTCCTGTCCGCGTTGTCGATGAGGGGCTGAAGTTCGGCGGCCACCTGCTGGGAAACCGCGGTGTCCAGACGACCGGCGAGCTGGGCGGTCATCACGTTGTCTTTTTCTGTGATTCTTACTTCCATAATTATACTAGTTTTTTTGTCATCGAAAGAATATTCTTACCATCTTCTGAACGGGCGTATTTCACCTCGTCCATGATGTTTCTTACAAGGAAAATGCCCAGTCCACCGATGGGACGGTCTTCCACGTCCAGGGAGATGTCGGCCTCCGGCGCGGCGGTAGGATCAAAAGGCGTGCCAGTGTCGGAGATAATAAACTCCAACGCATCCTTGCGGATGATGGCCTCGATGTCCACCAGACCGTCGGAGCCCTTTGGATAGGCGTACATGATCACGTTGGTCACGGCCTCTTCCAAAGCCAGGTTCAGGTTCATCGTGAGCCCCACATCCAGCTGGGCGACTTCGGCCACGGTCTCTACGAATTCGGCCAGCTGGGGAATCTGCTGGATGTCGTTGTGGAGGATGAGGTGACGCTCGGTCTCCTCCGAAATCTGCTTGTTCATAAATCGGATGTATAACATGGTAAGGTCGTCGCTCTGGGGGGCGGTGCCCACGAAGTCGCCGACGGCCTTTGTCATTGTCTGTATCTGCTCACGGGAGCCCAGGGACGCGTTGAAAGATTCCATCATGCGATCTTCCCCGAACTGCTCCTGGGCAGCGTTCTCGGCCTCGTTAAGGCCGTCGGTGTACAGGAACAGGCCGCTGCCGGTGGCCAGGTCCGTCTCCTGCTCCTTGAAGGCCATTCCGATAATCACGCCCAGCGGCAGGTTGGGCTCTACGGGAAGCATGCGGGGGCCATCGGCCGTCACCAGCACGGGAGCGTTGTGGCCGGCGTTGCAATAGCGCAGGTGGCCGTTCCTGAGATCCAGCACGCCGCAGAAGAGGGTGACGAACATATTGGCCTCGTTCATATCGGCCATGCTCTCGTTCATGATGGTGACCATGCGCTGCGGGCTCTTTTCGTGCACCGAGACGGTACGGAAGAGGCTGCGCGTGACGGCCATCACCAGCGAGGCGGGCACGCCCTTTCCGCTCACGTCCCCGATGCAGAAGAAGAGTTTCTCGTCCCGGGTGTAAAAGTCGTACAGGTCTCCCCCGACCTCCTTGGCCGGTACCACGGCAGCATACATATCCACGTCTCCCCGTTCCGGATACGGCGGGAAAATCTTGGGAATCATGGACATCTGGATGCCACGGGCCACCTGCAGCTCTCCCTCGATGCGGCTCTTGTTCCGGCTGACATCCTGCAGCTTTTTCTGGTTCCTCCCGGTCAGAAACAGGATGAGGAGGAGGAACAGGACACCCAGGATCTGGAGGAAAAGAATCATCGTTTCCATCCGGTGCAGGGGCGCGTAGATGTCATCTTCGGGGATGGTGAGGGACATTTTCCAGCCGGTGCCCTCCAGCGGAGCCTGGTATTTCAGGGACCTTTCCACCGTGAGGGTTTCCGGCGGCATGGCGATGAGTTGGCCCTTGCGGCTGAGGATGGTGCTGTAGGCGCGGTCGTAGGGCTTGATCTGCTCCACAATCTCCGTGAGCCAGTTCAGGGAGATATCCAGGCCCAGGACGCCGATGACGCTGCCGCCCAGGTCCTTGAAGGGGATGGCGAAGGTGACCACCATCATGGAAAGGGCCTCGTCCAGGTAGGGTTCGCTCCAGTATCCCTTCCCCGTTTCCATTACGGTCCTGTACCACTCGGTCTCAAAGTAGTCATGGGTTTCTGAACCCATCTGCAGACGCTCGTAGTTGTTGCCTACAATGCGGGAAAGGACGGGCTCGTACCATTTTCCGAACTGGGGATAGTAATAGGGCTCGAAGGCGATGAAACTGTTCATGATGACGGGCGTGGCGTCCATCACGCGCTGCATCTCGTCCAGAATCTTATCGGGCTTCCGGACATAGTCTTCCAGAATCCAGGCCAGGGCATAGGCCGATCCCTCGATAGTGAGGGTGGTCTTTTCTGCGGCGAGGCGGGCCACCTGCATTTCGGACGCAGCGCGGTTGTCGGCCTCTTCCCGAATGGCCTTCCGCGAGAAATAGTACTGCAGAAGGCCAGTGGCTTCCAGCGCGATGACGGCCACCAGGATGATGTAAAGTCCCTGCCGGGCCGCCAGGCGGTCGAAGTTGTCGTTGAGGAGTTTCTTTGCCATTATATGATTCCTTTAAGACAGGCTCTCATATTGGGCATCGGGCACTTGGTGTCCCGCTCCACGATGAGGGTCTTGAGGCCCGCATAGGGCCGGATTTCTTCCTCGATGTCTTTCAGGGGCCGGTCGGGACCGAAGTACGCCGGAGCGAACTCCTCCCAGAAGCGGACGGAGAGCGACTTGGGCATGTGGAAGGTTTCCCGGATGAAGGCCTCGTCGGAGATGCAGCAGCAGAGGTACACCATTCCCAGGTCGAAGAGCGGGAAGCCGTAGCAGAAGTCTCCCAGGTCTATGAAGTAGCGCTTCTCCCCCACGAAGATGGCATTGGAGAACTGGAGGTCTCCGTGGATGGCCGTGTCGGTATCGGGACTGTCGGCAATGAAGCGGCCGATGGCATCCTTCTGGGCGGGGGTGAAGAAGGGATTCTCTTCCAGGAGGCGGAGGTTGCGGTCTTTGACGTTCTCGAAAAGGGCGGTGTCCACGTGCACCCGGTGGAGCTCCCTGCACATCCCTGCGAACTCCTGCGCGTAGCGGGCCACGTTTTCGGGGTGCTGCCCGGTGGCGCGGGAATAGGAGATTTTTCCTTCGATGCGGCGAAAACGGATGCCGTAGCGCACCCCGTCGGTGACGTAGTCTCCGGGCTCGGGGGTGGGGATGCCCAATTCGTACACCTTCCGGGCCATCAGCATCTCGTCCAGGGGCTGCTGAATCTTGCCTGGGTTGTAGAGCTTCATCATGATGGAAGGGTCGGTACGGTGGTCAAAGCTTTCCCCGTTGGCCCCTTCTCCGGAATGGATGTAGTCTTCCAGATTGATTTTGATGGCTTCCATATTACTTGCAGAATACTTGGTCTATGAGTTTGACGAATTCCTGGTAGGCGAACGTGTCCTTGAGCTCTTCCAGGGCGGCGGCCAGACCGCGGTAGTGCCACTCGTGGTCCCGGGGGTCCTTGGCGTGGAAGATTTTC
The DNA here is from genome assembly GCA_900319405.1 of uncultured Bacteroidales bacterium. GTDB lineage: Bacteria > Bacteroidota > Bacteroidia > Bacteroidales > UBA932 > Cryptobacteroides. The sequence goes on along the minus strand of ONOH01000026.1, from coordinate 14,176 downwards.
CACAGCTCGTCTCCCTTGACGGCATAGTCCCTCGCGATGGCGCGCATGTTGGAGAGCTTGTCCCCCATCGCCACGATTTTGGCATCGCGCGGGGCGGCGGCCAGGCGGTCCATCGCGGCCTGCTTGCGGGCGTGCCAGCTGTCCTCCTCGCTCACGCCCTCCTCGAAGACATCGCTTTCGGCCACCACCAGGGCGGCGATGCGGTCTCCGAATTCGCGGCGGATTTCATCGGCCGATATCTCCGTGTCCTCCACCACGTCGTGCAGGGCGGCGGCGGCCAGGAGCTCCTGATTGGGGGTGATGGTGGCAACGATTTCCACGGCCTCCATCGGATGGACGATGTAGGGGAAGCCCTTTCCGCGGCGCTCGGTGCCTGCGTGGGCCTTGACCGCGAAGATGATGGCGCGGTCCAGAAGTTCCGTATCGAGGGGTTTGTTTGCCATCTTACTGCTTGTTCATAAAAGGTAAATCCTTGGTCTCCTGCATGACAAATTCGGCCATCGCCTCGTTGCTGTCGGAACTTCCGTTGAGTTCGTCAAAGAGGAACTTCAGGCCCAGTTTTCCGGCGCCCGAGAGAAGGATGGCGGCGATGCAGATGTTTTGCGGGCCCACGGAGGAGGAGATGATATCCAAGTCCGTGAGGCCCATCTGGTAGCAGGCGATCTGGTAGGCGGCGTCGGAATTGTTCTTGATCAGCCTGTCTATGTCTCCCAGGGTGGCGCATTTGAGAAGTTTGAACACCGAGAGGTAGTTCATCAGGTTCACTTCCTGGATTTCGGCCTGGTTCACCGCGGCGATGCGGCGGTTCAGGGCGTCAAAGGGGCCCAGGGAGAGGTAGCTGCGGAAAGTGTCTCCGTCCAGGGGGACGTCGGCCAGGTTGCCGGAGGCCACCAGGGACTGCACGCGGCGGCGGTAGTCGGTGAGTTCGTTCCGGATGAGGGAGAACTGCTCGTCGGCCAGTTCCAGCATGCCGGCCAGGCGGTTGATGCTGCGGAGGTATTCCCTGGGCACCTCCACGCCGGATTTGTAGCCGGTGTCGTGGTTCATATTGGCCCAGGCGTGCTGCAGGACCGTTCTCATCTGGATCTCGAAGCGGTACGGGAGGCCCTCGACGCTGCAGATGTAGTGCAGCGACATGTAGCCGAAGCTGTCTATCTCGTGCGCCTTGCGCTTGTCCACGGAGTTCTCCCAGTCCACGTCGAAGAGGCGGTCCACGGCCGAGGCCACCTTGTCCACGTCGTCACTGTAGAAGGTGATGACCCGGACGCCGATGATATCCGTGATATCCTTCAGGGAGGAATACTTGGAACCCTTGAGCTCCAGCTTTCCGGCCAGGGACTCCTCCGTTTTCACGCGGTGCTCGATGGAGGCGACCACCAGGCCGGCCTTGTCCAGAACCTTCTTCAGGACCGAGTGCACCTTCTCCGCCGACTCGTTGAAGAGCGGAAGGTGCTCCCGGTATTCTTCCAGGATGGCTTCGCAGTGCGCGTCCAGATGATACTTGCTTTCTGACATCGGTATGGTGTGTTACTTCACCTTGATATATGCCCGGAAGGCCTTGATGTTGCCGTTGGCGTCCGGGTAGGACAGCGAGCCGTCGCCGGCGATGAAGAGCACGCTCTCGTCGCTTCCTGCCAGGCTGGTGTCGATGGTGGTGCCGTTTTCGGGCGTAATGCCGAACACCGGCACGAAGTTGGCTGCCGTGCCAACCGTTGTGACAGTTTCTTTATTAATGGTAACAGAGCCAAAGTTGGGATTCACCACATTCGATGAATTGCCTATCATAATCAGGTAAGGATGGCCGGCAGTAATCGAGGTGACGGTGGAGAAATCCAGTATCAGCGTGCCCGATTCGCCGTTGAAGGTGGCAGTATTGAGTGCCTTGACAACCGTCCCTTCTCCGAACACGGTGGCAATCTGCTGCGCGGTCAAGTCGAACGGAGCACAGAAACTGTTCCATACACCCGCAAGCATCGTGCGGTTCATCGTGACGACACTGGAGGTCGTATGCGCTCCCGTCAGGACCTCCGTATTGTCGCGGTCCTCATAAAGGGTGATGGTGCCGAAATTGGCCTGGATGGTTACATCGGCGTTGTGGAAGGTAAGGGTGTAAGGGCTCCCGTCGCCGGAGAGGCGGTCGCTGTCTTCACCGTCCGTGCCGATGAAGGCCGAATAGGCATCGCTGTCGATACCCAGCTGAATCGAACCTCCTCCCGGGCCATAGATCACACCCTCATGCACGAAGCTGCCACTGTCGTACAGGGTGATTCCGGCCACATCATAAACGGTCGGAGTACCATAGGGTTCGATATTCACATGATCAGAGCCCACGCTGACGGCACAGGCGTGCAGGGTACCGGCGTCGAATCCGTGTTTGGGATCTATTCCATCCTGGCTGTAGGCTGCATGGTTATAGTATGCACGGGATATCGTGACATAAGATCTGGAGACATCACCGCTGACCAGCAAATAATTATTTGCCGGAGTGCTTCCCGCTTTCGCATGGAAAGCCGCAGGCGCAAAGACACAGTCGGTCAGGTTCACCCGGGTACTAGGTCCGCTTCTTGCCCATCCAATCATGCCGCCACCCTCGTAAGCTCCGTTCGTATACTCGACGGTTCCCGTGAAAACGCAGCCCGTCAGGCTGATGCTTGCATTGGACCAGACCGTTCCTACAAATGCGCCGCCATCCACATCCCCATTGCGTGATGAAGAAATGGCCACGCTGCTCCGGCAATTCTCAATGGAACTGGTAGTATTCTCCCCATACACAAAGCCCACCAGGCCGGAGGGCCGCATACCGGTGGTGCTCACGCTGCCGGTGAGTATCAGGTTGCTCAGCCGTGCATTCCGGATGTAGCCAAAGGGGGCCGTATAAGAAGCATCCGTAGTAGTGAGATCCAGGTTCAGCGTATATCCATCTCCGTCAAAATAATGATTGAAAGGTTTGCCTTCACTGGCTCCTACCGGAGTGTTGACGGTAATGTTCGCCGCCAGTTTGAAATAGGTTCCGGCAGGGAAGGGTGCTTCGCCCGTATTTTTGGTCTCCAGCCTGTTCCAGTCTGCTGTGGAGGTAATCAGGTAAGGGTCGGCCTGGGTGCCTTTTCCGGCAAAATCCGGAATCTCGGCATGTTTGACAACCGCCTTGCCGCCGACTTCCTCCCAATTGGCTCCCAGCTGGCTTACCAGCGCGGCGACGGCCATCCCGGAAGCATCGCTTCCCTGATTACCGGCACCCCAGGCAGAAATGTAATAGGTTTGGTTGAAAGTGGGATTGGCTCCGCTGTCATAACGGACTATCTTTTGGGAACCGCTGGTTCCTATCGTCACCGCTTCCGGATTAAACAGGCAGTTGGTAAAGGTGACCGGGGTGTACGCCCAACCTATCAGACCGCCGCAGTGGGTGGTCGTGACATTGTCATTGGGATTTTTGGTACTCTTCCCCTGATGGAATACGCCGTCAAACAGTGCATCGGTCAGCGTGATGGAGGTGGCCGTCTTCTCGCAGCGGGAGATGAGGCCGCCGTGCGTGCCGTCTCCGTTAATGCGGCTGTCTATCTTGACGCTGCTCCAGCATTGGTTCAGGGAAAGGAATCCGTTTGCCAGGCCCACCAGGCCGGACGCATCCATGCGGTCTGTGTAGACGGTGCCTTTGACGCGGATATCCCTAATGCTCGCATCTTTTACATAACGGAACGGGGCGCAGTAATTGGCCGCACCGGTGCGGGTAAAGGTAAGGGTGCGACCCCGGCCGTCGAAGTGACCGGAGAAAGGGTGGGAAGCGTCACTGCCCAGCTGGAGGTTCACCGCCAGGTCGGAAAGCAACTGAAAATACTTCCCGCTGAAGGATTCTCCGTTCTGGATTCGGAATGCCAGCGCATTCCAATGATTGACGGAAGCAATCAGATAAGGACTCTCCTGCGTGCCGGCACCCACCAAATCGGCGTAGATATTGAAGAAAGTCGGGACCGGTTTGCTGCCTTCCATATGCCATCCGCCACCCAGGCCTCGAAGGAGCTCCGTATCCGACATGCTCCTTGCATCAATGGCCCCGTGGTCGGTCTGGGGCGTATTGCCCCAAACTGTCTTGTAGTAGCAATTGGCCAATATGGCCGAAGCGCTGGTTTTTTTGCGGAAGAACGTGTTGCTGCTATCGTCATTGCTCAGCGCCGTTGGCGCAAAAAGGCTGTTCAGAATATACAGGTGTGAATCGGATGCGGCCCAACCTACAAAGCCGCCGCTTTCATCGGGGTCGCTTGAAATAATGCCGTCGAACAGGCAATTGATGATCTCTGTCGTTCCGCCGTCTTGAACACGGCCCACGAAGCCACCGATATTTTTGACATCATGAGCATCGAGTTGTAAACTGCTACGGCAATTGATAATCCGGTTATATCCTTTGGCCCGGCCAATCACTCCGCCCGAAGTGCTAACATCCTTTGCATCTATTTCCCCTTTGACATGAAGATTCATGATGGTGGCATCCTCCGCATAGCGGAAAGGTGCTACATAGTCGTTCCAGCTATGATCAGAAACCTGTCTGGCCTTATAGTTCAAGGTTATGGAATGACCGTTCCCATCAAAAATACCTTTAAAAGACGAGTAATGATCTATTTCGCCGTCATCAACGAATTGTGTGACCGTGATGTCGGCCATCAGTCTTATATACTTCCCCTTGTAGCTTGTCTCCCCGTCGGTAAGATTCTCAATGAAGGTATTCCACTGGCCCTTGCTCGAAATCGTGTACGGGTTTTTCAATGTACCGCCACCCGGGAGTTCATCGGCATAAGCCGAAAGGGTTGCAAAGGCCAGCAGGGCCGTGAGTATGATACGTATCTTTTTCATCTTGCTTCCTCCACTTTTTTACCGCCAAGAACATAGGTAGGGACCAGCGAAGAATGGCTGCCCAGGTTGGTGATGGTCACGCTCTGGATCTTGGCCTTGTTCATAGATGCGTTAACCTGATAGAACTTGCCCTTCTCCAGGAGGGCGTCGTTGCGGGTTAAAGTATAATTCTTGTTGTCGGATCCCTTGGCCGTGAGGCTGATATTCTTTCCGGTATGAGCATCATCTCCTCCTGTCGTGTTAAAGTGTTCGGGGATGGCGACATAGAGTACATTTGTTGCGGCCGCGGGTGTAACCACGAGTGTTTGGTTGCCAAGCCCCACATAAAAGGGTTTCACAGGTAAGGGATTATCAGAGTCGCTCTTGTTCGTAAGCGTAAACTTCACAATGGACTGCTGACTCGTGAAGACAGCAGGGTTTTCTACCCGGACGGTTTTTCCGGAAACGCCGGAGACCCTTACCGTTGCCGTGCAGTAATCACAAGTGGCGGCGATGGTGCTCAGCAGACCATCCTGCTGCCCATAATCTCCCGTGCGGCAACTCAGCAGCAATTCGTCATCGGCCTGAGGAGGGTAGCTCAATTCTCCGTAGAGCGTGGTGGATTCACCGCTGCTCTGGGCCGTGAGCGTCCCCAGCAGGTTTTCCCCGCTATATACGCTTACCACATCTCCGGCCGTCCATCTGGACCAAAGCGTGCCATTTACGGTGTCCTCCACCAACGCTTTGGTCATTTCATTCGTCTTGGTGGCCGAAATCGTGAGCGTGTAAGGGCCGGTTTCCGGCACGAGAACCTCCTGCTCCGCCATACAGCCTGTCATGACGGCAAGCAGCACGGCCATTCCCAAATATCGATTGATTTTCATATTGTTCTGATCTTATTACCAATTCAACGTTCCACCACTGCTGTAATCTGCGATGGTGAAGAACACTTCATTCAACGAATCGCCGCCTGTACCGGCCCCGCTGATCTGGACCGTTCCCAAATAGAAATGTCCGGATATGGGATTCAAGTCGCGCTCAATGCTGTATTCTTCACTGCCGATCACGGCCTTGAAGTGGTATGTATTCGACGCTCCTTTCTCATCCCGAAGCGCAAAGAAAAGCTGATCCGTGGCGCTGGCCGGGGCAATCGTGAGCGGCACACCTGCCGTCGCATACGTCGCGTCTGAGCCCAGTGGCCTGGTCAACACCAACTGCCCGCCGTCGGCATAGATGCTCAGGCGCTCAAGCAGAAGCGGATTGTTGTCATTGTCTACAAAACGCAGCTGAAAAAAGGCCTGCCGATGGCTGAAGGCAGCGTCGCTCATCTTGAGGAATCCGCCTTCGGCATCCACTTCCTTCACACTGGAGGCGGCTTCCATAAAGCTGTAGTTGGACGATACGCCGCTCATGCTGCCGTTCTGGCCGGTATAGTCAAGGCTGGCTTCATGATAATAGAGCGTGACGGCATCTCCAGCGGAGAAAGTACCCGTCAGCGTGCCGGTCAGCGTGGCATAGGCCGAATTACCGGCGCTCACATCGGCCGTCAGCTGCTCCAACTCGGTTCCGTCACTCCTGACCACACGGACCTTGTCTCCCTGGTCCCAGTTGGTATACAACGTCTGGCCGTTGTTGCCGCCCACGCTCACGGCGCGGGTGTCGGCCTCAGGGCCGGCGTTGATGGCCACCTGCCAGGTGCGGGGAAGATCCGTCCGGGTGGGGGAAATCTCCGTCCGGTTGCAGGAGGCGCCCAATCCCAGCGCGAGCGAGACCGCCAGGATCAATCTCAATACTCTCGAAAAAATGTTCATATTCCGTTGCCTGATTTACTGTTAAAAGATATTCTCGGCGGGTATTCCGCCGGGCATCCCGCCGCCAACCTGTCCAGGGAGGGGACTCTGAAGGAGAAACTGAGAACTTTGGAGACGGACGATCTCCACCTCAGGGGCCTGGTATTCGACCTTTTTACTGACTTCTACGTTCATCTTGAATGTGGTCTATTCGTTCTACCAAAAGAAAAAGTCCCGCCAACACTACTAATCCGCTTAAGCAGGAACTTAAGACTTCATGTTGCACGGGTCTTTTCCGATGCAAATATGCGAATTTTTTCCGGATTCTGCAAATTATACGCCAAAAACATAGCAGACGGGGCGATTTACCCAAAATAATAACGTGTCCGAAAAAGGAACTTCAAAAAAGTCAAGCTAAATCAGGAAAATACAGCGCATAGCGTTGAGAAAATGGTTCATTCAGAAAAATGTGGCTATTTAGGTAAAACTCGTTGGAAAAATTACGGAGAACCATAGAAAACTTGTTTGAAAAATTACGACGGATATTAGAAAAGTCGTTGGAAAAAGTGTATCTTTGTCCCCGGATAAAGTATCAGACTATGCTGAAAAGGAAAATTGAAGACGCTCTCATTGCGTGGAAAAACAAGCCCGGTCACAAGCCCCTGGTGATTATGGGCATCCGCCAGTGCGGTAAAACATATATCTCGCAGCACTTCGCTCAGCAGAACTACAAGAATGTCGTGTATATGAACTTCATCAAGCAGCCGGAGCGGATAGGCGCCTTCGTCGGATCAAAGGATGTGGACAGCATTCTGCTCAACTTGTCGGCGCAGATTAAGGGCGTCAAGTTCATCCCTGGAGAGACCTGTCTGATCTTTGATGAGATCCAGGAAAGCCCCGAGGCCAGGACTTCGCTCAAGTTCTTCAAAGAGGACGGCCGCTTTGACGTGATTGCCACTGGCTCCCTGCTGGGCATCAACTCCGTTCCTGTAGGCAGCGAGGACATTATTGAGATGTACCCGCTGGACTTCGAGGAGTTCCTCTGGGCCAACGGAATGAACCCGGATGTCATCGAGGCTCTCCGGAAGTTCTACACGGAGGAAACGCCGGTCCCGGAAGGAATCCATGTGGCCATGAGACGGTATCTGAACCTCTATGTCGCTGTCGGTGGTCTCCCCGCCCCCATCAATGCGTTCCTGGCCACAAACAACATGAACGCCGTCAGTCAGGAATACAAGGGCATCCTGAAAGAATACCGCGACGATATGGTCAAGTATGCTCCGGACAAAGACAAGCCCCATATCCGTGAGTGCTTCAATTCTATCCCCAAGCAGCTGGCCAAGGAGAACAAGAAATTCCAATACAGCAAGGTTAAGCCCGGCGGACGGGGTGAAACCTATCTGGGCTCCCTCCAGTGGCTGGAAGACGCCGGCATTATCTGCCGCTGCTACAATACAGACATCACCGGCCTCCCGATGGAAGGCAACGCCAAGGACAATGTGTTCAAAGTCTACACTGCGGATATCGGCTTGCTGATTGAAATGCTTGGACCAGGAACCCGCGCCGACATCTTGCAGGGCAACCTGGGAGGCTTCAAAGGAGCCATCTTCGAGAATCTGATGGCTGACACGCTTCACAAGAAGCAGCAGAGCCTGTACTACTTCCTGAAAAACTCAGGCCTTGAGCTGGACTTCCTCGTCCGGATGAAAGGCGAATGCGTGCCGCTTGAGGTGAAAGCCAAAACTGCCCAGTCCAAGAGCGTCCAGACTGTCTTGAAGCACGCGGACAAATACCACGTGAAACACATCATCAAATTCGGCGACTACAATGTCGGCCGGGAAGGCCAGTTGCTCACACTTCCCAACTATATGCAGTTCCTTCTGGATCTGGAGCCGGAAGAAATCGTCCTCGAACCAATCGACGTGGACGCCGTCAACGCCCTTGCAAAGAAAATATTGGGGTAAATAATACCACGTACGGCTAAGACCCGAAGGACTTTTCCTGACTTTATCAATGCGTCACCCACGCGGATTTAGCCAGGCGTCGAGGTGGGCGATGAGTGGACGTAAACGCTACGGACGAATCGCTTCCATTTTTGCAGGAGCCCAGGATAAAGAACAATAACAAACAAATACTGGCTCTACTTCGACTCATTCCCGCTGACTATAGGATTCTCAAATACTCCTTCTCAGAATACCATATTCCACGCTGCCTGCTGGGCACGTCGGCTATGGGCTGCATTCATCTTGCCGAAGTTCCACTTTACGCCAAAGAGCACGTATCGGCCCATGATAAGGCGGTAACTGTCTTCCACGTAGTTGTCTGTAACCGTGTGCGTGAGATTGCGCGTTTGGTTCAGGATGTCATGAACTTTTACACTCAGGTTGAAAGCCCCGATATTCTTGGAGATTTCTGCATTCCATTGCCATTCCGGCTGGCCATAACCTTCGGCGTAGCCCTTATAAAAGACATAGGAAAGGTCTGTATTGAACTCGAACTCATGCTTGGTGGTGTAGGAGCCCCTTGCGGTGAGTCTCGTATCCAGCGTGTTCAGATTGGCGCTAGGATCCAGCGAGTAACGGGAGATGCGGCCGGTGGTACTGGCTCCCAGACTGAAAGAATAGTGGTCCGGATTGAATTTTACGCTGATACTGGCAAAGGGAGAGAACATCCGGGTGTTGCTTTCGGCAAAACCGCTCTGCCCGCCGTAGAAGCGGTCTCCGTCCGCATTTCCCCAGAAATCGGCCATGAAACTTGCATAATCAAAGGCATCCTTGTCCAGTCCGGGGAGCGCCGCCCTGGCCTGGTAGCTGACAGCCGAGCTGTATACGGTGGAGCCGCTAAGGGTAAGCGACCAGAGCTTCTTGCTGTCGAGCGGTGTGGTATAGTTCGCATAAAGATTGCCCGACAAACCGGGCTTCCGGGAGTTGACCGGAACGGAATACAGGATGCCGTCCTGATCGTACCAGGTGGCATTGACAAGGGAATTCGTCGTCAGGTTTCCGTAGAGATACACCATCAACGTAGAGAAACGCTTCGTGTTATTACGCGTCCAGTCGACATTGAAATACATCCGGGAGTTGGGCCTTAGATACACATTGCCCACGTTCAGACGGGAAGGATTGGTAATATTAAGGACCGGCCGCATCCTGGACTGGGACGGACGATTGCTGAATCCGGAAGCCGTCACGGAGAGCCGGTTCATATCTTTGCGGTGTATGAAGCGCAGCGTGGGGGCCACATACCAGTTCCACTCGTCTTTCCCGCTGGTTGTCTCTATTCCGTAACTCTTTGAGAATGTTTCGTTTAAAGATCCATACACACGGCCGCCAAGGGTAATATAGCTTTGCTTGGCAAACTTGTACTGGGCGGTGAGGTCGTAGCGCTGCTCAATATAGTTTGTGCGGCTTTCGGAAGAGTAGTAATTGTTTCTTCCGGCGGCGTCAAAAGCGTCGCGCACATTGCCCTGGCTACCCGTAACACAATAGGCCGATGCCGACAGCGTCCATTTTTCTCCGAAAGGCTCCGTATAGCGCAGGGAACCGCTTATGTATTGGGAGTTGCCGTCCGATTCGTAGCGCATATTACGGGTATCTGTTCCGGCCGCCGTTGTGAGCACGGACGTTTCTTCGCTGGTTCCGTCGTTCGCACCATATCCCATATCGGTGCCCATCCGTATTGTGCGATTTTTCTTACCCCATAGTTCGCGGAAGGTAACATCGGTGTCCAAATCCACCCGTTTACTGGAGCTGATATTGTGTGAAGTATTATCCGACTTATTTATAAAAGTGCCGTCCCTTGCTGTTTCCGACTGCCCGTTACTTCTTGAATCGGATTTGTTGTAACTGAAGGCAGGGCGAACGTGGAACCACACTTTGCCTTTTTCCTTCTGGAATTCCAGGTTGGCATTGGCCGAATGAGCATATTGCTTGCCGCTGTCCTGCGTGGATGAGGACAAGTCTCCGTCGTCCTGGAAGGTGGTCCTATCGGCCTTTCTCCCGGAATCCGTGTCTGAATATTTGTAGTTGGCGCTCACCGTTGTCTCCACGTCCTTTATGCGGGAAGTGTTTGCATTTACCCCTAGCTGGGTGGCGGTGGAAAGCCCTTGATTGAGGCGTGACATGTTTCCTTCTTCGTCCGTCACCGAGACGATGACACCGGATTCGTCAATGTTCTGCCCGTTGGCAATCACCGTTAGCTGGTCCTTCTCGTTGTAGGCCGATACCAGCGCATTGCCGCTCCACAGCAGCCCGCGGCTGTCCCGGAGCGGATTGTCGTCGTTCTTTTTCCCCAGCGTGGTGCCGCCTTTCAGTCCCACATTGCCGAACCAACCCTTTTCATATTCCTTCTTGAGGGCAACGTCCAGCACTTTCTCCCTGTTGCCATCCTGGATGCCGGAGGCGCGGGTTTCCTCGGATTCCCGGTCGATGACGCGGATCTTGTCCACAACGGCCGCCGGCAGGTTGTTCAGTGCCGTGCTCTGGTCGTTGAAGAAGAAGGTTCGCCCCCCCACGGTGAGCTTGTCAATCTCCTGTCCGTTAAACTTTACCTTTCCGTCATCCGTGATTTCCATTCCCGGCATGCGTTGGAGCAGATCCTTCAGCATGGCATTGGCCCCCACCCGGAACGATGATGCGTTGAATTCCACCGTGTCTTTTTTGACCACAATGGGATTGCCCACATCGGTCACCGTGGCCGCTTGCAGGAATTGTTCGTCCACCTGGAGGCGTATAGTGCCCATATCCACTCTCCGTTCCCGGAAATAGCGATCCTTAATGAACGGCTTATAGCCCATCATCTCCACGTGGAAGACATAACGGCCGTAGGGGACTTCGTCCAGTTTTGCCTCACCCTTGGCATCCGTGAGCGTAAAATTGGTGATGGTGGTATCCTTGGCCGGCACCACGTACACTGAGGCAAAGCCTATGGGCTCATTCGTGAGCGAGTCCAACACCGTGGTCTTGATCTCGCTCATCCGCCCGGTCATCACGTTGTCGTTGAGAATGACAACCTGGGCCTTGGAGGTGATGCCAAGGCACAGGAAGAGGGATATTGTAACAAAAAACGTTCTCATGGTCAGGGTTATCTCAGTTGGAATTCAATAGGAATGGTAAGGAACTGGGCCACAGCATGACCACTTGCCGTGGCAGGTTCCCACTTGGGTGATAGGGAAACGAGAAACAGCATGCTAGCATCCAGTTCTGGACAGACGCTTTCCAAAATCTTTACATCTTTTACCTCACCGTTCTCATCAACAACGAAACCTACTTTCATCTTCCCGGCATGATTGCATCCTTCGGGTACGGAAATCCGTTTATTGAGCCAGCGGGAGAATTCATTCATGTCTCCGCCCTGGAAAGTGGGCATAGTGTCTGGTTCCAGCAGATAGAACGGGAGGAGTTCTGGTTCATCGCTTTGTTCTCCGTATCTGACCACGACAATCTCATCCAGTTCCTGAGGCTTTTTGAGGGTAATGATAACTACACCGTGGGCCGCTTTATCACCATATTTTTCCTTTGCGGCCACGTCCTTTAAAATCTCCAGGGATTGAATCCGGCTAGGATGAATCTTCTCAAACTCTTCCCAGGTGATATATTCTTCTTCGCCAATCTGTGCGCCCCAGGCTTGACGCAAGACGAACAGCGGGTCGGCTCCATCCTTGGATACAATGCTGACTTTTCCGTCTTTTTTACTACCTTTGTCTTGCGGGACATAGACGGTCCTTGCCTGTAGGCCGATGCCCAGGCACACGAGCGGAAGTAGCCAGAGCACCCGCCAGCACCGCGAGATGGGCGTTTTTGTTTTTGACATCATAGTAATCCGGTTTTTCAGGATACTGTGATTAAAGCTGTTGGCAACTGAGTAGCCGCTCTTGCTGACCGCTTTTCTTATTAATAGATACTGATAATCTTTGAGGTTTGCGCCGCCCCGGAGTACGGCATCATCGGCCTCAAATTCGTGCAATTCCTGAAGATCGGCCCGGAGCATCCAGATGGCAGGATTGAACCACTGGAAGGCAGACATAATGTCTACAAGCAAAAGATCCACGGAATGCCTATAGCCGATGTGTGCTTTCTCGTGGGCGAGGATGGGAGTATGGTTGCCTTCCCAGTCTTTCCTGGAAAGGACAATGTACCGCATCCAACTGAACGGGTCAATATCGCGGTCGGTGACGATAATTTTGCAGCCGTCTTCCTCCTGCACCTGTTCCCCCTGGCGGATAATTTTTACAATGGACAGAATAGACACAAGTACGCGCACAAGCACGAAAGCCACACCGGCCCAGAAAAGAGCAATGAGCGCTATCTGCCACCAAGGTGTTCCTGCGCCAACTGTTGCTGCTTTCATCGGCATGGTTGCAGGAAAAGCCTCTTCTCCCATTACCATTGGCATATCATAACCGTCAGGCGACATTTCCATCGGCTTATGAATAGTGATAACACAGAGCGGAAGCAGGAAACTGAGTACAGCAGTTCCCACCAGCACCACCCGGTTGAACCGGTGGAACGTCTCCTTTTTCAAAAGGAAACGGTAGAACAGGTAGAACACCAGCAGCGCAAGCGCTACCTTAGCATCATATATGAGGAATTCCATCATTTCTGTTCACCTTTCTCAACCAGATCGATGAGTTCCTTCAGCTCTTCGATGGAGATCTTCTCCTCCTTCACCAGGGCCGACACGGCACTCAGGTAGGAATTGTTGAAATACTTGTCGATAAGGCCGATGAGCGAGCGCTGCTTGTACTCATCTTTCGTGACCTTGGCGAAATACTGGTAAGTGGGGCCGTAGGACTTATGGTCGATGAAGCCTTCCTCCTGCAGCGTGCGCACCTGGGTGCTCAACGTGGAGAAATGCGGTCTGGGGTCTGGGTACAATTCCCGTAACTCCCTCACAAACAGGGGACCTTTCTCCCAGAAGTGCTCCATGATGATTTCCTCTTTCTTAGTCAGTCGTTTCATAAGTGCAGTGATTTTTCTGCAAATATAACTAAACTTTTTAACTGAGCAACTATTTTCTTTTAATTTTCTATTTATTTTTTGTAAATCGCCCTATCTTATACACGCTGCTTAGAAGGGTTGGTGTAGCCATCGGCAATGACAAAGAGATTGTCGGCCACGGAGGAGATGGCGTCGTAGTTATGGTCGGTGACGATGATGCCGTGGTCCCGGGCGCGCTCCCGGATCAGGGCCTTTACGTCCTCGATGTTCACGGGGTCAACCTGCGTAAAGGGCTCGTCCAGAATGTAGAAGGGAGCATCGCCGTGCAGCACCAGGTAGAGTTCGGCCAGGCGGGCCTCGCCGCCAGAGAGCTCATAGAGGGGCGAATCATGATGCCTGGAGAACTTGGGAAACCGATTGACGAAGGTCCAGTAATTTACTCCGTACAGGTCAAATGCGCGGAGCAGTTTCATCCCCTCCGGAATCAAGCGACCCTGCGGCAGATACTTGATGGATTTCCCGATAATCTGCCGGTTAACAGGCTTCTCATCTATACTCACCATCACATTCTCCACTCGTAGCCCGCCCATCAGGGCGCGGAACATACAGGATTTCCCGGCACCG
>ONOH01000025.1 GCA_900319405.1 uncultured Bacteroidales bacterium | reverse complement strand
AGCCTGAACTCGTCCACATACAGGACAGACTTGCTGCTCCCGGTAAAAAACTCTCCGAACCGGCTGGAGAAGGCCGATATATATATGTATGTAGGAATGGCCTCGCTATGGTAATCGATCTTGATTTCGAAGGGAATGTATCCGTCGCTGTCTTTGTCCAGCGTGAGTACTCCTCGGCCGATAAAAGCCGGGTCCCGGTCGCCCGGTGTGCTGGGGCCGTCGTTGGAGACAAAGTGCTGCCGCTCTTTCCAGGCGTAAAGGGCAACCTCTATCTGCCCCTGGTCGGATTTCCCCTTCATGGAGAGGTAGGGCTCCTGGGCAAAGTCGATGGTGCCGCTCTGGTAGTGCACGTATCCGGAAAGGCTTTTGGGCCGACTGTGAAAAGGCGTCCCGTTGTACATCTCGGCTCCTGAAAACTTGACCACCCGGACAAACTCCCCGGTAAAGAGGCTTCCGGTGAGAAAGGCCCAGGCCAGCTTACGGCTCATGATTTTAGCGGCCGCCTTCCCCGGCCCCGGTACGGCTACGTGCTCATACTCCGGCACGGTGGAGTTGATTCGCAGTATGCTGGTCCCCGGGTTGGTGGTGGCCCACACCCTTTCCTTTCCGGCGGCATTGGGATACCACACCCCCTTGCTTCGGGACCACTGGTCGAAACTCAGATTATAAACCTGCTCCTGCGCCCCCAGACAGAGGGGGAGTATCAGCAAAAAGACAGTCAGGAATCGTTTCATTTTACAAAAATACAATTTTTACCGATGATACCCCCCCCTTTTTTTTGAAAACATCCCCGGCAGAAAGCGCTGCTCCGTTCCTCTCGACTCCCATCCCGGCTTCGTTTCCCTCCACCCCGAACTACTGACTGCCCGCACGGTTTTTCAAGGCGCGTATCTTGTAATACTGTGTTCAAAATGGCGATACGATGTTTCAGGCGTATCGCTTTTTTCTTTGAAAAATCTTATATTTGAAAGGAAAAACACGAAACCATATCCCTAATATTTTATGAAAAGAAATATTCTGATCTTAGCTTTGGCTGCAGTTGCCTGCAGCGGACCCGGCCTGTCCCCGCAGGACAAGCTTACCGTCAACGATGCCAGAATCAATGAACTTATTGCGAAGATGACCCTGGAAGAAAAGGTGAACATGCTGCACAGCAAGACGAATATGTCATCGGCCGGCGTTGAGCGCCTCGGGATTGCAGATATGAATTATGCCGACGGTCCCTTCGGCATTCGCGAAGAGGGCGTTCCCGACGGCTTCCGGAGTGCCGGCTGGACATTGGACAGCGCCACGTATTTCCCTACCGGAAGTGCCCTGGCCGCCACCTGGAGTGAAGAGCTGGCCTACAAATACGGCACCGGTATGGGCAAGGAAGCCCGTCTCCGCGGCAAGGATGTCATTCTGGCCCCGGCCGTGAACATCCAGCGCCTGCCTGTAGGCGGACGGACTTATGAGTATCTGAGTGAGGATCCCATCCTCTCCGCTGCCCTGGCCCTTTATTATACCAAGGGCGTACAAGATGAAGGAACGGCCGTCTGTATCAAGCATTTTGCCGTGAACAACCAGGAAACCAACCGCGGCAGCGTAGATGCCCAGTTGGACGAAAGGACCCTGCGCGAAATCTATCTGAAGCCTTTCGAGCGCGCCGTCCGCGAAGGAGGGGCGATGAGCGTGATGCCTGCCTACAACAAGGTGAACGGCGACTACTGCTCCGAGAACGAACACCTGCTGAACGAGATTCTCCGCGGCGAATGGGGTTTCAAGGGCTTCACCGTCTCTGACTGGGGCGGCACCCACAGCACGATGGGCGCTATGCTCCACGGCCTCAACGTGCAGATGACCGGTTCCAATTACCTGGGCCAGCCCGTCATCGACTCCATCAAGGCCGGCAAACTGACCGAAGAAATGGTGGACGAAAAAGTCCGTCAGATCCTGCGCGTCCGCTTTGCCATCGACCCCGTTCCGGCCGATGTGGCCAACCAGGTGATGACCTCCCAGCCCGAGAGCCAGGCGATTGCCCTGGAAGTGGCCCGCAGAAGCATCGTCCTCCTCAAGAATGAAGGTGTCCTGCCCGTCAAGGCCGGCGTCAGGAAGATTGCCGTGATTGGCCAGAATGCTGTTCTGAAAACCCAGAGTGGTGGAGTGGGGGCCGGTGTGAAGGCTCTCTACGAGGTCACTCCGCTGGAGGGAATCACCCGTCGTGCCGGTGACGGTGTCCAGGTAAGCTATGCCCCCGGCTACAAGAGCTTCCCGGGCCGCCGCCGGGGACCCGCTCCCACTGAGCCCAACCCGCTGGAGGCTGCCGCCATCGACGAGCCGGCCGATCCTGCAATGCTGGCCGAGGCCGTTTCCCTGGCCAGGGAGGCCGACCTCGTCTTCTTCTTCGGCGGAACCAACAAGAATATTGAAACCGAAGGCAGCGACCGCAAGGATATCAAGCTCCCCTGCGGACAGGAAGCGCTGGTGCAGGCCCTGCGTGAGGCCAACGCCAACCTGGTGAGCGTGCTGGTTTCCGGCGGACCCACCGACCTGCAGGTCCTGGAACCTGTTTCCCCGGCCATCGTACAGGCCTGGTGGAACGGCATGGAAGGCGGTACGGCCCTGGCCGAGGTCCTCTTCGGGGACATCGCTCCCTCCGGCAAGCTGCCCTTCACCTTTCCCCGTCAGTTGGAGGATTCTCCCGCCTATGCGATGGGCAACTTCCCCGACAAGAATGCCGGTGGAGACCTCTTCTCTCTCCTGTATCGTCCCGACGTAATGAAAATGACCCGCGAGGAGCGGCAGAAGCTGATCGATTCCATGCCCAAACCCGTTTCCAAATACACCGAGCGCTTCTATGTGGGCTATCGCTGGTTCGATACCAGGAACGTGAAGCCCATGTACGCTTTCGGGCATGGACTGAGCTATGTCGGCTTCGGCTATGAAAAGATTTCCGCCAAAGCATCGGCCAAGGAAGTAAGCGTGAGTTTTGTCCTCACCAACGAAGGTACAATGGAGGCCGACGAGGTAGCGCAGGTCTATGTGCACCGCGTGAACTCCTCCGTGGAATGGCCCGTGAAAGAGCTGAAGGCCTACAAGCGCGTGACCCTCAAGGCAGGGGAGTCCCGCAAGCTGACCCTGAGCATCCCGATGGATGACCTGCGTTACTGGGACGAGAACGCATCGGCCTGGAAGCTGGAAAAAGGACAGCTTCAGCTTTTGGTAGGCTCCGCTTCCGACGATATCCGACTGAAAACCAACGTTAATATCTAATTATACCATGAAACGTATTCTTACATTCGTGCTGGCGCTCTCTTTCGCCGCCGGCCTCGGTGCCCAGGAACTCACCAACTTTGCCTCCGGAAAGCGCAAACCCATCATTTCCCCCGAAATCCAGAACGATTCCGTGACCTTCCGTCTCAAGGCCGATTACGCCACCATCGTGAAGCTCAGCGGCTCGTGGATGCCCAATCCCTGGGGAGACACCATTGAAATGACGCGCGGAGAGAACAACGTCTGGTCCGTGAAAATTCCTCTTCCGGCCCCTGAGATCTATACCTACAACTTCGTGGTGGACGGCGTGGCCGTGAACGACCCCCAGAATGTGCTGGTGCAGCGTGACGGAACCCGTTACCTGCCGATGCTCACCGTCCCCGGCGAGCGTACGGAGAACTACGGGGAGGCAAGCCGGCATGGAACCGTCAGCCATCCCTGGTACGACAGCAAGATCCTGGGAATGAGCCGTCGTCTTACGGTTTATACTCCTTACGGCTATGAGGCCAATCCCAAAAAGAAGTATCCGGTCCTGTACCTGCTGCACGGCGCTGGCGGTGACGAGGAAGCCTGGATCTCCATGGGCCGCGCCGCCCAGATCCTGGACAACCTCATCGAAAAGGGCCTTGCCGAGCCGATGATCGTGGTGATGCCCAACGGCAATCCCGGTCAGGCAGCCGCCCGTACCCTCAATATCCCCGAGAAGTCCTTCGACTGGAGAGATTCCGCCAACCGTGACCTTTATGTGAAGAGTCTCTGCACCGAAATCGTCCCCTTCATCGAGAAGAATTTCCGTGCCGTGGCCAAGCCTTCCTCCCGTGCCATCGCCGGTCTTTCGATGGGTGGCGGTCACACCATCAGCGCTTCCATCCTGTATCCGGAACTGTTCGACTACATTTGCCCCCTGTCCGCTGCCGGAAGCGCTACTCCCGAGCAAATTGCCACCCTCAAGAAGGCCGGTGTAAAGCTCTACTTCCTGGCCTGCGGCAACACCGACTTCCTGTTCAAGGGTTCCGAGGAAATGCACGCCAAACTCAGTGAGCAGGGCCTCCAGCACGAGTATTTCGTATCTGAAGGAGGTCATGTGTGGTCCAACTGGCGCCTGTACCTGAATACCTTTGCCCAGAAACTGTTCAAGTAATGAATGGATAGCTTTCTTTCGTGGCGGTCATAGCGACCGCCATTTTTGCAAGCTGCACGTTGCCCCCTTATTGATGCCCGTTACAAATGTGAAGGCCGATCAGGCCCCACTGCGCGATGGCTGGTTACAGCTGGACTTCCAGTTGGCCAATCCCCGAGTCTGAAACCTACAGCTTCTGATCCCGGATGCTCAGTCCGTCATAGGCGGGCTGCACATCGGAGGAAATCCCCATTTCTGCGCAGCGTTGCTTCAACTCTGCGCAGAAATCGTTATAGGAAGGGAAGGCGTGGGAGAGGTGAGTGAGCCAGGTATGTCTGGCCCCGATCCGGCCGGAGAGCCGAAGGGCTTCTTCCAAGGAGAAGTGGGAGTGGTGCGGATGATAGCTGACGGTGTTCAGCGTCACATGTTCAAGCCCCTGCAGCTTGGGAAACTCACTCTCCGGCAGGGTGCTCATATCGGTGATGTAGGCTATGTTTCCGAAGCGGAAACCCAGCACCGGCATCCGGCTGTGCAGGCCGCGGATGGGAACCACATTGGGCTGCGCGTGCGGCGCTTCCACAACGGCATTGTCCGAAGGACGGAGGCTGCCGTCCGGCTGCCGGTAAAAATAGCCGGTGTCGTGCACCCATTCCAGGTCGCCGGTGCCTTCCAGCGAGTCCACGCGGAAGGGACGCTCGTCAATCAGATGTACATGCCACTCCGGTGCACCGGGGTATTTGTGCTCCTCGAAAGCGTAGGAATATTCTATGCGCAGCGACTGCAGCACCCGCTCTTCGCAGAAAATCTCTACGGCTTTTTTGTCGATATAATTCAGCGAACGGACATCGTCCAGGCCACCTGTGTGGTCTTTGTGGCTGTGGGTGAGGAGGATGGCATCCAGGTGTGAAATCCCGTGCGCAAGCATCTGGGAACGGAAATCCGGACCGGCGTCAACCAGAATGTTCAGGCCGTCGTGCTGCACGAATGCCGCCGAACGGAAACGCTTGTCCCGCACATCGGCCGACTGGCAGACGGGGCAACGGCAGCCGATAATGGGCACCCCCTGCGAGGTTCCGGTCCCCAGAAAGGTGAGTCTGGTCATAGGACAATCTCCTCCAATTGATTTACGGACGCGGCATCATAGGGTTTTTCCACGCGGATGTAATTTCCCGTGTAGCCTCCCATCAGGCCGTTTTTGACAGAAGACTCCCAGAGAACGGTTTCGCGGACTCCTTTGTTGGCTGCAACGAATGCTGTATGCAATTCTTCGCACAGCGCCTCCAGGCGGGCCACCCGCTCCGTCTTGAGGCTGTCCTGCACCTGGTCCTTCCATTCGGCCGCACGGGTGCCGGGCCGGCGGGAGTAGGGGAAAACGTGGATATAGGCCGGCCGGATGCGTTCTTTCAGGAAGTGATACGTTTCCATGAACAGTTCTTCCGTTTCTCCGGGAAGACCCACGATGACGTCAATCCCAAAGAATACCCGGGGTTCTCCGGGATGTTCCATCGCCTGCCGGATATAGTCGATGCGCGAAGCGAAAAGGGCCGTGTCGTAACGTCTTCCCACACGCTTGAGGAGGGTGTCGCTGCCGCTTTGCAGCGGAATATGGAAATGCCGCTGGAACTTGGTGCCCGAGGCTATCCAGTCTATGATTTCGGGTGTGATGAGGTTGGGCTCGATGGAGGAGATTCGATAGCGGTCGATGCCCTCCACCTCGTTCAGGGCCTTCAAAAGGTCCGGGAAACTTTCTCCGCTGGTGCGGCCGAAGTCCCCGGTGTTCACGCCCGTCAGGACCACCTCTTTGACCCCCTCCGCCGCAATGTCGCGGGCCATCTTCACCACCTCGCAGACGGGGATGTTCCGGCTGCGTCCCCGAGCATAGGGCACGGTGCAATAGGCGCAGAAATTGTCACAGCCGTCCTGCACTTTCAAAAACGCCCGCGTCCGCTCCTCCCCGGAACTGTAGGCTCCAAAAGTAGCGGGCCCGAAAGTGGAAGAGGTATTGTCTCCCGAATCTGTGGCCACCCTCGGCCGCATAAGAGGGAGGGGCCCGGCGCCAGTGCTCAGAGAGCACTGCTGCGAATGGGAGGGGTCGCGAAGCGACGATTCGGGAGACAATACCTCTGTAACCGTAGGGACGATGGTCGATTTTTCATTGGCACCGAAGACCTTCCAGACGCCGTCCAGGGCCATGAGTTGTTCTTTCCGGAGCTGGGCATAGCAGCCGGTGACCACGATGCGGGCCTCGGGGGCGGTCTTGTGCGCCCGGCGGATGAGGTTCCGGGACTTTTTCTCGGCCGTTTCCGTGACCGCGCAGGTGTTGATCAGGTAAACGTCGGCCCTGGTGGTCCAGGGGACCACTTCCCAGCCGGCGGCCACGAAGCCCCGCTCGTAGGTGGACGTTTCGGCGTAGTTCAGTTTGCAGCCGAGGGTGTTGAAGGCTATTTTCATGGGATCTTCGCTTCGCTGAGGATGAGAAATACGCACGGACGCTTTCCGATGGTGACGGGCCGCTCCTTCCACCGGGCCACGCTACGGGTGCAGATGTACTCGTCGGGGCAGGTGAGGTTGGCTGCGATGCACAGGAGGACGTTTCCGCTGAGGGTTTGCAGCATGTCGGCCAGCAGGGAATCGTTGCGGTAGGGCGTCTCGATGAGGATCTGGGTCTGGCGGGCGGCGGCGGAACGCTTTTCCAGGGCCTTCAACGCTGCGCGGCGCTCGTCTGTCTTGGCGGGAATGTATCCGACGAAGGCAAAGGACTGGCCGTTGAGTCCGGAGGCCATCAGCGCCATCATCAGGGAGGAAGGGCCCACCATGGGAACCACCCCGATCCCGTGCCGGTGGCAGAGGGCCACCAGCAGAGCCCCGGGATCCGCTACGGCGGGGAGACCGGCCTCGGAGAGCAGTCCCACGTTTCGACCTTCGGCAAAGAGGTTCAGGAACCCTTCCACCTCCTCGGGCCGCGTGTGCTCGTTGAGCTCGTGGAATTCCAGTTCTGCGATATGTCCCCTGAGCCCGGCCGACGAGAGGAATCTGCGGGCCGTGCGCATTTGTTCCACAACGAAACATTTCAGGGAGGGGAGGAGTTCCAGCACGGATGCGGGGAGCACGTCACCGGGGTTTCCTTCTCCCAGCGGGGTGGGAATCAGATAGAGTTTGCCGTATGTCATTCCGGGATGATTTTTCCTTCTGGATTAACGTGGAAAATGATGCTGTTTCCGGCCTCAAGTGCCTCCATCCGGGAAATCTCCTCCAGCGTTTCCCGCCTGGCGAAAAGCGACTTCAGAAATTGGAGGAAGGAGTTGAAGTCCCGCTGATAGGAGATGCCGCCGCCGTTCCGCTGGCTGTTGTCCAGGTAGGCGGTGTAGGAATCGGCCGAGTGCGAGAACAGTTTCAGGCGAAGGGCGCCGCTTCGGTTCAGTTTGATTTCAATGTCGATGTCTCCGGCTACCTCGTTGGTGGATGTGCCGTCGATGAGCTGTTTGTTGCCCACCGCTCCGTTCACGATGACGCGGTTGTTGAACAGCTGGGTGCTCAGGGCGACGTCAAAGATATTGCTGCCGGTCTGGGTGGTCTGGTAATTGAGGCCCATATCCAGCGGAATGTTCAGTTTCTGAAAGATGTTGTTGATCTGGCCGGACATAATGCTGGACACGTTGGAGAAGAGGGCGTCGGAGCCACCCGTGGTGATGCCGGAATCTTCGGCCGGGAGGAAATTGCCGGCCAGCAGCAGGTACACGAACTGTTTCTGCACCTTGTCCACGGTATTGAGGGCACCGTCCACCCGGGCCTGGGTGGCGGGGTTCAGATCTGGTACGTCGATGGCGAAATTCACCTCCGGATTGCTCAGGCGTCCGGTGATGTTGATTCCGCAGTTTACGGTGCGGCGGCTGCTGGCTCCCGATTCCGAGGTGATGAGCGTGGCCAGGCTGGCTTTGGTGGTGTAGAGACCCTTCACGTCCAGGTCGGTGTTCCAGACGTCTCCGTTGAAGCGGATGACGCTGCCGTCCTGGATGGTGAATTTCCGGCTCACCAGATTCATCACCGAGAAGAGGAAACTTCCCTGGGAGATATTGTAGTCCCCGTTCAGGTCGAAAGAACCCTGTGCCATCCGGGTATCAATCTCGATGTTTCCCCTTCCACGGGCGTTGAGGGACATTTCTTCGTTGACATTCAGGTTGACCTGAAGATCCGGCGTGGCCTGGATACGGAGACGGATCCGGAAATCGCTGCCTTCCTCGGCTCCGCTGCTGCTGCCTGCCGCCATCATCAGTTCGTAAGGGTCGCTTTCCTTCTCCTGGGGCGGAGTGGTGAACGTCAGCATTTCACGGGAGCGGTCGCTGCTGCCGGAGCCCAGCGTGATGTGCAGGTTTCCTTCTTGGGAAGTGGTGGCGTTCACGTCCAGCAGGAGCCGGTTCAGGGGGCCGGTGATATCGGCCCGTCCGCTGGCGCTTGCCTGGCCGTAAAGGAGGTCGTTCTGGCCTTCGGCAATATTGAGCACCTTCATATTCTGGATGCGGACGTGTGTGTCCAGGGCGTAATTCTTGAATCCGCCCAGCAGGATGCTTCCCTCGACCGTACCCTTTCCGCCCAGTCCGTCTTCCAGGGTCATCGTCCGGAAATGCAGGCCTTCGTCGTCCAGGGACAAGTCGCCGGACAGCCGATAGGGAACCCGGGTGTAGTCCAGTTCCAGGATACCGTCATCTACCCGGAGCCCGCGGCTGGACAGATGAATCTTGTCCAGGGTGCCGTCCAGGGCCACTTCGCCGCTGAGGGAGCCTCCGAACTGGCTGAAGATCGAATTCAGCAGCGGAGCGGCATAAGCCATTTCCAGGCGGTCCAGGCGGGCCGATGCGTGGACGACGCGGTCTTCGGACTGAAGATATCCTTCGGCATGGAGATTCCGCTTCCCGTCCAGGAGATTCCCGAGCGCTATCAGGAAGCGTCCGCTGGCCTCGTCCCAGGTGCTGGAAAGCTGGAGCTGGCCCAGCCGTCGGCCGGCCACATAGGTGGAGTCACATGTGATGGAGGCCAAAAGGCCGGGGGAGGGCGCGGTGGGTGAAATGAGCAGTGCGTTTCCGGTGGCGTGTCCTTCCAGCGAAGGAAGCGATCCGCTGAAGGTGTTCACCAGGCCGATGTCGAATTTCTCCATCTGGACGGAGAGGGTATCGGCCCGGTGGGGAGACAGTCCGCCGTGGATCAGGAGAATCTCGTCGTCGTGCCGGGCCATCAGGCGGCTGATGCTGAGGTTTCCGCTGCGGTAGGTGATGTCGTCGGACGAAAGTCCCCAGCCATTCCCCTTGTAATAGATATTGGAGGGAAGGGCCCGGGCCTCGACTGCCAGGCCGTTTTCATCCCGCGACAGGTCTCCGGACAGGTACAGTTGCGCCCGGGTGGCTTCTTCCTCGCCGTTGTCGAAAGCGTAGCCCAGGCCAATCTGATTGTCTTTGGCAAAGAGGGTGAGGCTGTTGTTGAGGATCTGTGCTCCGGAGAGGGAGATCTGTCCGCCGGTGAGGGTGGCCGTCTGCGACTGGTTGGCGTTGTCGAACGACAGGTCGAAATCTTTGACGAACTTATCGTTGTAGGCCAGCCGGCCCGATTTCACGGAGCCGGAAACGCGTCCCTCCCGGTCTACTTTCAGCCCCAGGCTCGTATTTTTCTCCACATACAGGCCGGGAACCAGGTAGCTGAGCAGTTCCTGGGCCGATTTCACCTGAAGGGCCAGATCGTAGCCGGAACCGTCCCAGGGGAGGGGCTTTTCCTGGAGGAGGGCGGGCAGGTCCTGTTCCAGCACCAGGTACTTGATGTCGTTGAGGAAACGGCCCAGGCCGGCGTCACCCACATAAGTCCCTTCCAGGAAATCGGATTCCAGGTGGATGCGGTTGACATTGTCGTTGGCGTGGGCGCGGACGCTGAGGTCTCCGATTTTGTGCCGGCCGCTTGCACTTTCCAGCGAAATGCCGGACAGTTGGATATCTCCCAGAAGGTCTCCCTTTTCGGTCTTGAGGAAGTTGGAGGAAGCCTGCAGGCTCACTTTGGAGCGGGGACGGCTGTCCAAGTGCAGGGCGTGAAGGTCTGCGTGTCCCAGCGAAGCGTAGAAGCGGTAGGCTGCATTCTTCGTGTCCCGGGAAAGGTTGAACAAGCCCTGGAAGAGGAAATTGAGGTTGGGGTCGGCGGCGATGATGCGGCCGTCGAAAGCTTTCTCGCTGTAGGTTCCCACCGCCGAGATATTGGAATAGTCATATCCCAGGGCGGTGAGCCGGTCGATGTGCAGGGAATCGATCCTTACCTGCATATCCCCTCCGCGGGGGAAGGCGGCTTCCACGCCGGCCTTGAGGGTGAGCGGGCCCAGCGAAGATGTGCCGGTGATTCGGCCGATGTCCAGTTTGTCCGTGTCGATGGTTCCTCCGATGAGGATGGGAGCTCCGGGGCTGACGGCGCCGCCGAGGGTGATGTCGGCCCGGAGGGAACCGATTTCCGATTCGATGGCTCCGTCAATCTCCATCTTGTCCAGGAAGCCCCTGACTTGTCCCGTGAAGCGGAAGGGCTCTCCTTTGGCGAGGCCCTTGAGGTCCAGCTCTGTTCCGGGAGACCAGGCTTGCACGAATCCGCCCAGTTTCTCCAAAGAGAAATCCATCCGGCGCAGGTGGAAATCCACGTGGGTGTCTCCGGTTTCGGGCAGGCCCCACATCCGGCCGCTCACAAGAGCCTGTACATCGTTTTCAGGGTCTTCCACCAGAAGATTGTCCAGTTTGAAATCGTTTACATATCCCTGTACTTTTCCCTGGAGCTTTCCGGAAAAGCTGAGTCCCTCCAGTGCATCGGAGAAATAGCGGACGTCGGGAAGCGTAAGCCGGGACTCCGGCCGGATGTCCGCCTCCAGCCAGATGCGGTCTATGAAATCTCCGTAATCGTCCAGGGGACCGTCCAGGACCAGTTTGTTGAAGGAGAGGTCTGTTTCTCCACAATGGAGGCGCAGCCCTTCCATCCGGGCGCACTGCTCTCCCACGTCCACCTTCAGGGCCGATACCTGGTCGATCCGGAAACTGGTGTTGACTTCCATGGCCTCCAGTCTTTCCAGCGTCCCGGTGATGTGGCTGTCGGCGACGGACAGGTGGGTGGCGAGGATGCTGCGGACATCGACGGTGAAATCGTTCCAGTCAATGACGCCCTCCCCGTAACTTCGTCCTTCGTCCTCCATCTCCTGCGCGTTGACGGGGTTGCACATCCGGAAAACGAAGTCCTTCACCTCCACGCTTCTGGCACTGAGCAGGTTTCCCCAGGAATACGATTCGTCCGTTTCGTCGGAATCCTCCAGGGCCAGTATGCGGTAGAGGTTCATGATTTCCTTACCCGTCGTTTCATCGCCGGGCTCATAGCCCAGGTTGAACACGCCGCCGCTCAGCTTGAGACGCCTGACATGGGCTCCGCCGCCGCTGAAAAGGCCCCTGAGCGAAAATTTGGCCGTAAGGTTGCGTACGTAGATGACCGTGTCCATTCCCCGGACATAGGGCCGGGGATCCTTGAGCAGGAGGTCCTCCACCACCAGGGCGTCAAAGGGCCTCACGGTGAGGAGGGAAATGCTGATATCGGCCGGGAAACGCTCCTGCAGCTTTTCGGTGGCCTTCCGGGCCAGGAAGGTCTGCACCCTCGGAGACTGGATGGCGACAAGGCCGGCCAGAAAGAGCAGGATCAATAGGCCGATAATCCAGGCCAATATTTTGAGGAAGCGTCTCATTAACCTACAAAAATAGCAATTTATTGCTATCTTTGCAATCGAATTACGGGAAAGAAATGGCAGACATTATCCTCGGCATAGAATCTTCGTGTGACGACACTTCGGCCGCCGTCCTTCGCGACGGGGTGTTGCTGTCCAATGTAATCGCTTCACAGCAAGTTCATAAGGACTTTGGCGGCGTGGTGCCGGAACTGGCCTCCCGCGCCCACGAAAAGAACATTGTTCCGGTGGTGTCGGAGGCCTTGAAAAGGGCCGAAGTCGAGTCTTCGGACCTGACGGCCATCGCTTTTACCCGCGGCCCGGGCCTGCTGGGTTCGCTGCTGGTGGGTACCTCCTTCGCCAAGGCGCTCTCCCTGTCGCTGGATATTCCCATGGTCATGGTAAATCACCTCCAGGGGCATCTGCTGGCCAATTTTATCCGCCAGGAAGGCGTGCCGGTCCGGGAGCCTTCTTTCCCGTATCTGTGTCTGCTGGTTTCCGGCGGAAATTCCCAGATTGTCCGGGTAAACAGTCCGCTTTCCTACGACATCCTGGGCCAGACCATCGACGACGCCGTAGGAGAGGCCTTCGACAAGTGTTCCAAGATGCTGGGGCTGGGTTATCCCGGCGGTCCGGTCATCGACCGCCTGGCCCGGCAGGGCAATCCGGAGCGTTTTCAATTTGCCAAACCCAACATTCCCGGCCTGGACTACAGTTTCAGCGGAGTTAAGACCTCTCTCCTTTATTTCGTAAGGGACGAAATGGCCAAAGACCCGCTTTTCCTTGAGAACAACAAGGAAGACCTCTGTGCAAGTTTCCAGAAAACCCTTATCGACGTCCTGATGGGCAAGCTCATCCGTGCCGCCAAGGAGACCCGCATCCGGGAAATCACCATTGGCGGGGGCGTTTCGGCCAACAGCGGGCTGCGGGAGAGAATGCTCCTGGAAGGCGAAAAGCGGCACTGGAACACCTATCTGCCGGAATTCAAATTCACTACGGACAATGCCGCGATGATTGCCGTGGCCGGATGGTTCCAGTACAAGGCCGGCATCCGCACTCCGCTGGACGTTGCTCCCGTCTCCCGAATGGCCGATTTTTAGATTCGCATGAAAATGCCTATCTTTGAAAATCGGAAAACAACAATCAATTCATACCTATGGGAAAATACAAGAATGACAAGCGGGTGGTGCTCACCCTGGATGCCGGCGGCAATTCGCTGCGCTTCAACGCAATGAAGGGAGAGGAGTTC
Source organism: uncultured Bacteroidales bacterium (assembly GCA_900319405.1). Taxonomy (GTDB): domain Bacteria; phylum Bacteroidota; class Bacteroidia; order Bacteroidales; family UBA932; genus Cryptobacteroides. The sequence goes on along the minus strand of ONOH01000025.1, from coordinate 14,103 downwards.
ATCCTGGACACCATCACCCTTCCTTCCAATGCCAACAACCTGGACCTGTGCCTGGAAACGATGGTCACCGGTTTCAAGAACGTGATCAACCAGTTGGGAGGCGAGAAGCCCGTAGCCATCAGCTTCGCCTTCCCCGGACCAGCCGACTATCCCGCCGGCATCATCGGCGGCTTCCTGCCCAATTTCCCCTCGTTCCGAGAGGGCGTGGCCCTGGGACCGTACCTGAAGGAAATCTTTGGCATTCCGGTGTTTATCAACAATGACGGTGACCTCTTCGCCTTCGGGGAAGCCCTCAGTGGTGCGCTCCCGGAAGTGAACGGGAAGTTGGCTGCCGTCGGCAGCGGCAAGCGCTTCAACAACCTTATCGGCTATACTTTGGGAACCGGTTTCGGTATCGGCTGTGTCATCAATGGAGAACTCAATCGCGGAGACAATTCCTGCGTGGAAACCTACTGCCTTCCTAATCCGCACATCAACGGTGTCATCCTGGAGGACAGCGTGGCCATCCGTGCCGTCAAGCGTGTCTATTCGGAACAGTCCGGCGTACTGGATGCCAGCCTCACCCCCAAGGACATTTATGACATTGCCGAGGGGACTCGTCCCGGAGACCGGAAGGCAGCCCTGGCTGCTTTCGAAGAACTGGGACGGGTGGCCGGAAAGGCAATGGCGACGGCCGCCCAGTTGATGGACGGAATCATTGTCATCGGCGGCGGCATTTCCGCATCGGCCAAATTCTTTATGCCGTATCTGCTGGAAGAGATGCGCGCCAGCATCAAAACCCTCTCCGGGGACACCCTGCAGCGCCTTCAAATGAAGGTGTACAACTTGGATGACGAGGCCGAATTTGCCGCCTTCGCCAAGGGAGAGGCCCGCGAGCTCAAAATTTACGGAACGGAGAAAACCGTCATTTACGATCCCCAGAAGCGCATTGGCGTCACCATCGACAAAATCGGTACTTCCACGGCCATCTCCGTGGGAGCATACGATTTCGCTCTTGCGGAACTGGATAAATGAAAGAATTCGAGATAGCAGTCAGGATTGGCAAGGAATTGACGGCCGCTCAGCTTACCGAGGCGGCCGCCAAGGCATTGGGCGTGAAACCGGAGAAGCTGGGCCACGTGGAGGTGGTGCGCCGCAGCGTCGATGCCCGGCAGGACATCCTGTACCGCTACCGCGTACAGGCCTATCGGGAAAACGAGCCTTTCGAGGCTTACCGTGTCGCCCCTTACCGGGATGTGCACGGGGCCGATCCCGTCATCGTGGTGGGGGCTGGTCCAGCCGGGATGTTCGCCGCCCTGAAACTGCTCCAGAAAGGGCTTCGGCCCATTGTCCTGGAGCGGGGGAAGGATGTGGAACGCCGAAAAGTGGATATGGCCAGGCTCTCCGTCGAAGGGGTTCTCGATACGGATTCCAACTACTGTTACGGAGAGGGCGGCGCGGGAGCGTTCAGCGACGGAAAACTTTATACCCGATCCTCCAAAAGGGGAGATATCCGGGAAGTGCTGCACCAGCTGGTGGCTTTCGGCGCCCATCCCGACATCCTCATCGACGCGCATCCCCACATCGGCACCGACCGCCTTCCCGAGATTGTCAAAAACATCCGCGCCTGCATCCTGGAGCACGGTGGAGTGTATCATTTTGATTCCCGCGTCACCGATATTGTGAAAAAGGCCGATGGTGGCTTCGAGGTCCGTTGTGGCGAAACGGCCTATCAGGCTTCCCGGGTCATCCTGGCCACTGGTCATTCGGCCCGCGACATCTATGCGTTATTCCAGGCCAAAGGCTGGGCGCTGGAGGCCAAGGGATTTGCCCTGGGCGTTCGGGTGGAACATCCTCAGTGGCTCATCAATCAAATCCGCTACCACGGTAAATATCAGCCGTTTATGCCAACGGCGGAATATTCGTTCGTCCAGCAGGTGGAGGGCCGTGGCGTGTTCTCTTTCTGTATGTGTCCGGGCGGTATTCTGGTGCCCTCTTCCACGGAAGGGGAAACGGTGGTCCTGAACGGAATGTCCAATGCCGCCCGTAATTCCAAGTGGTCCAATGCCGGGGTGGTGGTGCAGATAGAGCCCGGAGACCAGCCGGCACAGTACAGCGGCCCCTTCGCCCTGATGGATTTCCAGCGGGACGTGGAACGCGCGATGTACCGCTATGCCCGGGAGAATGGCGGAAAACATCCTTTCTCGGCTCCTGCCCAGCGGATGAAGGATTTCTGCAGGGGACTGGTTTCGAGGGACCTGCCCAGGACATCCTATCATCCGGGAACGGTGAACGCACCCCTTCACGAACTGCTTCCGGAGCACGTGGCCTCGCGTTTGAGGAAGGTATTCCCCCAGGTGGAACGTTCCATGAGAGGGTACTATACCAACGACGCGCTTCTTCTGGGTGTGGAGTCCCGCACTTCTTCCCCCGTCCGCCTGCCCCGGAATCCCGAAACCCTTGCGCACGTGGACGTTCCCGGCCTGTATCCCTGCGGAGAAGGCGCCGGCTATGCCGGAGGCATCGTCTCCAGCGCCCTGGACGGCATCAACTGTGCCGAAGCCTGTGTCCGCCCGTAGGGCGTTGCAATTGACCGGAATTGTTAATATATTTGTAAGTTATGGTTCAGGAACTGGTGGGTAAATATGTTTTTCTGGTGCAATCCTTCGTGGAAGCGGGGGATGCGGGGCTTTCCTGGAGGGAAGTCGCACAGCGCTGGGAGCAGCGTTACGGGGAGGCGTATCCCCGCCGGTCCTTCGTGAACCACCGCAAGGCCGTGGAGGAGGTCTTCGGGATTGCCATTGCCTGTGACCGCAGCACCAACCGCTACCGCATCCATGAGAGCGAGAGCGCCGTGGACAGGCGGGAGGCTGTGGAATACCTGATTGATACCTTTACGGTGAATAGTCTTCTCACCCTTGGGAAGGAGCGTCTGAGCGGCAGGGTGTCGGTAGAGGATGTCCCCTCCGGGCACAAATACCTTACCACCCTGATGCAAGTTATGCTGGAGAATGCCGTTCTTCGCATTGGTTACCGGAAATATATGAGCAGCGGCATTCAGGAGCGCAGGGTCTGTCCCTATGCGCTGAAGGAGTTTGCCAAACGCTGGTATCTGGTGGCCTTCAGCGAGGAATCGGGGACGCTGCGCACCTATGCCCTGGACCGTATTGCCTCACTGGAGCGCATGCCGCAGCATTTCCGGATGCCGGTCTCCTTTGACATCGGCCGGGCCTTTGAGGCCAGTTACGGCATTTATCTTCCGGAAAAGGGGCAGAAGGCCGTTCTGGTCAAGTTGCGCACCACCCTCCGGGAGGCATCCTATCTGCAGGATCTCCCGCTGCATCCCAGCCAGATACTGCTGGAGCAGGGGGATTCCCACTGCATTTTCGCCCTCCGCCTCATCCCCAATCCCAATTTTGTGATGGAGCTGTGCAAAAGGGGCGCCGGACTGGAGGTTCTGGAACCCCTGTCCCTCCGGCAGGAAGTGAAAAATACGCTGACACAAGCACTAAAACAATATGAGTAAAAAATTATTTGCAATGACGGCCGCAGCGCTGGTCCTCATTGCCTGCACCGAGAAAAGCGAAATGAAACCACAGGAAGGATACATCGGCCCTTCCAGCCTCAAGGTGGAAGACGGCCATATGACCCCCGAACTGCTCCTGTCCCTGGGCCGGCTGAGTGACCCCCAGCTTTCCCCGGACGGGAAAACCATCCTTTACGGAGTCAGTTATACGGATATTACGGAAAACCGCAGCGTGAGAAACCTTTTCACGCTTCCCGTGGAGGGAGGGGAGCCTACACAGCTGACGATGGACGGAAAGAGCCTCTCGTCTGCCCGTTGGGCTTTGGACGGCAAGGCCATTTTCTTCCTCCAGGGTGGCCAGCTGTACAAAGCGGCCTACGAGGAAGGAGCCCTTGGCCAGCGTGAAAAACTGACAGAGGTGGATGGCGGAATGGACGATTATCTCCTTTCCCCGGACCAGACGCAGCTGATTTATGTGAAAGGTGTCCACAGCCACGTGGAGGTTCCTTCCGACTCGGATCCCGCCCTGGACAAGGCTGAAGCCTACGCCACCGAGGACCTGATGTACCGCCACTGGGACCACTGGCGTACGGAGATTGCCCACAGTTTTGTGGCCAACCTGTCCAACGGCGTGGTGAAGGAAGGGATGGATATCCTGGGTGAGGATTGCCAGTGGGAACTTCCCAACGGCCCCTTCTCCGACATCTCCGACCTGGCCTGGAGTCCCGACGGCAGATATGTCGCTTTTGCCTGCAAACCCCTGACCGGAAAGGAGTATGCTTTCTCTACCAATACCTGTATCTTCCTGTATTGCCCGCTTACCGGGGAAATTTCGCAGGTGACTTTTGAAGGCGGCTATGACACCCATCCGGTCTGGAGTCCCGACGGCAGCCGCCTGGCCTGGCTCTCGATGGAACGCGACGGTTATGAGGCCGACAAGGTGCGCCTGATGTTGGCCGATGTTCATTATTCCCCGGAAGGGGAGGGCCAGAGCGCCAATCCGGCCGTGGAGAACATCCGGGACCTCAGCGCCGGATTCAAGTACAACGTGGACGGCCCCGTATGGGCGGCCGACGGCAATTCCCTCTATTTCACCGCCTTGGCCGAAGGCCTGCAGGGCATCTTCAACGTGGTGCCCGGTATGGAGCCGGTACGCCTGACGGCCGACAACCTCTGGTTCGACTTCGGCTCTCCTTTCGGCGTACTGCAGGACGGAACCCTGCTGACTACCTATGCCTCGATGGACTTCCCCACGGAACTGGTGGCCGTGAACGACAATGCCATCCACCAGCTCAGTTTTGAGAACGAACACCTTCTGGGCCAGCTGGACAAGCACGAAACCGAGGCTCGCTGGCTCACCACCGTGGACGGACAGAAGATGCTCACCTGGGTGCTGTTTCCTCCCCAGTTCGACGCTTCCAAGACCTATCCCGCCATCGAAATCTGCCTGGGCGGTCCTCAGGGCTCTCTTTCCCAGGGGTGGAGCTACCGTTGGAATTATATGCTGATGTGCCATCAGGGATACGTGGTGGTGCTTCCCAACCGTCGCGGCACGACGGCTTTCGGCCAGCCCTGGTGCGAGCAGATTTCCGGTGACTATGTGGGCCTGAATATGCAGGATTACCTCACTGCCGCCCGGAACATCAAGGCAGAGCCTTATGTGAGCGGGGTTGCGGCCTGCGGCGCCTCTTACGGCGGATTCAGCGTCTATTATCTGGCCGGCATCCACAAGGACGTGTACGACTGTTTCATCGCCCACGCCGGCATCTTCAACGAGGAGCATATGTATATGACCACCGAGGAAATGTGGTTTCCCAACTGGGACAACGGAGGCCTTCACGAGTATGCCTTTGAGGAGGGGCGGGTGGGTCCTGCCGGCGACGGTGTCAGCTTCGGCGGCATCAAGCAGGGCGGTTCTCCCTGGAGCAGTCTCCCCAAGGCAAAGCGCCATTACGACAATTCCCCGCACAAGCTGGTCCAGAACTGGCATACGCCCATCCTTTGCATCCATGGCGGAAGCGATTTCCGCGTGCCCGTGGACGAGGGTATGGCCGCCTTCAATGCCGCGCAGATGATGGGCGTTCCGTCCAAACTCATCGTCTTCCCCAATGAGAACCATTGGATTCTGAAGCCGCAGAACGCCCTTTACTGGCATCGCAGCTACTTTGGCTGGCTGGACCGCTGGATGAAGTAGGCCTCTATTGCAAGGCTACAAATACAGGCTTTGTTGCCTGGATGCGACGACCGGTGTCCGAAAGGAGACCGGTTTTCTTATTCCGCCGGTAGATTTCGATTTCGTCGGAATCGCGACAGGCCACCAGGACCCATTTTTCGAGTACCGTGAAATTACGGGGATGGGGGCCGCTGTGCTGGTAGCCTACCCGGGTGAGCGTACCGTCTCCGGCTACCGAAAAAATGGCCAGGCCGTCGTTCTGCAGGCGCAGGCTGGCATAGAGGAACTTCCCGTCCGGGCTCAGGTGAATGTCGGCGGCTCCGCGGGCGTTGGCTTCATCGGCCTTGACCAGCTGCAGCAGGGACATATCGGGGTAGCTGTAAACGGCAATGTCTCCGGACAGTTCTCCGATGCAGTAGAGCCGGTTCCCCTCCTGCAGAAGGTGCCTGGGGCCGAAATCGGCCGGGAGACGGGCGGCCACGCGATAGTTTTTCACGCCGTCGCGGGTGAGGTCAAGGATGCCGATGGCGTCGGCGCTGAACTCCGTGAACAGGAGCCTGCCATCCGGCGCAAAGAGGGCGCAATGAACGTGCGGCCGGTCCTGGCGGCTCATATCCGGTCCGCCGGTGCCGCTGTAGAGGAGACTGTCCAGGGGGGAGATGCTGCCGTCCCCCTTCAGTTTGTACACGCCCAGCGTACCGCCGCTGTAATTGGCTACGGCCAGCAGATTCTCGCGGACAGCCACGTAGCACGGGTCTTCCCCGTGCCAGGGAAGGCCCGTAGCCTCTTTGTTGAGGAATTCAAAAGCATTTCCCAGGTAACGCCAGGCATACACGGCCGCCGTGCTGTCCGGCATTTCGCTCACGGCGTAAACCCTGTTGCCCTCCCCGAGGGCCAGAAAGGACGGATTGGGCATTTCGGCCTTGGCCACCGGGCCTTCCTTCACTTCCCCTTTTACCGGGTCGAAGTCGTAGGCCAGGAAGCCGTCGCTGTACGTTCCTACAAACAGGGTAGCCTGCCGCTCACAGGCGCTCAGTACCAGAAATAGGCCCATCAGGGTCAATAGGTGTTTCATAAAAGAGAGGGATGCTTATGAGATTTGAGAATAATCTTTAACCGTATATTTGTCCCGGCGCAATTCTGCGGCCAGCGGGGCGTTTCGTTCCGTCTCCAGACCCGGGTCCTGATCCAGGATGTGCTGGGCATAGCCCCGGGCATCGCTCAGGATAAGGCCGTCCTTGGCCAGCGAGGCGATGTTGAGGCTGATGGGAAGCCCGCTCTGCTGGGTTCCTTCAAGGTCTCCCGGACCGCGCATTTTCATATCTTCTTCGGCCAGTTCGAATCCGTTTTCCGTAGCGCAGAGAAGATCCAGGCGTTTCTGGCTTTCCCTGGACACTTTGGTTCCCTTCATCAGGATGCAGTAGGAACGCTCCGCACCCCGGCCCACGCGGCCCCTCAGCTGGTGCAGCTGGCTGAGGCCGAAGCGCTCGGCGCTTTCGATGACCATCACGGAGGCGTTGGGCACGTCCACCCCCACTTCGATTACCGTGGTGGATACCAGGATATGCGCCCTTCCGGCCACAAAAGCGTCCATATTGAAGGCCTTTTCCTGCGGAGTCTGTTTTCCGTGCACGATGGCCACTTTGTAATGGGGGAGGGGGAAGGCTTTCACAATCTCCTCATAACCCAGTTCCAGGTTCTTGTAGTCCAGTTTTTCGCTCTCGAAGATGAGCGGGTAAACGATGAAGGCCTGCCGTCCCTTGGCAATTTCGTCCCGGATGAAATTGTGCATCGCATGACGTTTGCTTTCCCCCACGCAGAGGGTCTGGACGGGTTTCCGGCCGGGAGGCATCTCGTCGATGACGGAGACGTCCAGGTCTCCGTACAGGGTCATCGCCAGGGTGCGGGGAATGGGGGTGGCCGTCATCACGAGGACGTGCGGCGGAACGCCCTGCCAGCCCTTGTTCCACAGCCGGGATCGCTGTTCCACCCCGAAACGGTGCTGCTCGTCGATAATCGCCAATCCCAGCGCCCGGAAGTTAACGCTATCTTCAATGAGGGCGTGTGTGCCGATAAGGATGCCGATGCTGCCGTCCTGCAGGCCGGCGTGGATGTCCCTTCTTGCGGCGGCCCCGGTATTGCCCGTGAGGAGGGCGCAGCGGACTCCGGTGGGCGCCAGGTATTTGGAAACGTTGGCGTAGTGTTGTTGGGCCAGCACCTCGGTAGGGGCCATCAGGCAGGCCTGGTAACCATTCCCGACGGCCATAAGGGCGCTGAGTACGGCTACCATTGTTTTCCCGGAACCCACGTCTCCCTGCAGGAGCCGGTTCATCTGGTGACCACTGCGCATATCTTCCCGGATTTCGCGGATGACCCGTTTCTGGGCACCGGTCAGCGCATAGGGAAGAGCTTTGTAGCAGGCGTTGAAAGCCTCTCCCACAGCGGGCATGGCAAGTCCCACGGCACTCCGGCTTCGGACAAACTTCTGTTTCAGGAGCGAGAGCTGCAGGAGGAACAGCTCCTCGAACTTGAGCCGGTAGGTGGCTTTGGCCAGGGCGTCCTGGTCCACCGGAAAATGGATTTGCCGGAGGGCGTAAGTCAGGGGAACCAGCCCTTTCTCCTTGAGAATGTAGTCCGGAAGACTGTCTTGAAGCGTGGGAAGGATGCCTTCCAGCGCCGTTCCGATGAGTTTCAGCATCACTTTTCCGGTGATGCCGGATGTCTTGAGTTTTTCCGTGGACGTATAGACGCCGATAAGAACACCGGTATTGGCCGAGTCCGGGGCGTCCACCTCCGGGTGTACCATATTGAGCCGCTTGTTAAAGACCGTTGGCTTCCCGAAAAAGACAAACGAACTCCCGGGTTTCAAGCGGGCATGCATCCATTTGACGCCCTTGAAAAAGACCATTTCCATCTCTCCGCTGTCGTCGGCAACGATGGCGCTGAGACGGTTCACCAGATTGTATTTGACATTGTCCGGAGGGACTTCGGCCCCGTTTTTGGCCAGCAGGCGCACTTTGGTCACCATTGCGCGGACCTGCACCAGGGCGAGGTCAGGGTGAACGTCGGCGATGCGGACGATGCTGCTGCGGTCGATGTAGCGGAAAGGATACAGCCTCACCAGGTCTCCCACCGTACTGATTCCCAGTTCGGTTTCCAGGAGAGCCGCCCGTTTGGGTCCAACCCCCGGCAGATACTGTATGGCCGTGTCCGGGGTCATTCCCTATTTGAGCCTTCCTTCCTGGAGGGAATCGTACTGGAGGCGCTTGCGGAAGATGTCGATGGCCGTGTAGATGGCGCTCATCATCGAGCGCGGGTCCGCCTCGTCACGCCCGGCCATATCGTAGGCGGTGCCGTGGTCCGGCGAGGTGCGCACGATGGGAAGACCGGCGGTGAAATTCACGCCGTCGGAGAAGGCGAGGGCCTTGAAAGGAGCCAGTCCCTGGTCGTGGTACATGGCCAGCGTCGCGTCAAAACGGCTGTAATTCCCCAGGCCGAAAAAGCCGTCCGGCGAATACGGGCCGAAGGCCTGGATGCCTTCGGCCCGGGCTTCCTGAACGGCCGGCAGAATCACGTTCTGTTCTTCGTCTCCCAGCAGTCCGCCGTCTCCGCAGTGGGGGTTCAGGCCCAGGACGGCAATCTTGGGATCCCTCACGCCGAAGTCCCGCTCCAGCGAAGACTTCATGATGCGCAGTTTCCCCAGGATTGACTCCCGGGTGATGCTTCCGGGAACCTCCCTGAGCGGAATGTGGCCGGTGACAATACCGATCTTTACCTGGTCGCTGACCATAATCATCGTTACGTCATCGGCCCCGAATTCTTCCTGGAGAAACTCCGTGTGTCCGGCGGAAGAGAAGCCCTCCGCACTCATTGCGCGCTTGTTGATGGGGGCGGTGACCAGGACGTCTATCTGCCCTTCCTTGAGGTCTTTGACCGCCATTTCCAGGGAAGTGATGGCTGCTTTTGCGCTGTCCGGGGTGCTTTGCCCGGGTTCCGCATAGATGTTGTCCGGGAGGCAGTTCACGAGGTTGATTTTGCGCTGGCGCGCGTCGGCCGCCGAGGAGATGACATTGATGTCCATGGGGCCGATGTTGTGCAGGGTCTTCCGGTAAAAGCCCATCAGCTTGGAAGAGCCATAGATGACCGGAGTGAAAGAGTCCAGGATACGCTCGTCTGCGAGCGATTTGATGATTACTTCATATCCGATGCCGTTGCTGTCACCCTGGGTGATGCCCACGACGAGTTTAGGGAGAGCCATATCTGTATTATACTAAATTCGGGTTTTCTTGGATGAAGCCGCTGTCTTCCGGAAGGTCGCTCCGGTGGTAGGCGGCGACGGCCAGGCTGTCGCAGCGCTCGTTCTCCGGGTGCCCGGCGTGCCCTTTGATCCAGTGGAAGGCGACGCGGTGCTTTTGGTAAACTGCATCGAAGCGAAGCCACAGGTCCACATTCTTTTTCCCCTTGAACCCCGTTCGCTTCCAATTGTCCAGCCAGCCCTCGTTGAGGGCCTTTACCACATAGGAGGAATCGCTCACCACGTGCACCTGGGCATTGTCCCAGCGGATTTGTTCCAGGCCGATGATGACGGCCAGCAGCTCCATCCGGTTGTTGGTGGTACGGGCGAAACCGCCGGAGAGTTCCTTCTGGTAGGAACCGCAGCGAAGTACGATGCCGTAGCCCCCGGGGCCGGGATTTCCACTGGCGGCACCGTCGGTGAAGAGATAGATGGGAGGCTTCTGTTCCACAGTCATAACTGATAATCCTGCAAATATAATAAATTTGCGCCGATTGGGAAAGTTTTTGCAGATTGGGAAAAAAGTAGTAATTTCGTGTTTTGAAAACGAAAAACCAAACCATTTTTAATTATGAAAAAAGTTCTTTTAGTTCTCGCATTGACCCTGATGGCCTTCACGGCCAAGGCCCAGTTCTATGTAGGCGGTAGTGTCCAGTTCATCGGTATGGGTGGCGGTGGCGCCGTTTTCGGCCTGGCCCCGGAAGCCGGTTACAACTTTGCCCACAATATGGGCGCCGGTGCCTCCCTGGGCCTGATGTTCGGCGGTGGAGAGGGCAACACGGGTGCCGCTTTGAGCATTGACCCTTATTTCCGTTATTATTTCGCGGAATGGGGCCCCGCCCGTTTCTTTGCGGACGGACATTTCAACTTCACTGCAGCCCTCAATCAGGGAGGCGGATCCACCTGGGGTGTGGGCGTCCGTCCCGGCGTCGCATTCCAGCTGGACGACCGCTTCTCGATGGTCTCCCATCTTGCCCGCATCGGCTATTATGGCGGCGGATTCCTGGCCGGAGTCAACTCCTCATTGGCCAGCCTCCTCAGCTTCAGTCTGGCTCCCACCGTGGGCCTGTACTACGCTTTTTAAGCGCAGGTCACAAGTCATTTTGGCGCAGCTCCTTTTTTTGCAGGGGCTGCGTTTTTTATGTCGGAAGGAATGCGTAACTTTGCAAGTCATGACAAAGTACACAGATTTCGTAAAAGAGCAGGTGGCGGCCTCGGCCCGCGTAAAGGAAGCCTTCCTGGCCGATGAAAATGCCCTCGGCCAAGTGTCGGAGGTGGCAGCCCTTCTGGTAAAGACCTACCGCGCCGGGAATAAGACCCTCTGGGCCGGAAACGGCGGATCGGCGGCCGATGCCCAGCACATGGCGGCCGAACTGGTGAACAAGTTCCGCTTGTGCCGGAGCGGCCTGCCCGCCCTGGCCCTGACAGTGGATACATCCATCCTGACGGCCATCGGCAACGATTACGGCTATGGGGAAGTGTTCTACCGACAGATTATCGCCTGCGGCAGCGCAGGGGATGTATTTGTGGGCCTTTCCACTTCCGGGAATTCGGCCAACCTGGTCCGCGCGCTGGAGGCCTGCCGGGAAAAGGGCATCGTAAGCGTGGCGCTGGTGGGCGGAGAAGCATGCAGGATGGATGCCTACGACTACGTCATCCATATCCCTTCGGTCGATACGCCCCGCATCCAGGAATGCCATACGCTGGTGGGTCATATCCTTTGCGAAGCGGTGGAGAGCGCTGTTTTCGGCCGGAAAGATTTGTCCGAATGTTAAAATTTTTTAATAATTCGTTCAATCCCCGAGGGATTGTCGGATATTTTTTGTATCTTTGCGTCGCTTTTAAGATATCATATTTTTAACAAACAATAAATTACACAATTATGATCAAACTTGGTATTAACGGTTTTGGCCGCATCGGCCGTATGGTCTTCCGCGCCGCCGTCGAGAACTTCGGTAAAGAAATCTGCGTAGTGGGTATCAACGACCTCCTGGATCCCGACTATCTCGCCTACATGCTCAAGTACGATTCCGTACACGGCATTTTCAACCACGACATCAAAGTTGAGGGCAACTATCTCATCGTGGACGGCAACAAGATCCAGGTCTTCTGCGAGAAGGATCCCGTCAACATCACCTGGGGTGCCCTGGGCGTGGATGTCGTCGTGGAGTCCACCGGTTTCTTCCTCACCGCCGAGCTTGCCGAGGCCCACATCAAGGCCGGTGCCAAGAAGGTGATTATGAGCGCTCCTTCCAAGGACGCCACTCCGATGTTCGTCTATGGCGTGAACGACAAGACCTACGCCGGCCAGACCATCATCTCCAACGCTTCCTGCACCACCAACTGCCTGGCTCCCGTCACCAAGGTCCTGAACGACAAGTTCGGCGTGGTCCGCGGCCTGATGACCACCGTGCACGCTGCCACCGCCACCCAGAAGACGGTTGACGGTCCTTCCAAGAAGGATTGGCGCGGCGGACGCGGCATCCTGGAGAACATCATTCCTTCCTCCACCGGTGCTGCCAAGGCTGTGGGCAAGGTTCTCCCCGAGCTCAACGGCAAACTTACCGGCATGTCCCTGCGTGTTCCCACCAGCGATGTTTCCTTCGTAGACCTCACCGTGGAACTGGCCAAGGAAGCCTCCTATGAAGAGATCTGCGCCGCCATGAAGGCTGCTTCCGAAGGAGAACTCAAGGGTGTCCTCGGTTACACCAACGAGGCCGTCGTTTCCACCGACTTCCGCGGTGACGCCCGCACCTCCATCTTCGACGAGAAGGCCGGTATCCAGCTGGATAAGACCTTCGTGAAGGTTTGCGCCTGGTACGACAACGAGTGGGGCTACAGCAACAAGGTTCTCGAAATGGCCAAGGTTATCATGAAATAACTTTTCCAGATGTTTCTAAAGCCTGGCTCTCCTTTGGAGGGTCAGGCTTTTTTTTGTTATACAGTAAAAAACAACAGGCGGCTGATCCTTGAGGGGCAACCGCCACGTCTAACAACTATTAATTAAATATATAAACATTCCGTTGATTTGGAATTGTTTATCCTGTGTTATTTCAAAGAGAATACAAATTCTATACGGCGGTTCTGGCGCCGGCCCTGCTCCGTCTCGTTGGAAACCTTGGGGCGCTTGGAACCATAGCCCTTGGCTGAAAGGCGCTCGTGCGCGATCCCGTGGGCATTGAGGTAACTGTACACGGCCTGGGCGCGGCGCTCCGAGAGCGGCTGGTTCACCGAGTCGAAGCCCAGGATGCAGGCATGCCCCTCGATGGTGGCGTGTACGTCGGGATTCTCCCTCAGGAAATCCACCACCTCCTGGAGGATGGGATAGGCATCCGGACGCAGGTGGGCGGAGTTGAGGTCGAACAGAACGTCGGCCTGTGTGCGGCTGTTAATTCTGTCGGCGACATCGTTCAGTTCCCGCTGGAGGTACACGGTGTCCACGGTGTGGGTGTGTACGTGCACCGTGTCGATGCGCAGCACCTCGTAAGGCACTTCCGTCACCTCACGGATGACGCGGGGCTTCTGCTTGCCGATGGTATAGGCCAGGGCGAGGGTGGCGCTGAACTTGATGCGGGTTTCTTTCTGGGGCGTATCGTCATACGTGCCCACACCGCCGTTCATCATGGTGGCCCTCAGCCCGGGAACCACGCGGAAACGGCCCGCACGGATGGGGAACATGACACCGAGGCCACCGCCCAGGGCGTGCTTGTGCTTGTGGTCAACGTCTATGTCAAGACTGGTGTGGGTTACGTTGATATAACCGGCGTGGACATAGGGAACCAGCCAGGTGGTGGGACGGAAGAGGGCATCTGCGTGAACATAGAAGAAGGGATGGCTGCCGTGGTCACGGCTGGGAAGGGCCACATCGTTGAAGGATGTGTTGATTCCGTGATAGCCCAGCCGTGCACCGAAATAACGGGTGAACCACTTACCAGCGTAGATATCCACGGAGATTCCCGTTCCGTTTCCCGTCGATTCCGTGGAATACTTTCGCAAGTCGGTGGACATATTGAAACCGCCGCCCACACCTACGAACCAGTTCAGGGGGTATTTCTCCGGCTTATTGAGCTCTGCCGCCGTCTCGTGCGCTGAGTAAACCGTAAGCGTGTCATTTCTCTGCGCGTGTGCCGC
>ONOH01000024.1 GCA_900319405.1 uncultured Bacteroidales bacterium | reverse complement strand
CACCTCTGAGGTCGTTGGCCACCATGGCGTCAATCACCTCTGAGGTCGTTGGCCAGACTGCCAGGTTTTAAGCATAAAAAAATCCCCGGCAGAAAGCTGCTGCTTCTGTCAAGGACGAATACAAAATATCCGCGGTGCCACCTCGAATTCATGGGCATGACCCCATGCGCTTAGCGGGGTACCTGCATACCCCCGGCAGTTTACGCCTGCCTCCGGCGTCGCAGAATACTTTGCGGGTCTCTTCCCTTTGGGATCAGACCGCATTTGACTGCGCCCTCCGCGGTCCATTTGACAATTTGTTTCGTGCCCGTCTCTCAGCATCACAGGCTCTCTGTAACGGCATCATTGCCTTTATCTCCGCTTCATCGGTTTATTGTATTAAATTTTTATCAATTTAACATGTATGATTATTTATGTCAATCCCTATATCGGCAACGTAAGCCATCTGCTCGTCCCCACTTTCCCGTGCGTCCAGCTGCCAAACTCCCTCCTGCGGGTATATCCCAAGCGGGCGGACTACACGTCGGAATACCTCGGCGGTTTCCCGGTCATTGTCACCAGCCACCGGGAAGTGTCACCCTTTACCTTGTATTTCACCCAGGACGGCCCAGCGGACAAAGGGGATACGGCGAAGGGCCTCGTACAGCAGGGGGGAAAACGACCGCCCCCCCCGGGAACGGGCGTGATTTGACCGCCTTCGGCGGCCATTTCACTGCCCTGCGGGGGCCGCTTGCAAAGATTAGGTGCCCGGTCGGCAGCCAGGAGCTACGCCCCTGAGGTGACAAAAGAGTAAAACAGCCATGCAAGCGAGCTTGATGGCTGTTTTACTCTTTTGTCACCACCCACTTGCGTGGGTGCCGACCGCCGACCGGGCGCCTAATCTTTGCGCTCTGTTCGTGATTCCGGCGCGACTCGAACGCGCGACCCACAGCTTAGAAGGCTGTTGCTCTATCCAACTGAGCTACGGAACCATCCCTTTGGGGCTGCAAAGTTAGTTAAAAATTGTCAAAAAACAATTATCTGGGACTCATCGACAACAGGAGTTGAAGTTGCTGATTCACGGCATCCGAAAAGCCGTCCTTTCCTTCCCCGGCGGGGAAAGTGTCCGTGAGGGTGCCGCCTTCATAGGCGATGGAAAGGCCCGTGACGCCCACATAGCTCATTTTGTACAAATCCTCCATGCTGGGATAGACATAGACGAAGTTCTCGTCATCACGGGCTTGCACGAGGGCGATTTCACTGCCGTCGGCCAGGGTGAAGCGGACGGCGGAGTCGTAGGGAATGTGGTATTTCTCCTTGGAACCGATGACAAAGGCCAGATCCAGGTCCTCTCCGTTGGTGTTTTTGTAGTACAGGTGCGAGAGGATGATGTTGTAGTCAAAGTTCTTGCCGCGTCCGACGACGGGGTTGGAGGTGGACATGATGCTGTTGGTGTTCTCCGTGTAGCCCCCCAGCTCGGCATTCAGGTCGATGGTGCTTTCGGAAGCCTTGACGATGGCTTCGCAGTGACGCTTGAGAAGACTGCCCAGGACATCCTCCGGCCAGGTGGCGCTGACGTAATCCTCCGGGTTCCAGCCGGTAATGATATCGGCCCCCTTGATTCCCCTTACGAGTTTTTCCATTTCTGCCGGTTCCACGGCATATTTGAGGCGGGCCAGGAAGGTTCCGTCTTCCAGACGGCGGGGCGTCGCGGAACCCTGGCCGATCTGCTCCAGCCGTACGATCTTGCCATTCTGGAGGGTGATGGCCATTTTGACACCTTTGGGAACTACCACGGCCTCTTTCTGAACCAGATTCAGATACAACAGGTACAGCGTAGAGCCGTCCGGGAAACCCACCAGTTCCACCCGGGTCTGGACAGGCGTGTTGTCGATACGGATATCTTCATAATCCGTGGAGATGTGTGTCATGCCTTCCGAACGGTAGTTGGTCCGGATTTGCTGGGCGTAAAGCCCCGTACCTGCAAGGATGCAGAGAGCCAATATAGCCAGTTTCTTCATTACGATATCGGTTATTGAATTGCAAATATAACATTTTCTACCGCAAAAATACTATATTTGCAACATGAAACGGTTAGTATATGCGCTCCTTCTGGTCATTTTTGCCGCTTCCTGCGGAAAGAACGGCTGGTATATCAATGTGGACAACACGGCCTGGGAAATTTCCACGGACACCCAGACAGGCTGGCCCTGTTTTCTGGATGATGTAAACGTGAGCATCATCCAGAAAAAAAAAGACAACTCCCATTTCTCAACCCTGAACGGAACCTTCATCGTGGATGGCCACCGGGTGGACGTATTGGCCGACGGCGGATCTGTCCGGATGACCCGCACCTTTTCCCATTTGAAAAACAGCAACAACCGGAACTACAAAAGCCTGTCTCCCCTGGCTCCCGACCCCTTGGGCGGCAGCATCTGGGCCTGCATGAAAGATACGGATTTCATTTTCTACCATTTCCTGGAAGACGGCAGCTGCCGCAAAGGCGTGTTCAAAAACGCCCCCCACAAGGAGGGTATCCCCTACGGCTGGGAGATGAGTTCTCCGGCGTACACTGTTGACGGGAGCCATTTTGCATCGGCCAATGACAAAGGCCATTTCTTCGGGAATTCCTTCCTCAAACTGGAGACGATGGCCGTTCCTTTCGTGAGCGCCCCGGGCAGCACCGAAGGTTCTTCCTCCCTCAAGGGAACGTTCTGGAACTACCGGACTAACGGTTATCCCGGTTTTATTCTCTTCACTTCGGCCACGGATTTCACTCGTATCCTGGTCAGCAGCCCCACGGCATTCGATGTCCTTACCGGCAGCTACAGAGTAAAAGGAAACTCCGTCGAATTCATTACGGAAGCGACGGAGCTTTGCAGGACCTGCCCCATTTCCAACGGGCAGTTTACGTATCTGGAGAAAACTTATTCGATTATGCTCTTCTGATTTTCGGAAGAGAATACCTCCCTCACCTTGGGCCAGTAGCCTCTGGCCAGTACAATTCCGCATCCCAGAACAAAGCCCAGGAAAGTCCAGATCACCAGGGTTCTGGCGCGGCTGTTGGAAGGCTGACGCGGCACGGTGACCGGCTGGATAACGGTGAGGGTGGGCGTATCCCGCTTCACCTGCATCTTGGCCTGTTCCAGTTGTTTGGCCATCTCTGAATAAATGGCGCTGGAAACATTGTACTTGGTTTGCAGACGTTCCTGTTCGATGCGGGCACGGGTGGTGGTCATATCCTTGGATCGGTCCCGGACAGTTGCCAACTGGGCCTGTAGGCTTTCGGTCTCGACCTTTATCTCATTATAGCGGGCCTGGACATAATCCAACTGGCTCTGGGCCTTTTCCGTACGGAAGCGGGTCACCTCTTCCTGCAGCAGTTGCTGAGCCTTAAGAGCCAGCTCGGCCGTCTGTAGGGGCTCGGAACCCATCACAGAAAGTGTAAGGTATCCTTCCTTCTTGTCTACTGACAGGGAGACGCTTTGGGAGAGAGCTTTGAGCATTTGCTCCTCTTCCTTGCTCACCATCAGGGGCTTTGGATTGTTTTCTCCCACACCGGCGGCATTCACGAACACCGGTTCCTCCTTCTCCTTGCGAAGAAGACCCAGCAAAGTGCCCGGCAGGCCTATGGTGTATTTACGGATATAAGTACCCAGGCCTGGCTTGTAATACTCTTTGGCATAAGTGAACATACTCACCATCGTGTCGGCCTTTTCATAATGCAAAGGCGTATTCATCAGCTCCAGCCGGAAGGGGACACTGCTTACGATCTGCGGATAGATGACGGGAGACAAATCACTCCCGCTGCTGGGCATCGCCATATCAATGCCGGCCAGGGAGGCCAGGGAACTGAGTGAGGAATTGCTGCGGGAATTCAACTGGGGCACCATGGTACTGGAGACCGAGTACGTGCGCTTCATCGTGAGCGCCATCACCAGGCCCAGTACAATGAAAACGGCCGTACAAATGATAATGGTCTTCTTCCCGTCCCAAAGTTTCCGGAGCAGGTCGATGACATCGATGCCCTCTTCCTCCTGGGGCATATTGTAGGTGGGATTTTCCTCCATGGCTAGTTAAGTCTTTCGATGAGCAGAATCATGGAAACGATGGAAGTGAGGCTGGAGAGGGATGTGGCGGCAATGCGCTCCCAATCCACTTTCTCTTTGGGTTTCTCCAGTTCTTCGCGCTTCTTGTAGTCAATGCTGCAGGAGATAACGCTGCCCGGCTCCACCTTGGGATAAATGCGCCACCACAGGAAGTGGCGGACACCCGCAGACTGGCCGTTGGGCTTGGTGACGGTGACACTGTTGCGGTCGGCATCTTTGGTGAAGCCGCCGGCATTCTTCCGGATGTACCACTTGGCACTGCGAGGCCCCTGGTAGATGACACTCTTTTCGGTGGGTGAGAACTCGTCGGGAACATACTGGGAAATAAGGGTCCCCTGCTCACGAATGATGACCATATTCTCGCGGCGGACCACGTTGATTACGTCTCCTTCCAGCAGGATGGGGTCGTACTTCGTGTTGCCCTTGTTGGACTTGATCTTGTCCAGCTCGATGCCGATGTTGCCACGGCCCTTGAAGGAACGGAAGAGGATAGCGGCAGGTTCGGCGTCATCCAGCAGGCCGCCGGCCTGGATCAGAACGTCGGAGAGGTGGGTACGGTTGTCTTCCAGCACGTAAGTACCGGGATAACGCACCCGGCCGTTGACCTCCACGCTGCGGCCCGTAGTAAAGTTTGGCGTCCGACGTACCACGAAATGGTCGTAAGGACGAACCTGGAAACCATCTTCGACCAGCTTGTAATTGTCGTCCACGGAAAGGACCACGTTGTCGAAGGATACCTCATCCCGCTTGGAAATATTGACGCGGAACACTTCCACGCGGTCGTAGGCGGCCCCCACTTCAAAACCGCCGGCCATGGTGAGAAGGTCTGTCACGGTGAGCGAGGAATCGTAGGTGACGCGAACGGGATTCTTCACGGCGCCGCTCACGCGAACCTCTCCGATATTGGTATAGGTGGAATTGTCGTAAACGTTGAGCTCGTCACCTGCCTGAAGGACTTTTTCCCCATCTTTTTGCAGGTTCACCTGAATGTACTGCATCTTGTCGGGATTGTGGACATCCTTGCGGTAAATATAGGCCACGGGATAGGTAGTGGCCTTTATGCCGCCGGCATATTCGATGGCCTGGGAAACCGTCATCTTTTCACCGAGGCCGAATTCCTTGGAGAAGGGCTTGCGGACGGCGCCGTTGACGGCGATGGTGGCCATATCACGGTAGGCGGCCTGACCCAGAACGGTAACGGCATCCCTGGCTTCCAGGCGGAAATCCGGGTTGGAACCGGTCCCGGGATAAGGGATGGTGAGCACCTGGGTGGTGGAGTCCGGAAGCATGCGCTCCACGAAGACATAGTCGGTACGGGCGGTATAGGAAGGCTGGGCCTTTTCGAGAACGGCCTTGAGGCTGCGGTTGCTGTCCAGGTTGAACCGGCCGCCATAATGGACCTCGCCGTTGACAGCTACGTAATCCTCCAATACGCGGGGATTCGTCTTCACCGTGACGATGTCTCCGGCCACCAGGCTGGCGGTCTGGGCACCGCTGAGAATATTGCTCAAGTTGTATTCCTTGAGTTTCTTTTCCCCGTCTTCGTAACGCTCGATGGAGACATAATCGCCATAGGCGCTGGCGGTGGTGCCGCCGGCGTATCTGACAAGGTCTTCGAGGGTTTCCCCTTCTGCCATTTCATAACGCATCGGCCGGTTAACGGCTCCGCGAATGGTAACGATCTTCTGCGCCACCGGGACAAAGAGAACGTCTCCGTTCTGGAGGTCAAAGTGTACGCTGCCGGCCTTTCCGGTCATATACTGATACAGGTCCATGCGCTCGGTCTTTCCGCCGCGGGAACGCTGGATGTTACGCAGGGAGCCGATTTCCGTGGGGCCGCCGGCCGCCGCAAGGGCGTTGAAGGCCGTATTGAGGGCGCTGAGGGTGAATCCGCCCTGCACGCCCACTTCACCGTAGATGCTCACCATAACCGTTCTGGCCGTGGTGATGCTGACGGCAATCTGATCCTTGCGGAAGGAATAGTGCTGGGAAAGCCTGGTCTGGACGGCATTGCGAGCCTGGGCCAGCGTCATCCCTTTCAGGAAAATCTTGGAAGAGCCGGCAGGCTGGATGGAGCCGTCCGGGCCGATGCGCTGGTGAATCTCGGTCTGGGAGGAACCGAAGATGGAGATATGCACCTCGTCCCCTTCTCCCAGGACATAAGTCTCAGGAGCCTGGGCGCCGTCGGTGGTACGGAACACATCCATCGAATTCCCGTTGAAAAGGGAATGGCCGTAAACCCGATTGGAATTCTCCTGATTCTCCTTGTTTTCCTCAATGGCCATCACGAGCGCTTTTTCCGCCGCAGCTTCACCAGCCGTGGTCTGTGGGGCGTCTCCGGCCAGGGCCACCACTTGCCCGGCCTCCTGAATGGGAGTATGAGCAGGAACGCTGGCTGGAACGTTTCCTCCCTTTTCGGCATGCATCTGGTTGAGAATGGCGATAATCCTACCCTGATAAGCAGGATACTCCGTAGGCTGGATGGTATCTACATCAATACCGTTTTCCAGCAAGCGGGCACGGACTTCCGTTTCATTGAGACCACGCTTTTCCAGCTCTGACTGAGCCATAGAAAGCAGACTGAGAGACTGGGCAAGCGCTGCTACGGAAAGCAGGGCGCACAGAAAAACCGAGAAAATTCTTTTCATATTAGTTTGGTCGAATATTGTTTTCCGTTTTTGTTTCAGGACACACGTCCTGCAAAGTTACGAAAAAAAATGCATATATTTGTAAGACCTGACCAAAACAATTCCACACGATGACCATTACTATGATTGTGGAGCTGCTTATCGTCCTGGCAGCACTTTATGTAGGCTCCCGTTACGGCTCGCTGGCACTGGGTGCCATCAGCGGAATCGGCCTGGCCATCCTCGTATTCGGATTCGGCCTCAAGCCGGGAACTCCTCCGACGGACGTCATCTACATCATCATCGCCGCCGTCACCTGCGCCGGCACGCTGCAGGCATCGGGCGGCATGGACTGGATGATCCAGATTGCCGAGAAGATGTTGCGCAAGCACCCGGATCACATCACTTTCCTGGGCCCGCTGGTCACTTTCTTCCTTACCGTACTGGTGGGAACCGGACACGTGGTGTACACCATTATGCCCATCATCTGCGACATCGCCCTCAAGAAGAACATCCGTCCGGAGCGACCCTGCGGAGTGTCCTCCGTCGCCTCCCAGGTAGGGATTACCTGTTCACCCATCGCCGCGGCCGTCGTAGCCTTTGTGACCATCTCCAACGCCAACGGCTATATGGTCAGCATCCCGCAGGTGCTTATGGTCACCCTTCCGGCCTGCCTGCTGGGCATCCTGTGCGCTTCCGCGGCCTCCTACAAGCGCGGAAAAGAACTGGACGAAGACCCTGAATTCATCCGTCGCAAATCCGATCCGGAAATGTACAAATATATGTACGGCAATTCCGCCACCACCCTGGACAAACTCATCACCCGGGAAGCCAGGGCCTCGGTCTATGTATTCCTGGGATCCCTTCTGGTCATCGTGGGCTTTGCCTTCTGCCAGATGATCAAGATGCCGGACGGAGAATCCCTGGCCCAGGCCGTCAACCTTCCCAAAATGAACATCTGTATCCAGATCATTATGCTCTCGGCCGCTGCCGCCAACATCATTTTCTGCAAGGCCCAGCCCAAGCAGGCCGTTGGAGGTGCGGTATGGCAGTCGGGAATGGTAGCCGTGGTGGCCATATACGGCATTGCCTGGCTGGCCGATACCTTCTTCGGCAACTATATGGACCAGATGAAGGAAATGCTCACCGGACTGGTGAGCAACTACCCCTGGAGCATCGCCTTCGTGTTCTTCCTGGTATCCGTTCTCATCAACTCACAAGGCGCCGTGGTGGTGGCCATGCTGCCGCTGGCTTATGAACTGGGCATCGCTGGTCCCGTCCTTCTGGGCGTTCTTCCCAGCGTATATGGCTACTTCTTCATCCCCAATTATCCCTCGGACATTGCAACGGTGAATTTCGACCGCAGCGGAACCACGATCATCGGCAAGTACCTGCTGAACCACAGTTTTATGATGCCGGGGCTCATCTGTGCCATCGTTTCCACCCTGGCGGGCTATCTGATTACCAACGTGATCTTCGCCGGCTATTTTGCCGGATTTATCCACTAGCCCGGCGTCGTCCTAAGCGAAGCGGGAAATGATCTCCTGCATCTGCGGAACCTTGGAAAGGGCCGAGTGGAAAAGGGACAGCTGGTTGCGGGTTCGCACCAGATTGTGCTCGGGATAGCGGATTTTGTAATACGTGTCCCCGTTGATGTAGTCGGCAAAGAAGCGGACGGCCTGCATATACGGGAAAAGACAGGCGGCGTAAGGAAGATTTTCCTTCTCGACGGGCGTGAGGAAACTGCCGGCACCCTCCAGGTAACCTTTGGCAAAGGCCTCGAAGATATCCATCCGGAAATCCACCTTCCCGACGGCCGGGTCGTCCTCGGCAACGGTGTTTCCCGCCGTACGCAGGAAGTCCCCGAAATCGGAGAAGACATATGAGGGCATCAGGGTGTCCAGGTCGATGACGCAGAGCACGTTGCCCGCATCGTCAAAGAGCATATTGTTCACCTTGGTGTCGCAGTGGCAGATTCTCTTGGGAAGAAGGCCTTCGCGATGCAGCCTTTCCCCCTTGCACATCTCCTCCTCATAGGCAAGCAGATCCTTCAGGATGTCCTGTACCTCGGGAAGGGCCATCCGGCCCGCCTTATCGGCCGATACCGCCTCGTGTAGCTGCCGGGCGCGGAGCTCCATATTGTGGAAGTCGGGGATGGTTTCGCCCAGGGCGTCCGGGATGTCGGAAAGCATCGCCTCGAATTCTCCGAAAGCCTTGCCTGCAAAGTACGAGTACTCCGGATTCACCGTATCATAAGTGTGGGCACCCGGAATGAAGACGGACACACGCCAGTAGGTGGAGCCGTCGGTCCAGTATGTCTTTCCCGTAGCCTTGCAGGGAAGGAAGCGGAGCACCTTGCGCTCGATGTCGGGATCCGAGGCCAACTTGCGCCGGATATGGGCCGTGGCACAGTCGATGTTGTGCTGGAGGAGCTCCACATCCTGGAAAACGGCATTGTTGATGCGCTGGAGCACATAGTGGCAAGGGCCGTCGCACTCCACCAGGAAAGTGTCGTTGATGAGGCCGTTTCCCAGCGGCCTGATGTCCAGCACCTGCCCCTGAACGGCAAACTGCTGCACAATGAGTCTGAGGTCTTGTTGTTGCGCTTGCATACCGGTCCGTTATTTTACCATTCCGCTGAATCCCATAAAGGCAAGGGCGAGGATGCCCACGCTGATGATGGCGATGGGAACGCCCTTGAAGGCTTTGGGAACATCGTTGAGGGCCAGGTGTTCACGGATGCCGGCAAAGATGACCATCGCAAGGCCGTAACCCAGCGAGGTGGCGAAGGCATAGACCAGGGCCTGCCCCAGGTTGAGCATACCACCGGGAACGAAGGCGAACTCCTTGGTGACCACGTTGATCGCCACGCCCAGCACCGCGCAGTTGGTGGTGATCAGGGGAAGGAAAATGCCCAGGGCCTGATACAGGGACGGAGACACTTTCTTGAGGACGATTTCTACCATCTGCACCAGGGCGGCAATGACCAGGATAAAGGCGATGGTCTGCAGGAAGGTGATACCCAGGGGCACCAGCAGGTATTGGTTGATGAGGTAGGTAACCAGGGTGGCCAGCGTTATCACGAAGCACACGGCCATAGACATCCCCGTAGCGGTAGAGAGCTTGTTGGAAACACCCAGGAAGGGGCATATCCCCAGGAACTGGGCCAGGACGATATTGTTGACGAAAATCGCCGAAATGATAATCAGAAAGAATTCCATAGCCTAGCTCTTTTTTACGAATTTGTTGAACAGGACCATCAGGTAGCCCAGACAAAGGAAGGCGCCGGGAGCCATCACGAAGGCCAGCATCCCGTCGTTGCCGCCGATAAAGTTGAAGCCGAAGGCCGATCCGGAGCCCAGCATCTCACGCACGAGGCCCAGCACCGTGAGCGAGGCGGTGAAGCCCAGACCCACGCCGATGCCGTCCAGGGCACTCTCCCCGATGCCGTGCTTGTTGGCAAAAGCCTCGGCCCGGCCCAGCACGATGCAGTTCACCACGATGAGCGGGATGAACAGGCCCAGGGTCTCGTAAACGGCCGGGGTGTAGGCCTGCATCAGCAGCTGGAGCAGCGTCACGAAAGTGGCAATAACCACGATATACACGGGAATGTGGACCTTATCCGGCACTACGGGGGCGATGGCCGATATGGCCATGTTGCTGAGCACCAGCACAAAGAGGGTCGCAAGGCCCATCGACAGGCCGTTGACGGCCGATGTAGTGGTGGCCAGCGTGGGGCACATACCCAGCAGCAGGACGAACGTGGGGTTGTTTTTGACCAGTCCGTCGGTAATCAGTTTGAACTTGTTACTCATTGCCAGATTCCTCCTTGTCATTAGGTTTGGTGGCGCCGGTGACGGCATCGGCACCATTCAGGGTGTCAAAAGCCGCCAGAGCATTCTCTACGGCCAGGGCGTAGGCGCGGGAGGTAATGGTGGAAGCCGTGATGGCATCCACGTCTCCGCCGTCCTTTTTCACCGTGAGCTTTTTCACGGAAGGGTCGAAGCCGGCCCACTGGGACACGAATTTGGGATCCGTCGTGCACTTGGCACCGAGGCCGGGCGTTTCGCTGTGGGAAAGCACCGAGGTGTTGCAGACTTTGCGGTCGGGGGTCACGCCCACCATAACGGTGAGGTTACCGCCGAAGCCCACCACGGTGGACTCGATGGCATAACCCACCAAGTCTTCACCATTTTTGGCCACATAGTAAGGAAAATCCTTGCCGAAAACCTCCACGAAAGAGCGCTCGGAGGCGTTTTCGAAAGAAGGAAGCACCTGGGCGATGGCCCGGTTGGTCTTTTCGGCCGTAGCGGCGTCAATAGGATCCTTGGTGAGCACATAGGCCCCGCCCAGAACCGCCGAGCAAAAGAGGCAGGTAAGCCCCAGGACCAGCACCATGTTGGTTAAATTGGATTTTGCAGCCATAGCCTATTTCCTCCCGAATTTTTTCTGTTTGAACCACATATTCAGCAGCGGAACCACCGAGTTCATGATGAGAATGGCGAAGGAAACGCCCTCCGGATAGGAACCGAAATAACGGATCATCATGGTAAGGAAGCCGATGCCGATACCAAAGACGATGCCGCCCTTCACCGACATCGGCGAAGTCACATAGTCGGTAGCCATAAAACAGGCGCCCAGAACCAGACCGCCGGTGAGGAGGTTGAACAGCGGATCGGTGAAGCGGGCCGGATCGATGCCCCAGAAAACCAGGGACGTCAGGGCCACGGTGCCGAAGATGCTGAGGGTAATCCAGGGCTTGACCACTTTTCGGCAACAAAGGTACACGAATCCCGCCAGAAGGGCCAGGGCGCAGACCTCGCCCGCACTTCCGCCCAGATTGGCGAAAAGCATATCCCTGTAATCGTAAGCCGATGTCAGTTCCTGGACTGTACTGCCCCGCATCAAGCCTTCCTGGATGGCACCCAGCGGGGTGGCGCCGCTCACGGCATCGGCCCCGAAAAGGCCCTTCGGAGCGCTCCAGGAGGTCATATAAGTGGGAAAGGAGACCAGCAGGAACACGCGGCCCACCAGTGCAGGATTCCAGATATTCTGGCCGATGCCGCCGAAGGTCATCTTGGCGACGCCGATGGCCACCACGGCACCCGCGAAGACCACCCACCAGGGAGTGGTATAGGGCAGGTTCAGGGCCAGGAGGATACCGGTAATGACGGCCGAGAGGTCTCCCACGGTGGAAGGCGTCTTCAGCAGATACTTGGTGATGGCCCATTCCAGCAGCACGCAGGAAGCCACGCTGACGCCCAGCACCAGCAGCTCCTGCCAGCCGTAGAAGAGCACGGAGCAGATGACCGCCGGAATCAGGGCAATCACGACATCCAGCATCAGGGACCGGGTAGAGTCCTTGGAATGGATGTGCGGAGAAGGTGATACCAACAATTTACTCATAATCACTTACTTTTAGCGGCTTCGGCAGCGGCCTTGGCGGCGGCTGCACGTGCGCGGATAGCATTCAATACAAATCCTTTGCCCACGCGGATGTTGTCCAGCAGCGGAATCTGGGCAGGGCAGGAATACAGGCAGCAGCCGCACTCGATGCAATCCTGCGCGGCATTGGCCTCGCAGGCCTCCCAGTCGGCCGCCTTGGAGAGTTTGTTCAGAAGGAACGGCTCCAGGCCCATCGGGCAAGCATCGGCACACTTGCCGCAGCGGATACAACGGGTTTCAGGAGCGCGGCGGGTCTGCTTTTCGGTGAGGAACAGGAGGGCGCCGGTGCCCTTGACGGTGGCCGCTTCCAGGTTGGCCACGGCACGACCCATCATCGGACCGCCGCTGATGATTTTCACGGCATCGGCCGGAATGCCGCCCAAGTAGTCGATGATGTACCGGAGCGGCGTACCCACCCGCACGACCAGGTTGGCCTGCTTGGGGAAACACTCGCCCGTCACGGTGACGGAGTTATCGACAAGGGGCTTGTTCTTGAGGACCGCCTCGTACACGGCGAGGGCCGTGGCAACGTTCTGGACCACGGCACCCACGCTGATGGGAAGGGCGCCGGAGCCCACCTGACGGTGCATCACCGCGTCGATAAGCTGCTTTTCACCGCCCTGCGGATACATCATCTTCATCACCATCACGTCCATATCCCCATACCCCAGACGGGCGATGACCTCGCGGATATGGGCGATGGCTTCGGGCTTGTTCTCCTCGATGGCGATGGTGCAGGGAACCCCGCCCATAGCCTTTTGCAGGAGGGCGGCACCCACCACCACCTGTTCCCCTTTTTCCATCAGGGTACGGAAGTCGGAGGTGAGGTAGGGTTCGCACTCGCAGCCGTTGATGATAACCCTCTCGCACTTGGAGCCCGGAGGCGGCGAGAGTTTCACCTGCGTAGGGAAGGTGGCGCCGCCAAGGCCCACCACTCCGCCCAGGCGGATCTTTTCGACAATGGCCTTACCGTCTTCGGGAATCTCGGTCACAAGGGTATCCGACGTGTCGATGCCCTCCAGCCACTCGTCCCCTTCGACGGCAATCTCGATGTGGGTGGTGGCGCGGCCGGCCAGATCGGCCCTGGGGCCGATGGATTTGACCGTGCCGGAGACGGAGGAATGGATGAAGGCTCCGACAAAGCCGCCGGGCTCTGCAATCACCTGGCCCACTTTCACCTTGTCCCCCACAGCCACGCAGGGCACGGACGGAGCGCCGATGTGCTGGGAAACGCCGATATAGACGACAGGAGCCGGCGGGAGTTGTTCCAGGGCGCATTCCCGGGAAATCTTGCTGTCGTGCGGATGAACACCGCCGATGCTGAATGTATGCTTACTCATTTGTAGCCTCCTTCTTTTCGGATTCTTCACTGGCGCTCAGAATGACAGGTTTCTCTGCTGCGGCGGCCTTGGCGGCTTCGGCCGCTTCCTTCGCTTTCTGCTGACGAATCTTGATGCGTTCCTTGATGGCATCCTTGTCCAGGGGTTTGGGGAAATTCACGCCGTGGATGGCACCGGTGGGGCACATCGCCTCGCACTCGCGGCAAAGCTTGCACTTGGCCGGGTCGATATAGGCCACATTGCCTTCCACGGTGATGGCCTCGTGGGTGCAGGTCTTGGCGCAGATGCCGCAGCCGATACAGGCATTGGCACAAGCCTTCCTGGCCACGGGGCCCTTGTCCTTGTTCACGCAACTCACGAACATACGCATACCGCGGGGGCCTTTGGGGCGAAGTTCGATGATGCGCTTCGGGCAAGCCTTCACGCAGGCGCCGCAGGCGGTGCACTTCTCCTGGTCCACTACCGGAAGACCGGTAAGCGGATCCATTGAAAGGGCACCAAACTGGCAGGCATTCACGCAGTCTCCGCAACCCAGGCAGCCGAACGAACAGCCGGTATCTCCGGTGTACAGGAGCGATTTCACATAGCAGGAGGCATAACCGTCGTACTCATTCACCCTGGGACGGGCCTCACAGCTGCCGTTGCAACGCACCACGGCCACCATAGGGGCCTTGGCTTTCACCTCGTAGCCAAGGATGGCAGCCACCTTGGCCATCGTATCGTTCCCGCCCACCGGACAGTAGATACTGTCCAGGTCGGGGGCTTTAACCGCGGCCTCGGCAAATGCTCGGCAACCGGCAAAACCGCAACCGCCGCAATTGGCTCCGGGCATAGCCTTCTCCACCTCGTCGATGCGGGGGTCTTCCTCCACCTTGAAGCGTTGTGCCACCAGGTACAGGACCAGCGCCAGCACCAGACCCAGAACGGTCACTACTGCGATTGTCCAAATCAACACGTTCATAATTTATCCTTTAATTGTAAAAATATATTCGTTTTTCAGCCGGTCGCGAAACAGGTACAGCAACAGGTAATACAGCGCCACGGCACCCAGGCCAGCCAAGCCGGCGGGGACCTCGGCCACCCCCAGGCCCATCAGGCCCAGGATTACGGCCAGTAGCACCAGCAGGGGGATGAAATAGGCCAGCCAGACGGCCTTCATTCCCATAGACGCCTTCAGCACCACCGACACCTCGTCGCCCACGCCATAGGAGGCATAGGGATCCGTAGGTACCTCCACGGCTTTCTCGCTCACATCCGACATTCCACAAAGTCCGGCAGCATGACACTCCGAACAGGCACCGTGCTGCAAAATAGCTACCGTAGTTACCTGCGGGGTCATTTTTACCACCTTCCCCTTATGGCTCACCGATTCCTTCACGGGCGATATTCCTTTAATCGGGCCCATACGGCACCCCAGCGCAGAGGGGCCATCACGGCCAGCGGGACGAAACTGCCGTCGTCCGAAAACCAGAACTTGAGTTCCTGATTCCCGGCAAACATGGCACCGGACACTACCGAGCAAGTGAACAGAAGGCCCTCCCGATTGCCCGCCTTTCCCAGGCTGACGCTATCCTTCCCGTGGAAAGTGAGCACGACGTCGAAAACAGCGTCGTCTATGGCGAAACTCAGGTTGTACCTGCCTCCCTTGCGCATCCGCGACAGGTCCATCGTCCTCAGGTAGAAAATCAGGGCCGGAAGGTCGTAAGTACAGTCGCGGAGGGGGATTTCGTAATGCTCCATTCCGCGGCCGTTGAAATTCACATCGGCATGAATCAGCTTCTTTTCCCAGTCGTAGTGGTACTCGTTGGTAGCCGTGTACTTGCCTTCCAGGGTGTTTCGGGTGAATTTGAGCGGTTTCAGGTCCTTGACAGTAAACCAACTGTGAAAATCCTCCCTCATCTTGAAGAAGACATCGAAAAAGGGGGCCGATTTCACCTGGAAGCCCACGTGGTATGCGGACTCTCCCTTGAACGTGATCCCCTCCAGCTTTACGACGGCCTGGGCCACCTCCGTGTTCACCAGGCCCCACTTGTAGAAAAGACCCAGTTCAATTTCTTCTCCGGCTTTGAAAGGAGTCTTGTCCAGCGTGGGAATGCATCCCTTTCCCTGTCCCAGGACGGTCAGGGAAAAGAAAAGACCTGCTATGAGCAATTTCCAACGCATCCTTTAAAAAGCCTGCTGGGATTCGAAGTCGTAGGTATCGGGGCCGGAACCGGGGTCATTGGCGGCACTGGCCACCGGACCGCGCTGGGCATAAACATCCAGGCTCTGGTCAGGTTCCACGAACTTCACCTGGGAAGCCTTGTACTTCATTTCGATATCACAAACCTCACCGTTACGGTGCTTGGCAATGACGATAAAGGCCTTTTCCTTGTCTTCCGGGTTTTCGCTCATTCCCACGAAGTCGGGCCGATGGATAAAAATGACCATATCGGCATCCTGCTCGATGGAGCCGGATTCGCGAAGGTCGCTGAGCTGGGGCTTGCCGGTGCCGCCCGTGCGCTGCACGGCGTTGCGGGAGAGCTGGGAAAGGGCAATGATGGGGATGTTTAGCTCTTTGGCCGTAGCCTTGAGTGTGCGGGAAATGGCCGCCACCTCCTGTTCGCGCAGGCCACGGAGCTCTACCGGGCCCTGCATCAGCTGCAGATAGTCCACTACAATCAGGCGAACGCCCTTCTGCTTGACCAGACGCTTGGCCTTGGTGCGAAATTCCATAATGGGAATACCGGGGGTATCGTCAATATACAGGGGGGCTTTGGCCAGGCGCTTGAGGGTGTCTTCCAACTGGACCCACTCATAGGGTTCCAGCTTCACTCCGCCCTTGATTTTTTCTCCGGACAGGCCGCTTTCCGTGGTGATGAGACGCTTCCCCAACTGGTCGGCGCTCATTTCCAGGGAGAACACCGCCACGGGCATATTGGCTTCCACCGCGGCGTTGCGGGCGATGTTGAGGGCAAAAGCCGTCTTACCCACCGACGGACGGGCCGCCAGGATAATCAGGTCGCTCTTCTGCCAGCCCTGGGTGATGCGGTCGATGGAAGGGTAGCCGGAGGGAACGCCGGACGGACCGGTGATGCCCTGAAGCTCCTGCAGGTTGTCCAACACCGAATTGATGATGGAGCCGATATCCTGCACATCCCGCTTCACATTGTTCTGGATGGCGGCAAAAACCTTGGTCTGGGCAGTGTCGATGAGATCGTCCACGTTGGTGGACTCGTCAAACGACTGTTTCAGAATCTCATACGATGCGGTAATCAGGTCCCGCTGGATGGTCTTCTGCTTGAGGATTTTGATGTAGTACTCGATGTGGGCGGCCGCACCGATATTCTGGGACAGGCCTGCCAGCACCACCGGACCGCCAATCGCTTCCAGGTTTCCCTTGGAGCGAAGCTTTTCGCTCACGGTCACCAGGTCGATGCTCACGTGCTCGTTCACCAGTTCCGACATGGCCTCGAAGATCATCCGGTGCTGGGGATCGTAGAAGCACGAGGCCGAGAGCTCCTCCATCGATTCGTCGATGGTGGCGGGCTCCACCAGCATCGCACCCAGCACGGCCTCTTCTACATCCAGGGCCTGCGGGGGTTTGTTCCCCATCAGGGTCTCCAGGTTCATCGGCTCGGCGGCACGGGAGTTTTTGCGTTTGGGATCCGGCATAAGGCGGGACTATTCGAAATCCGGGTTGATGATGATGCGTCCGCAGTGCTCGCAGATGATGAGCTTGCGGTTGGAGCCGATTTCCACGCGGCGCTGCGGGGTGATGGTGTTGAAGCAGCCTCCGCAGGAGTCTCCGTTGTAAATGCCCACGACAGCCAGGTGGTTGTGTACACTGGCGCGGATGCGCTCGTAAGCGCTCATCGTGCGGGCGTCGATCTTGGCGGCGCAGGCGTCGCGGCGCTCCCGGAGGACCTTTTCTTCCCTGGCGGTTTCCTCCACGATGGTCTCCAGCTCGGCCTTCTTGGCCTTGAGGTCATCGGTGCGGATGCTCAGACGGTCCTTCAAATCCTCGAGTTCGGACTTCTTGTTGCCAATCTCGAAACGGGTGTCGTTGATGGTCTTCTCGTCGATTTGGCGAAGCAGCTCCTGGTTCTCGATTTCCTTGTTCAGGGAATCGTACTCGCGGGAGTTCTGGATGCTCTCCAGCTGGCGCTGGTACTTCTCGATGATGCTTTCGTGCTCGGCGATGGAAAGTTTGGCATCGGCTATGTTGCGGTTGAACTGGTCGATGACGGCCGAGATGGCGGCGCTGCGCTCCTTGAGGCTAACAATCTCCTCCTCAAGCGTAGCAACCTCGGCGGGCAGTTCTCCGCGGAGCTGGATAATCTTATCAATCTCCGAATCGGCCTCCTGGAGGTTGTAGAGGGTCTTGAGCTTTTCCTCCACGGGCATATCGGAATCTGCAAAACTCTTTTGCAGGGACACGAAAGTTTCCCTGTTGTCGATGGGAGCCTCCACTTTCTTGGCGGCGGGGGTTTTCTTGGTACTTGCCATAAAAATTATAAATCGATTTATATTTTACAACCCGAAATAGTGGACAGGGTTGCTCCTGTCCAGCACGGCACTTTTGTAGCTTGCAAAGTTAGGAAAATTTTTCCGTATCTCCGCGAGGAAAACGTCCACAATCTCCACTTCGCTCTCGAAATGGCCGATATCCATTACCATAAAGCCCTCCGGAGTGAAAAAATTGTGGTAGGAAACATCGGCCGTAATGTACAACTGGGCGCCCCGTGAGCGGGCCAGGCCGATTTCGCCGCCACCGCTGCCGCCCAGGAGAGCCACCCGGCGGATGGGCGTTTCCAGGGGCTTGGAACTGCGGATGACCGACAGGCCGAATTTCTCTTTGACATACGAGAGGGCTTCCATTCCGTTCAGGGGCTCAGGAAACTCTCCCTGACAGCCCAGCCCCACGCTCCCGTCCTCCTCCGGAACCAGGATACTCACATTGCGAAGCTCCAGCCGGCGGGCCATCGCCCCGCTCACCCCGGCCATCACCTTGTCGGCCGATGTATGAGCCGCATACACAGCCACGCCGTGCCGTACGGCCAGCATCACGGCGGCGCCCACCGGGTCTTCGGCATGGATGCGTCGGATGCCCTTGAAGATGAGCGGATGGTGCGTGACCACCATGTCACAGCCTTTCTCTACGGCTTCTTCGATCAGTTCCGGTGTGCAGTCAAAGCCCACAAGAACCCCGTGCACGGAATCATCCGGACTGCCGATGAGCAGCCCGCTGTTGTCCCAGTCTTCCTGAATGCGGAGCGGAGCGAACTGCTCCAGCACCTCCGCGATATCCCCTACCCTCATAACGCCTTGCGCACTTGAAGCAGTTCCTCCCGGATTCCCTTGAGCACGCCGATGGCCTTCACGCGTTTGTCCACGCTGCGGCGGTCTTCGGTGAGGCGCTGCCTGGCCCCTTCCAGGGTCAACCCCTGGTTTTTCAGGAGAAACTGAATCTGTTTTAGGGTTTCGATGTCGTCCGGATGATACAGCCGGTTCCCCTTCGCATTGCGCTGGGGTTTGATGAATTTCTCGAAGTAATTGCTCCAGTAGCGTATGGCGGAAGCATTTTCGCCCAGCTCCTGCGCCACTTCGCCCATTGTATAGATTAGTTTTGCCATAGTCTTACAAATTTAGTTGCAAAACCATAGAAAAACAAGAGAATTCCTGTATTACTATAGAAATTTTCC
The DNA here is from genome assembly GCA_900319405.1 of uncultured Bacteroidales bacterium. Taxonomy (GTDB): domain Bacteria; phylum Bacteroidota; class Bacteroidia; order Bacteroidales; family UBA932; genus Cryptobacteroides. The sequence goes on along the minus strand of ONOH01000024.1, from coordinate 9,271 downwards.
CGGGACGGTTTTGCGTAAGCCGGCACACCGGGGTGGGGCGACAATTTTTGGTTGCCATGGCGGCTAAGCTGCATATATACAGTGACTTACACAAAGTTCTCGTTCGAAAATCGAACGAGAACTTTACATAACATCCCTATAATCAGGAGATTAAATGCCGCACAGAACGAAATCTGACGATGTGCAGGGGTTTTTAGACGTTAAAGAGTAGGGGGCAAAAGTATCCCACTACCGCCTGGGCGTGGGCTGGTGGGAGAAGGAGCGGCGGGGGCCTTCGGCCTGGAGCCAGTAATCGTGGTCGAAGGCCTCGCCAGGGAAGGCATAGGGGCCGGTATGGTCAATCACAAAGGCCAGATAGGTAATGGGCAGCCCCATCTCCAGAAACATCTTTTCATAGAAGGTCTGCACCTGCAGCACCGCACCCATATCCGTCAGGAAGGCATGTATATCCCCGAATCTGTGGCCGCCCTCGGTCACATAAGAGGGAGGGACCCATCCGTCAGGATAGGAGGGGTCGCGAAGCGACGATTCGGGGATACACATACCTTCCCTGTAAATATCAAAGCCATAGGCCAGCAGCTTCAGCTCATTGACCTTGCAGACAGCCCGACTATATTCGTAGAGGTAGCGGGAGTCGGTCTTGAGGTGGATGATGCCGCCCGGGCGGAGGAATTTGCGGTAGCGATCCAGGAATAACGGTGACGAAAGCCGGGCGTTTTCGCTGCCGCGCAGCTGCGGATCGGAGAAGGTGAGCCAGATTTCGCTTACCTCGCCCGGGGCGAAAAACGCCTCGATGAACTCGATGCGGGTGCGCAGGAAGGCCACGTTGGGCAGCGCTTTGTCGGTGGCGAACTTGGCCCCTTTCCACAGACGGGCACCCTTGATATCCACGCCGATATAGTTGATCTCCGGATGCCGCAGGGCCAGGGCGATGGTATAGTCCCCCTTTCCGCAACCCAGCTCCAGGACAATGGGATGGTCGTTTCCGAACATTTCGACGCCCCACCGGCCTTTGATGGGGTGATCGTTCAGCTTCAACTCCTTGCTGCCTGGCTCCTTGGCCAGGACCTTCGATGCATCCGGCTGCAGCAGGCAGCGGAAAGTTTCGTTCTCTGCGAATTTTTTCAGTTTGCCGTGTCCCATAGATTCTTCGCTTCGCTCAGAATGACGTTGTGGTTAGAGTGACGTTGGTGTGTCTGGTTTTGCTTTGATAAGGACCAGGCCCATTCCGCGGAGCCCTTCCGGGGCCGATAGGACGGTGACCGTCAGCTTCCACTCGCCGGGCTCCCGGGGAACCACGCCGGCGCGATAGGGCTGGTACACCTGCGGGGCCAGGGGCAGGAACACCTTCTCCCGGAACAGGGAATCGGAGGGCGATGTCCATTGGATGAGAAGGGGCATTTCGGAAGGAATTTCCCGCTCCGATGCGGCATCTATCCGGGTGTACAGGTCCAGGTTGTACACCACAGTGGTATCGGCCATATCCATCGTAAACACGTAGGGGCCCTCCCCGGGGATGAAGTTTTCCACGGAGGCGGGTTCGCGGCAGGCCGAAAGGAGTAAAAGGGCGCTGAGGATGGGCAGGAGATTTTTCACGCTTTGGGGGCTTTGCGGCCACGGTTGCGATTGCGCCCCTTGCGGCCTTTGCGTTTCTTTTCCGGGTCGAAGCGATTGATGGCGTCGTCTCCCACGGCCGACACGAATTCCGGCACAGACGCCTCTTCCTGCCTGAGGGTGACGGGCTTTTCTCCCCGACGGTTCATTTCCTGGATGTCCCGCACCTCATCGGCCGACAAGGGGAAAATCTGGGCCAGGGAGCCTTTTTCGTAGGAGAAAAAGAGCTTCTCGGCCAGGATGTCGGTCTTCACCAGGTAGGCCAGGCCGTCCTGGAACTCCAGCGGCTCCACCACCCTCGGGATGCGGGAATGGGCATCCAGATAGGCCGCAACCTCGTAATTGAGGCAACACTTGAGCTTGCCGCATTGGCCGGCCAGTTTCTGCGGATTCAGCGAAAGGTCCTGCGTACGGGCGGCCGATGTGGTGATGGACTTGAACTCCGTGATGTAATTGGCGCAGCACAGTTCCCTGCCGCATACGCCCAGGCCGCCGATGAGACCAGCTTCCTGCCGGGCCCCGATCTGTTTCATCTCCACGCGGATATGGAACTCCTCGGCAAAATCCTTGATGAGCTGGCGGAAGTCCACGCGGCCGTCGGCAATGTAATAGAAGATGGCCTTGGTGCCGTCTCCCTGGAACTCCACGTCCCCGATTTTCATCTCCAGGCCCAGGTTGTTGGCCAGCACGCGGGCGCGGATCATCGTTTCCTGCTCACGTGCGATGGCATCCTGCCAGCGCTGGATGTCAAAGGGACGGGCCTTGCGGTAGATTTTTTTCAGCTCCTGCTTGGCGGGGTCCACTCCCTTGCATTTCATCTGCCGGCCCACCACTGGACCTTCCAGGGTAACGATACCCAGATCGTGTCCGCTGGCGGCTTCCACCACCACCAAGTCTCCGGTCTTGATGCTCTGGCCGGAAGCGTTGATATAAATCCCCTTGCGGGTGTTCTTGAAGCGGACTTCGAAGTAGTCGTCAAACTGCTCCTGGTCGATTCCCTTGAGCGTGTCGTACACTTCCAGCTTGCAGCAGCCCTGCCGGTACCGGATGTCCCGGTTACCGCTTTCCTCGTCTATGGTTACAGTGCAACCGCGGAAGCAGTCGAACTGGATGGATTCGTTAGTATATTCGTTCATTTCATGAACATAAAAATGATAAACGTTGCCCCCTCCCGAAACCCCTCCCCTCGGGGGAGGGACTTGGAAAAGGTTTTGTCACAATAAGTATAATTGATTCACCAGGTCGGTGAAAAGGATTTTCTGGTTCACGTTGCGCTCGATCAGGAGCAGGGAACGGTCCAGGGCGCTCATTCCCTTCCGCGGGAAAGTGGGTTTGAGGGAACGGGCCATCCGGGCGTAAAAGTCTTCCTCTCCCTCCGGAATACGGGCGAGGGACGGCATTTTCTGAAGGAGGAAAATGCGCCTGAGGTCTTCCGAGGCCAGGCGGCAGAAGCTTTTCTGCTGCTCCCGGACCTTCAAATCCGCCACAGCTTCTCCGGTTTCCAGGGCTCCCAGCATATTGCGGGCCACGATGGCTTCCAGAAGGTCGTGGAAGAGGTCTCTGAGCACGGAATTTCCGGCCGATTCGCGGGCGTGCACCTCCCTTTCGGCCTCGGGCGAAAGGGGCTGCACACGCAGGTGAAGACAGCGGGAGGCGATGGTCACCAACAACTTTTCGGGGGCGTGGGTAATCAAGAGGAAAATGGTATTCCGCGGCGGTTCCTCCACCATTTTGAGGAGGGCGTTGGCCGCCTGGGCGTTCATCTTCTCCGGCAGGTACAGCACCACCGTGCGGTAGCCGCCTTCCACGGCGCTCAGTGACAGGCGGTCCAGGATGCTGCGCGCCTCGTTCACGGAGATATTACCCTGCTTCCCTTCTATGCCGATGGCTGCATACAACTCATTTTCAAAAAAATACGGATTTTCCAAAAGGAGTTCCCGGAACTTGCCTACAAACTGCAGCGAAACGGGCTTGTCGGATCCCGCCACGGGGAACACGAAGTGAATGTCCGGATGGATGAGCTTCTGTACACGCGGATTTCCGCCATATACCTCTTCCAGAAAGTTCATTATCAGGGCGAAAGCGCCGCCGCCGTCATCCTCGTGAAGGAGCATTGCGTGCGGAATGTTCCCGCTCGCCGCCATCTGGTGGAGGGCGCTGACTACTTCCGTATTGCCATAAACTTTCATCCTAAAAATCCCGGTCTCCGAAATAGCGGGTGAGGGCCGCCAGATGCGTTTTGGAGGCAGAGGGCGGGAAAGCTGACAGGCTCTCCAGCGCCTCCTCCAGATAGCGGTTCATTACTTCCTTCGCCCTGGATACACCGTCCTGCGCCGCTACGAATGCCCGCACATCGGCCTCCCATTCGGGATGGTCGCCGATGCCGGCCACTTTTTCGCGGATGGCCGCGGCCTCCTGCTGCGGAACGCTTTCCAGCGCACACAGCAGCGGCTGGGTGATTTTCTGTTCCCTAAGATCCAGGCCCACGGGTTTTCCCAGGGCAGCATCCGGAAGATAGTCCAGGATATCGTCCTTGATCTGGAAGGCCGTGCCCAACCTCGCGGCGAAGGTCTCTGCGGCCCGGCACAGGGGGGCCGGCGCCTTCACCGAGATAGCGGCCGAAAGCGCCGCCGTCACAAAGAGCGAGGCTGTTTTTCCGTAGATGATGCGCAGGTAATCCGCCTCGGTGGTGGTTCCCAGCCCGGCCAGTTCCATCTGGAGCAGTTCTCCTTCGGCCAGGTGGCCCAGGGTATCGGAAAACAGGCGGAGAACCCTTTCGGAATCCACTTCCGCTTCCAGAACGAGGTCCAGGCAACGCACCAGCCAGAAGTCTCCGACAAGCACCGCGGCCGATCCTCCCAGCAAGGAAGCCACCGTGGGCATCCCCCGCCGCTCGGAGGCACCGTCCACCACGTCATCGTGAAGGAGGGTGGCATTGTGCAGGAGCTCCGTGGCGGCCGCATAACGGAAGGAACTTTCATTCACTCTGCCCAGTGCACCGGCGACCAGCAGGGACAGCATAGGCCGGAGCATCTTTCCCGGATGTTCCCGCAGATGGCGGTTGGTGGAGTCCACCAGACGCACATTCGAACGCAAGGCCGCATCGATATGCGCCTCTACACGGGACAAGTCTTCTCCCAGAAAAGTATGAATATCCGCTATACTCACTATTATTCGAAATACTCCAGCAACTGCTCTACCGTGTCCGGGAAATGAAGGAGGTCGATATCGGCCCTTTCCGTCATTTTCGTTTCCACAAAGTGGTCCAGAACGGCTTTGAGCGGTTTGTAAAATCCGTCCAGGTTCAGGGCGAACACCTCTCCCTGGTACTTGTTCAGCTTTCTCAGGGTGTGGGTTTCCATCAGTTCCTCCAGCGTGCCGATTCCGCCCGGCAGGGCGATGGCGGCCACCGTGTCTTCCCGCATCCGCTCCTTCCGCTCCGCCATTGTTTTGGTCCACACCACTTCGCTCACCTCGGGATGCTCCAGCCCCTCCATAAAGGCGGGCAGCACGGCCACATGCCGGCCTCCCAGCCGCACGGATTCTCCGGTGATGGCGCCCATCGTGCCGCGCGCGCCGCCACCGGAAACAATGTCATAGCCCCGCTCATGCAGGCCCTGTACCAGCTGGCGGGCCGCCTCGTTGTACTTGGGGTCGATGGTGCCGGAAGAGGCACAATAAATGACAACCTGCTTTCCCATCCTAAAAGAACATTCCAAGGGTTATCTTCACGCCCGAATAATTCTTGATGTCCTTGATTCCGCTCCATTCGAAGACGGTGGCATCCACCTTGTTTCCGTCATAGAGCTGGCCGATATTCTTGAACCACTGCACGGTAATCTGGAAATGATTCATCAGTTCCAGACCGCCGCCGATGCCGAAACCGCCTTCGAACTTGTTCTTGGCAAGCGTCAGCTCCTTGCTTCCGTAACTCACCTCAGAAGGACCGTTCGGATTATCGATGAGCGCGTAGTAGAAAGGAGTGGAGACATCCTCGTTGCCATAAACCTGATAGCCCAGGAAGGGCTGGAAGACAAAGAACGGGCGGACCAGCAGCAGGTCCAGGCCCAGCTGCATCCCAAGGCCCAGTTCCACGAATCCTCCCCGGGAGGAAAGGTTAAGTGCGTCACCCTTGAGATTCCCCCCCTTCAACTGATAGGAAAGTTCCGGCTGCACGGCCAGAAGGGGGCCGATTTTAATCTTGTACGCCACCCCCACGTGATACAGGGACATACTTTTGACATCCGGCTTCCAGTTACCGTCGATATGGGCCTTTGAGCTGGTCCAACCTCCGATAACGCCGAACTGCGCATTGGCGGAGGCGAAGGTGGCCAGGACCAATGCTGCGCAAAGGATGAGTCTTTTCATAAACTTAGAGGTTTGCTTTGATCTTTTCCACCAGGGCGGGTTTGGGCATTGCGCCTACGGTCTTGTCAACCATTTCCCCGTTCTTGAAGAACAGAAGGGTGGGAATGCTCATGATGCGGTAGCGGGCGGCCACCTCGTCAGCGTCGTCCACGTTTACCTTCACCACGCTGATCTGATCGGCCATTTCCTCCTCCACCTCGTCCAGGATGGGAGAGAGCATGCGGCAGGGACCGCACCAGGTGGCCCAGAAATCAACGATGACAAGCTTGCTGTCCTGCAGGAGCCCGTCGAAACTGGTATTGCTAGCTACTTTTGCCATAACTTTTTGTCTTTAATTTACAAAGATAATGATTTTTTAGAAAAAAAGAGGCCCGGCCGGTGCCGGGCATCCTGCTAGATGGCATCCTCCACCGGAAGAAGATAAGCTCTCAGGCCCAGGGCCTTGTTTTCCTCGTCCGTCCGTCGGAGCGCATCCATCACCTTGGCGGCCAGGGCATCTTCCAACACGGTCATCAGGACATGGTTCTGGGTGGGCCAGGCGTGGGAGCCCAGGTGCGGTTCCCCGTCCACGCTTCCGCGGCCGCCCACTTCCTGCCACACGGTATAGCCCCGCTGGCCCATTTTCTCCAACAGCTCTACAATCTCCTGATTGTAAGCCTGATTGTAAGCGATAAATATGGCTTTCATGATTTAGATTCTGTTTTTGAGGAGTTTTTTGGCCCGTCTTCTTTCCCGGTGTTCGGTGAGTCCGCAGTACAGGACCGGGATAAGGACCAGGGTGATGAGGGTGGAAACCGACAGGCCCCAGGCCACCGTGGTACCCAGGCCGCGCCACATTTCAGAACCTTCTCCACGGCCCAGGGCCATAGGAAGCATACCCAGCACCGTGGTGAGGGTGGTCATCAGGATGGGGCGCAGACGGCTCTTGGCGGCCATCACGGACGAGTCGCGCACACTGTAGCCCCGTTCCTGCAGGAGAATGGTATAGTCAATGAGCACGATACCGTTTTTCACTACGATACCCAGCAGGATGATGATGCCGATCAGGGACATCACCCCGACGGCCAGGTTAGCGAATAGATTGCCCAGCGCAACGCCCACGAAGGCGAAGGGAATGGAGAACATGATGACGAACGGACCCATGAAACTCTCGAACTGGGAAGCCATCACCATGTACACCAGGATGATAATCAGGATTACCAGAAGAATCATGTCCGAGAACATATCCTGCTGGTTCTCATAGTCTCCGCCGATGCGCCAGCTCATTCCCGGCGGCAGCGGCTGGGAGTTCAGCAACTCCGTCACGCTTTCCACGCCCTCGCTCAGGGATTTGCCCTGTCCCATGATGCCGGTCACCTGGATGTAACGGTCCCGGTTCTTGCGCTGGATGGTGGGCGGCACCCTGGAGTCCTTGATGCGGCCCAGGTCCTTCACCCGGATTCCACGTCCCTGGTTGTTGTAAATCATGATATTCTCGATATCCTCGATGCTGGTCCGGAACTCCGGCGCATAGCGCACGCGGATGTTGTACTCCTCACCGTCCTCACGGTAGAAGGAACCCACCGAACCGGACATCGCGGCCGATACGGCGGCGGCGGCCGTCACGGAAGACAAACCGTTGATCGCCAGTTTCTCGCGGTCGAAGTCCACCTCATATTCGGGGGTGTACTGGTCGCGGGAAAGGATGGCCTGGGCGAAAAGCCCGCTCTCCATCATTCGGGCGCGCACGGCGCGGGCGGCATTCTCCGTATCGGTGAAGTCGTAGCCGTAGATTTCCAGCTGGACGGAGGCGCGTCCGCCCATACCGCCGCCCTCGGTCACGTTGAACTTGTTGATCTCGGGGAAGAGGCGCAGGTCGGCCCTCACGATATCGGCCAGTTCACTCAGGCTGCGCTTGCGGTTCTCCATCGAGCCCACGTTGATGTTCATCGAGATGAGGTAGGTGCCGTTCTGCTGCATCGAGGCGAAGGCGTTGTCGGAATCGGCCTGGCCGAAACGGTAGCTCATCACTTTGATTTCGGGGATGTCCTCGGCGATTTTCCGGTAGATGCGGGCGGCCACCTCACGCGTGACGTCCTGCGCCGTTCCGATGGGCAGTTCGACGGTGGCCTGCATCCGGCCCGAGTCGGCATTGGGGAAATACTCGGTCTTCATCCGGGGGACGTAGAGGGCCATCACCGCCGCAAAAATGACGATGGCGGCAAGCAGGATGAGCTTTTTGTGGCGCATGCACCAGCCGATGAAGCGGGAATAGCCGGCCGAAATCCCATCCAGCACTCTGTTCACCGGGCCGAAGACCAAATTGAAGAGTTTTCCCGTATTGTGCTTGTTGTCCATCAGCTGCGAACACAGCATGGGGACCAGCGTGAGGGCGGCCGTAGTGGACACGATCATGATGATGGAAACGATCCAGCCCAGCTGACGGAACATGATGCCGGCCATACCGGAAATCATCGTCAGGGGGAGGAACACGCAGAGCATCGTGAGGGTGGAGGCGATCACGGAGATACCCACCTCGGAAGTGCCGTGCACGGCGGCTTCCCTGGGTTTTTCTCCCCGCTCCAGGTGCGAGGTCACGTTCTCCAGCACCACGATGGCGTCGTCCACCACCATGCCGATGGCGATGGAAAGGGCGCTCATCGAAATGATGTTGAGGGTGTTCCCCGTGGCGAACAGGTACAGCAGCGAGGCCAGCAGGGCGATGGGGATGCTCAGCACAACGATGAGGGTGCCCTTGAGGCGGCCCAGGAAGAGGAACACCACCAGCATCACCACCAGGAAGGTGATGAGGATGGTGTTTTTCAGGGAATTGATGGTGCGCAGGATGTTGTCGGAGTTGTCCACCACGGTGGTGATGCGGATATCGGCCGGGAGATCGCGCTCCAGCGCGCTCAATTCCTTTTTCACCTTCCGGATGACCTCCACGGTGTTGTAGCCCGACTGCTTCTGGATGATGATCTGGGCGCCGCGGGTGCCGTTGGTGTAGGACTCCTGCGACTTCTCCTCCACGTCATCCACCACGCGGGCGACATCCCGGAGGTAGATGGTGCCGCCGTTGTGATTGCCCAGCACCACGTTCAGGAGCTCCGAAGGGTCCTGGAACTCCTTTTTGATGCGGAGGGTATAGGTATCCGAGCCGATGTCGATGCTGCCGGAAGGGATGTTGCGGTTCTCGGAGGCGATAATCTGGGAGATGACCGGGACGGAGAGGTTGTAGGCCTCCAGGCGGGCGGGGTCGCAATAGACCTGGATCTCACGCTTGGGGGCACCGGCAACCGACACGGTACCC
>ONOH01000010.1 GCA_900319405.1 uncultured Bacteroidales bacterium | reverse complement strand
AAGCCATCGGCAATAGGCCTGGGCATCCTCCCAGCTCACCATCACCACAGCCTCATCGTCATCGTTCGAAAAACCTTTGTACCCACGAAGGGCCTTGTGAGCAGGGTCAAAGGCCTCATACTGAGCGTTGGTAATCTCCGTCTCGCTCATCAGAAAGGCCGGAAGGCACACCTCCCGATACGTTTCATCCCTGTTTTCCACAGAAGGATTCAGGGTGCCCATGTAGGAACGCCCTCCGGGAATCTCCACCATCTTGGGAAGGGGCAGCTGAAGGGTCCATAAAAGACTCAAAAGAACGGTAAGCATAGCATTCATAGCTCAAAGATAAGGATTATTTGCGGAAAATGCGTACATTTGCGAATTGAGAAACAAAACAAAGAATCCTATATGATCAGAGTAGAAACCAAAGGCTGCGAGTCTTTTGTAGATTCCGCCAAGTATGAAGCTTATGTAGCCAAGGCCCTGGATGCCTTCGATGTTCTCAAGGACGAGACCGGCGCCGGCAACGATTTCCTGGGCTGGAAGAAACTCCCCCGCCAGATTACGGACCGTGAACTGTCCGAATACGAAGCCATCCGCGACAAATGGGCCCGCAAAGGCGTGGACCTGGTGATTGCCATCGGCATCGGCGGCAGCTACCTGGGCGCCAAGTGCGTAATGGAGGCCCTGAGCCACAACTTTGCCAAGCAGCTCAAGAGAAAAGACGCCGCCGAGGTGGTCTTTGCCGGCAACAACCTTTCCGAGGAATACCTGGCCGAACTCATGGACCTGGCCGCCGAGCGCAACGTGGCCTGCATCGTCATTTCCAAGAGCGGCACCACCACGGAGCCGGCCGTTGCCTTCCGCATCGTGAAACAGTTTATCGAAGAGCGCTACGGTAAAACGGACGCTACCCAGCGCATCGTAGCCATCACTGACGCGAAGAAGGGCGCCCTCAAGACCCTCTCCAACCAAGAAGGCTACAAGACCTTCGTCGTTCCTGACAACGTGGGCGGCCGGTTCTCCGTCCTCACGCCGGTAGGCCTTCTGCCCATCGCCGCCGCCGGAATGGACATCAACGCCCTGGTGGAAGGCGCCCGCAAGGCCGAAAGTTCCCTCGCGGTGAAATCGGCCGAAAACCCCGCCGTGGTCTACGCTGCCATGCGAAACCTCCTGTTCTCCGAATATGGGAAGACAACGGAAATCCTGGTCAACTACAATCCCAAACTCACCTACGTGGCCGAATGGTGGAAACAGCTATACGGTGAATCCGAGGGGAAGGACGGCACCGGCATCTTCCCCGCCAGCGTGAACAACACGGCCGACCTCCACTCCATGGGCCAGTTCATCCAGGAAGGCACCCGCATCCTGTTCGAGACCGTCCTTCACGTGGAAAAGGCCCGGCGAAGCATGGTCATCGGCCCCGATCCGCAGAACCTGGACCAGCTCAACTTCCTCGCCGGAAAACACGTGGAGCATTGCAACCACATGGCCGAACTGGGTACCCGCCTGGCCCACATCGACGGCGGAGTTCCCCAGATGACCGTGTCCATCGAAACCCTGGATGCACAGCATCTGGGCGCTCTCCTTTACTTCTTCGAGTTTGCCTGCGGCATCAGCGCCTACACCCTGGGGGTGAATCCCTTCAACCAGCCCGGCGTAGAGGCTTACAAGAAGAATATGTTTGCCCTGCTGGAAAAACCCGGTTACGAAGAGGCCACCCGGGCCATCCGGGCCAGGATTCAATAAAAATGCGCAAGTTACTCGCCTTCCTGCTTCTGTGTGTGGCCGTGCCCGCTTTTGCGACGCAGCCGCCCGGGGAAAAACACACTTTCCGCTTCGGCTGGGGAGACATGCTTTTCGAAACACTCGTTTTCCACGCCAATCCCCGCGGGACCTACCCCTCCCCGGAGTCACTTCCGCCTTCCTTTTCCCGGATGGAGAAATACGATTTCGGCTACACCGGTCATTTCTACGCCGAATATCTCCGACGCCTTACCAGGGTAGTGAGCGTAGGCATCCAGGCCGATGCGGAAGGCATCTTCTGGAAGGAGGGCAACTTCGACCGCTACCACAATCTGATAAAAGCGGAAGTTCCGGTGCACAACTGGGATATCGTGCTGATGCCCACCGTCCGTTTCACCTACCTGGACCGGCCGATGGTCCGCCTCTACTCGGGACTGGGGGCGGGCGCCTTGTTTACCTTTGACAACCAGAAACAGTTCAAGGCAGGCATCGCCCTCAACCTGAACTGGATAGGGGTGGAAGTCGGGAAAGGGCACTGGGGCGGAAACGCGGAACTCGGAATGCTCAATTCGATGACCGACATCTTTCACATCTTCCAGGCGGGATCCCGCCTCCTTTCGTTCGGTGCTTATTACAGATGGTAGCATGGTGAAAAGACTTTTCCTTTATATCGGACTGACTGCCCTGGCTCTGGCAAGCTGCCGGCACCCGGAGGTGGAAATCGCGGACTTTGAGACCTTCCACGTCACCAAGGTGACCAGTGGCGAAATCGTTTCGGACGGCAATCTCAACCCCGACATCCGCTTTATGGAAGCGGGAGACGGCGAAGATACCAAACTGGCCTCCGTCGCCGCCATCGACATTGCAAAAGAGCTTTTGGGCAACATCCAAAGCAACCGGCTCATTCACATAGCCGGAACCTATGCCGGACACGATTTGGACGGCTCTCCCCTCACCCTTTCCGGAAAGTTGCTGCTGCCCGCCAGGGGGAAAATCAAGAATATGCTCATCGTGAGCCACTTCACCATCGGGGCCAATTATGAATGCCCGTCGGAAAGCTTTCCGCTGGAAGGCATCCTGGCCGGCAAGGGCTATGCGGTGGTCATTGCCGATTATATCGGCTTCGGGGTCACCCGGGACCGCATCCATCCGTATATGCATGTGGAAAGCACCGCACGCAGCGTGGTGGATATGGCCCTGGCCGTGAAGCCTTATCTGGAGCACATCGGCCGGAAACCGGAAAGCGAAGAGGTGATCCTGTTGGGCTATTCCCAGGGCGGCTCCACTACCCTGGGCGTGATGGATATCATCCAGGACGAGTTCGAGGACCTTCTTCCCATCAAGGAGGTTTACGCGGGCGGAGGCCCCTATGACCTGGCCGCCACCTTCGACGTTTCCATGCTGGAAGACCTCACGGGCATCCCCTGCGCCATCCCGATGATTGTCCAGGGAATCAACGAGGGAGACAAGCTGGGACTGGACATTTCCCAATTTTTCAAGCCCGTCCTTCTGCAGAACTATAACGATTGGATCAACTCCAAGAATTACACGGTCAAGCAGATCAACATTATGATGAACGCCCGCTCCGTGAGCGACCTGATGACCGATGTCGGACGAGACAAAAAGAACCCGGAAACCGCCAGGTTGTACAAGGCGCTGATGCTGAATTCGGTTCTCCATTTCATTCCCCGGCATCCCATCCATTTTTTTCACAGTACGGAAGACACCACCGTCCCCTTCGTGAACGGCCAGAAGGCGGAAGAGTTTTTCAAGGGACACAACATCTCCTATGACTTCGGCGAATACGGAAAACACAGCATGGGAGCCGTCCGTTTTATATTGAGTATCTATAAGCAATTGTAAATGAAGCGCTTTTTGACCATATTCTGTCTGGGAATCCTGCTGCTTTCCTGCTCCAAAGACAGGAGCGTTACGGAAAGTGAATTCCGGGTGGAACTCACTTATTTGGGCGGTTCCCGCGTCCGCATCACCGTCGGGGCCATGAATATCAAGGCCTATTACTCGTATCTGCAGTTAAGCCCTCAGGAGAAGCACTATTCGTCTCCCGCCAGAGAGGCCATTGCCTACCACGTCCGTTTTTGGGAAGAAACGCTCCCCTATTACGATAGGGGCGGCTTTACCGACATTTTTTGCTACCGGGGCAGCCGTCAGTTTTCCATTTCAAGCATCAGTGCCGACTCCGACTACCGCTTCATCCTGTTCCAGATACACCCCAGGACCCACGAGCTGATCGGGGAGCCCATAGAAGTCTTTTACCATACCCGTCCCATTCCCCAAAGAGCACTTGGCTTTGAGGTGAGTTTCGAAGAAAGCATAATCCACATCACACCCTCCGACAACAGCCTCAGCTATTTCTGGGACTACGAGAATTCCGAGACCATCAGCGACAAATATTTCTTTCCGCAGGAGTATCTATACAAGTTGGTGGAGATGTACAGCGAATACGGATTCCTCGATGGCGAGTTGTCCAAAGGGCCCGACTTCTGGAATCTCAACCAGGACGATACGCTGACACCGGGAACGGAGTACACCCTGGTCATCGCCGGCTGCGAGAACGATGAATTCACCACCCTTCCCATGCAGCTCCGTTTCATCTGGCACGGTCCCGGAGAGGTGGAAGTTGTAGAAGGGCTGAGACCCTGCGGAATTGATTAATGATTATGAAGAATATTTTGTTTGTCTGTCACGGGAACATCTGCAGGAGCCCGATGGCCGAGTTCATCCTCAAGGCCCTTGTCAAAGCCAAAGGACTTGAGAGCCGGTATCATATTGAATCTGCTGCCGTCTCCACGGAAGAAATCGGCAACCCCATCTATCCGCCGGCCAGGCGCTGCCTCAGCCAGCACGGCGTGGCCTTCGACCCCGAAAAACGCGCCCGTCAGGTAATCCGGGCCGATTACGAGCGCTTCGATCTCCTCATCTGTATGGACGCCTCCAACCTGAGGTGGATCCGCCGCATCATCCCCGAAGACCCGGAAGGAAAAATCCGGCTGATGATGTCCTTCACCGGCAGCAGCCGCGATGTGGCCGATCCGTGGTACACCGGAGACTTCGAGCAAACTTTCCAGGACGTCCTGCAAGCCTGCGAAGCAATGCTGGGCTAAAGAAAAAAGAGGCGGCTCAAACTTGTGAGTCGCCTCCTTAAAGGATGGTGGGGCCGTAAGCCGCTTTCTGTTTTTAAATCTGTCATTTATCTTCGCAACCTACCCCCCGGCATCAGGCGGGCCGCCCTCGACTGCCGGTATATTTGGTCTTGCAGGCCCGGGCAGCGTACCCGCCGGCTGTCGCCAGACGGCGTCGTGGGCTCTTACCCCGCGTTTTCACCCTTACCGGAGAAAAAAAAGAAAAACTCCGGCGGTACTTTTCTGTTACGCTGCTTGAAGATTACTCCCCACTGTGCTTTCCACAGCCGGGTGCCCTTCCCTGTGCGGACTTTCCTCAGCCTTTCGGCCGCGACAGATCGTCCCACCAAGCGTGCAAAGGTACAAATTATTTTTTAAACCAGGCCAGGGACCTGGCGCAGAGGTCGGAGATGGTTTTCCAGTCTCCGGCGGCAATGACATCCTTGGGGAAGAGTTTGGAACCCATTCCCACGGCGGTGACACCGCTCTTTCCCCAGGCCGTGAGATTCTCTTCCGTGGGTTCCACAGCGCCGGTGCACATCACCATGGCCCAGGGCAGCGGGCCCAGGATGTTCTTCACGAAAGAAGGGCCGCCCACGTTGCCGGCCGGGAACACCTTCACCATGTCGCAACCTAGTTCCATCGCTTTCACGATCTCGGTAACGCTTCCGCAGCCGGGACTGTACGGAACGCCACGCCGGTTGGCCACCGTCACCACTTCTTCCACCATGCAGGGGGATACCAGGAAATCTGCCCCCATCTGCATATAAAGGACGGCTGTGGGCGCATCCAGGATGGTACCGGCACCCAGGGCCATCTCGGGGCATTCCCCGCGTACGAAGTCCACCAGGGCTTCAAATACCTTGTGGGCTCCGTCTCCCCGGTTGGTGAATTCGAAGGAACGGATGCCGCCGTCATAGCAGGCCTTCACCACCTTCTTGGAGAGTTCCGCATCCTTGTTGTAAAACACCGGAACGATACCGGTATTGCGGATGATGTTGATTGTGTCGATTTTATTGAATTTTGCCATAATTTAACGGGATACACGGCCGGAACCGCCGCCTTTGATTAAAGCTTCCACTTCAGAAACCGTCACACGGTTGTAGTCGCCCGGGATGGTGTGCTTGAGGCAGGAGGCTGCCGCAGCGAACTCGATGGCTTCCTGATCGGTATTGTAGGCAATGAGGCCGTACAGGAGGCCACCCATAAAGGAATCGCCGCCGCCCACACGGTCAACGATGTGGGTAATGTCGTAGCGACGGCTCTGCCAGAGGGTTTTACCATCGTAAAGGACGCCGCCCCAGGTGTTGTGGTTGGCGTTGATGGAACCCCGCAGGGTGATGGCCACCTTCTTGCACTTCGGGAATTTTTTCATCAACTGCTCTGCCACGCTCACGAAGATGCTCTGGTCAATCTCGCCGCCGGTCTTCTCGGCATCGAAGCCTTCCGGTTTAATGCCGAACTCCTTCTCGGCATCTTCCTCGTTGCCCAGGATAAGGTCGCAGCCGGCCACCAGGGCGGGCATTACCTCTGCAGCAGTTTTGCCATATTTCCAGAGTTTCTTTCGGTAGTTCAGGTCGCAGGAGACTTTCACGCCCAGTTCATTGGCCACTCCGATAGCCTCCAGGCAGGCATCGGCCGCCCCCTGGCTAAGGGCGGGGGTAATGCCGGTCCAGTGGAACCAATCGGCTCCGTCCAATACCTTGTACCAGTCCACCATCCCGGGCTTGATTTCGGAGATGGCGGAATGGGCGCGGTCATACACAACCTTGGAACCTCGGGCCACTGCTCCGGTTTCCAAGTAATAGATACCTACGCGGTCTCCCCCGTACACCACGCCATCCAGGTTTACGCCGAGACCCCTGAGCTCGGCCGTGCACATATCGGCAATGTCGTTTTGGGGAAGGCGGGTCACAAAATGGGCGTCCACGCCGTAGTTGGCCAGTGAAACGGCCACGTTAGCCTCCCCGCCGCCAAAGCTTGCATCAAATTGGTGAGCCTGGGAAAAACGCTGGTATCCCGGGGTCGAAAGGCGAAGCATCACTTCGCCGAAGCTTACTACTTTTGCCATATTTGCCGTCCTTTATACCTCTACATGCTTATACTTGGGAACAAGGGATTTCATGATAACCCAGCCGATCAGGTAGGCCAGGCCGCAGTAGCAGAACATGATAAAGTATCCGGCCGGCTTGCCCTCGAAGCCAAGAAAATGGAAGGCGGCACCCTGCTCCGCCGCATAGGTGAAGAGGTTTCCGGCCACCTTCTGGATAATCATGGAGCCAATGCCGCCAGCCATGGCTCCGATTCCCGTCACGGAAGCGATGGTGCTCTTGGGAAACATATCACCAACGGTGGAGAAGATATTGGCACTCCAGGCCTGATGTCCGGCGGCCGCAATGCCGATGAGGACGGCCGGCCACCAGGGACTGCGGGCACCCATCGGCTGAGCAGCCAGGGCCACCAGCGGGAAGAAGGCGAAAATAAGCATTGCGAGCATGCGGCCGGCATACGGATCCATTCCTCTCTTCTCCACAAAAAGTTTGGGCAGATAACCACCGAACAGGGAAACCACCGTAACGATGGCGTACAGGGTGAAAATGAGGCCCTGGCCCAGCGGAGAACTGGCCGGCGCATTGAAATGGTCATGAAAATAGGCGGGAGCCCAGAAAAGGAAGAACCACCAGACACCGTCGGTAAGGAATTTGCCCACGATGAAGCTCCATGTCTGCCTGTAGCGGAAGCAGCGGATGAAAGGGATGGAATTCTCATCGTCCGAAGAAGTCTTGGCAGCGGCGTCGAACGCATCGTCCTGATGAATGTACTCCAGTTCGGCCTCGTTCACATGCTTGCTCTTTTCGGGCTTGTCATACATAAACTGCCAGAAGAACATCCAGATAAAGCCCAGGGCGCCGATGATGATGAAAGCCATCTCCCAGCCGAGATGCTTGGCCAGCGGCGGAATCAGCAAGGGTGCGGACAACGCGCCCACGGATGCGCCCGCGTTGAAAATGGATGTGGCGAAAGCGCGGTCTTTCTTGGGAAAGTATTCGGCCGTAGTCTTGATGGCGGCCGGGAAGTTGCCGCTCTCTCCCAAGGCCAGGATACCCCGGCACAGCAGGAACAGATAGACGCTGACCGTGGAAATGGCCAGGGCCGCATGGGACCCAGCCTCCACCGCCCGGAGTGCCGCTACGGAATCGACCCCGTCCACGAACCAGGTAGTAGCCACACCGCAGCCGGCGTGCATCACGGCACCCAGGGACCATACGCCGATGGCGATGAGAAATCCCTTCTTGGTACCCATCCAGTCCACGAATTTGCCGGCAAACAGGCAGGCAACGGCATAAAAGATGGAGAAAAGGGAGGTGATGGTACCGTAATCGGCATCAGTCCAGTGAAACTCGGGGGCGATGAACTCCTTGTAGGTAAGGGAAAGCACCTGGCGGTCCAGGTAGTTCACGGTGGTAGCCACAAACAGCAGGCTGCAGATCCACCAGCGCCAGTTGGTCATTAATTTTTTCTGTGTACTCATAGGCTAAGAATGGATTTGACGGTTTCACGCATACCTTTTTCCTGGATGAGGGCAAGATCTTTGCACAGGAGATCGGTCAGGCCAGGAACGGCGTTGAGGTCTTCTCCCCAAATGAATTCATCGGCCAGCACGCCCCTGGCCACCTGCGCCACGTCCGAGGTGGCCCAGAGCTTCTTCAACAGGTCCATGATCCGGGGGGCGTCATTGGGGACAATCTCGTCCTGGCCGCGCTTGCCGCCCTTGTAGTAAGTGCAGATGGCCGCAAGACCCAGGACAATGCCCTGCGGCAGCGCTCCCCTGCGCTCCAGGTAGGTCTTGAGACCGGGCAGGTCGCGGGTCCTGAACTTGGGGAAGGAGTTGAGCATGATGGATGTTACAAAATGCTTGACGAAGGGGTTTCGGAAACGCTCCACCACGTCTCCGGCAAACTGCAGGAGCTCTTCCTCGGGAAGGTTCAGGGTGGGCAGCAGTTCATCGTACATCACCTTTTTCACAAAAACGCCAATCTCTGGATCTTCGCAGCATTCCTTTACAGTGTTCAGGCCGCTCAAGTAGCCTACGGGGCTCAGGACAGTATGGGGACCGTTCAGGAGGGTCACCTTCCGCTCGTGGTAAGGGGCCTCGGAAGGGACGAACAGCACGTGCAGGCCGGCCTGGTCGGCAGGAAATTCGGCAGCCACCTCCTTCGGAGCCTCGATCACCCAGAGATGGAAGATTTCGGCCTTGTCCAGCAGGCGGTCTTCATAACCGGCACGATCGCACAGCTCGGCAGCCGTGTCGCGCGGATAGCCGGGGACGATACGGTCCACCAGGGTGCTGTACACGCCGCAGGCCTCCTCGAACCAGGCACCGAACTCCGGTTCCAGCTTCCACAGGTCGATATACTGGCGGATGCAGGCTTTCAGTTGCTTGCCATTTTCGAAAATGAGCTCGCAGGGGAAAACAATCAGGCCCTTGTCCCGGGCGCCATTATAATGCTTCCAGCGATGGTACAGCAACTGGGTGAGTTTTCCGGGGTAGGAGCTGGCCGGCTTGTCTTCCAGTTTGCAGGCCGGGTCGAAGGCGATGCCGGCCTCGGTGGTGTTGGAAATTACGAAACGGATTTCCGGCTGCTCGGCCAGGGCCAGGTAGGCGGCGAAATCCTCGTACGGATTCAGGCCGCGGGAGATGACGTCAATCAGGTCCAGACTGTTCACGGGCTCGCCGTTCTGCAGACCCTGCAGGTTCAGGTGATACAGGCCCTCCTGTTCGTTCAGCCAGGATACCATTCCCTTCTCGATGGGCTGGACCACCACCACGGAGCCGTTAAAAGCGGTCTTTTGGTTGGTTTTCCAGATAATCCACTCGACAAATGCGCGGAGGAAGTTTCCCTCGCCAAACTGGATCACCTTCTCGGTGTATGTTTTTGCCTGCGGTGCAGACTTTCTGTTTAGTCGTTCCATCTCTGTGTTTTATAATGTCACTCCTTGTTTGAAAATGGCGATTTCGCGGATGCCGTGCTTTTCATTATTGACGGCCTCGCCCGAAGCGACGGACAGTACATAGTCGATAAAACGGGCCGAAACCTCCTCCATCCGCTCTCCCTGGGCCAGCACGCCGGCGTTGAAGTCTATCCAGGAGGGTTTGGCCTCACTGAGCGCGGTATTGGTGGAAATCTTCATCGTGGGCACGAAACTGCCGAAGGGCGTTCCGCGGCCGGTGGTGAAAAGGACCATCTGGCAGCCGCTGGCACCAAGGGCCGTCGAGGCCACCAGGTCGTTGCCGGGGGCCGACAGAAGATTCAAGCCCCGGACACGAAGGGGTTCGGCATACTTTAACACCCCCCGGACAATGCTCTTTCCGCATTTCTGCGTACAGCCGAGCGACTTTTCCTCCAGGGTGGAGATGCCGCCGGCCTTGTTGCCGGGAGACGGATTCTCGTACACCGGCATCCCCTGCCGGATGAAATATTCCTTGAAATCGTTGATCAGCTGAACGCTCTTCTCAAAGGTGGAACGGTCCTGGCAACGGTTCATCAGGATGGTCTCGGCCCCGAACATTTCGGGCACCTCGGTGAGCACCGTGGTGCCGCACTGGGCGACAATCCAATCGGAGAAAACCCCCAGAAGCGGGTTGGCCGTAATGCCGGAAAGGCCGTCGGACCCACCGCATTTGAGCCCCACCCGCAGTTCGCTGACGGGAACCTCCGTACGCTTGTCCTGCCGGCAGGCGGCATAGATTTCCCGAAGGCGTTCCACGCCGTACTGAATCTCGTCGTCCACCTTCTGGCAGACGAACATCTTCACGCGGGTTTCGTCCACCGGGCCCACCAATTCGCGGAAAGCATCCAGCTGGTTGTTTTCACAACCCAGGCTCACCACCAGCACGCCGCCGGCATTGGGGTGGTGCACCATATCGGCAAGCACCCTGCGGGTATTCTCGTGGTCGTCTCCCAGCTGGGAACAGCCGTAATTGTGAGGGAAGCACACGATAGCATCTACCGATGCCATCGGTGCACAACAATCTTCGACTGACTGGGGACCTAATCCCCCAGCCCCCCTGTGCCGCTTCGCTCCGAGTTCTTCTTCAAGTTCGGTCTTGAAACGGGCGACCATCTGCTCGCAGACGCCGTTCACGCAGCCCACCGTGGGGATGACCCAGATCTGGTTGCGGATGCCCACCTGGCCGTCGGCCCTTTTGAAGCCCTTGAACGTGCGCTTGGGAGCAATTTCCGGAATCTCCACCAGGGAAGGATTATAATCATAGGCCAGAAGGCCTTCCAGATTGGTTTTGATGCAGGAATGGTCCACCAGGGTGCCGGCATCGGCCTCCCGGGTCACGTGGCCGATGGGAAAGCCGTACTTGATGACATTCTCCCCTGCCCTGAGGCTCCTGAGAAGAATCTTGTGGCCGCGGGGAATGTCCGTTTGCAAACGCACGCCTTCCACCAGTTCCCCCTTAGAGAGATCCTGGAGCGCCACTGCCACGTTGTCGGCCGGATTGATCCTGACGTATCTCATTAGAAACAGAAATAATTCCTGGCGTTGTTGTAGCTGATGTCTTCAATCATCTGCCCGATGAATTCTATCTCGGACAGAGGCAGCTTTCCTCTCTCCAGGTCCTTTCCGAAGATGTCGCAGAGGATGCGGCGGAAGTACTCATGGCGGGGATAGGAGATGAAGCTGCGGCTGTCCGTGAGCATTCCCACAAAACGGGAGATCAGGCCCAGGTTGCTGAGGGTTTCCATCTGGCGGCGCATTCCCACTTCCTGGTCCAGGAACCACCAACCGCTGCCGAACTGCATCTTACCCGGAACGGTTCCGTCATTGAAAGTATAAGCCATCGTCATCATCACCGCATTGTCCTTTGGATTCAGGCAATAGAGGATGGTCTTGGCCAACTTGCCTTCCTGGGTGAGCCGGTCGAAGAAGCGATGGCCGGACGTGGCGATATCCAGATCGTGGATGGCATCGTATCCTGTATCGGCCCCCACCTCGGCAAACATCTTGGTATTGTTGTTCCGGATGGCGCCGATATGGAACTGCTGGGCCCAGCCAGCCTCGGCATCCATCACAGCCTGGTCGTGCAGGAAGGCGCTGCGGAACTTTTCAAGTTCTTTGGCATTCGGGGCAATGCCCATCAGCACTTTCTTGAAGATGAGTTCAATCTCAATGTCCTTGTAGTCGGTACTATAGAAGTTCTCCAGACCGTGGTCGGAGAGCTTGCAGCCGTGGGCGGCAAAATAGTCGTGGCGCTTTTTCAGGGCCTCGCAAAGGCTTGCATAGGAGTTGATTTCCATATCGGCGGCCTCTCCCAGGCGCTGGAGGTAAGCAATGTAGGTCTGGGGACGTTCGATGGCCATTGCGCAGTCGGGTCTCCAGGCAGGAATGACCTTGACGCCGAAGGGATGCTCGGCTATCATTTTGTGCCAGCGCAGGTCGTCGGCCGGATCGTCGGTGGTGCACACCACCTCTACATTGAACTTTTTGATGAGGGCCTGGCCGCGGAATTCGGGCGTGGCCAGTTTGGCGTTGCACTCCTCGAAAATCTCCCGCGCCGTGTCGGGGCAAAGGAGCTTGTCAATCCCGAACACCCGGTTCAGTTCCAGGTGCGTCCAGTGGTAGAGTGGGTTGCGCATCGTGTAGGGTACCGTCTCGGCCCATTTCTGGAAAGTTTCCCAGGCACTGCGCTTTCCGCCGGTAAGATAGTCCTCGGAAACGCCGTTGGCCCGCATAGCGCGCCATTTGTAGTGGTCTCCGTAGTTCTTGTCCACCAGCCAGAGCTGGGTGATGTCGCGGAACTGGATGTTCTCTGCAATCCACTGCGGCACCAGGTGGCAATGATAGTCAATGATGGGCATCTTCTCGGCGTGCTGGTGGTACAGCATCTTCGCCGTCTCCGTCTGGAGCATAAAGTCGGGGGTGATGAAGTTCATATATTTCAGTGTTTAATTCTATTCAGGACTTCTTCCACGGTATCGTATTCGTAGCCGCGGGAGAGGCCAAATTTCAGCATCTTGAGGCGGAAACGGGGGTCTCCTTCCAGGGTGCGGGCTTTGGCAGCAAGGAGCCGCTCCAGCTTTTGGGCCGCCTTTTCGGGTTCCACTTCTCCGAGGGCAGCGCCGATCGCCTCCTCGGAGATGCCCTTGGCACGCAACTGGAAACGGATTTTAACAGGGCCCCAGCCCTGCAGCCCAGCCTTCTCCCGGGCAAAAGCCTCCGCATAACGGGCATCGTCCACATAGCGGTCCTCCACCAGGGAAGCCACCATCCGGGAAGCCGCCTCGGCATCTCCTTCCAGGGCCTTGAGGGCCTTCCTGTACACATCCGAGGAGCAATACTCCGCTTTGGAACAGAGCTTTTGCAGGCGGGAAAGGCAGCGGGGATAGTCCTGGGAGTCCATCGGCCTAGAAATTATAGCCGAACGAGAGGTACACGCCCACCTGTTTGGTCAGGGAAGACCAGTGCAGCTGCGCTTTCAGCGGACCGGCGATGGAGTCGTAAGCATATCCCAGGCCAACGCCGCCGATCAAGCTGCCCTCCCCGATTTTATTGAAAGCCGAGAAATCATAGGCCGCATTTCCCATCAGGGACACATAGCTGTTCTTGAACAGTTTGTAACGCACATCCAGGCGGCCCATCAGGAGATGGTTGTGCAGGATGGCCATATCGTTCAGGCCCACAAAAGGAATCTGCTGCTCCAGGTAGCGGCCCCGCATGTCTCCTCCCAGCACATTGGCAATGGGAGCCGGCGGCGCATTGCCGAAGACCAGACGGAAATGGTACTGCGGAATAAAGGTCAGTCGTCCCGCCGACAAAGGGAAGCGTCCGTCCGACCCCACGATCCCATAGAGGGTTGACTGGCCGGCTCCGGCAAAAAGCAAATCGGTGGTCAGTTCGGCGTTGACACCGGCCGATACGCCCCGGGTAGGGAAATAATCGTCGTCCAGGGTTTCGACGCGGCCGTCGGCAAATACGCCGGGGAAATTCATATTGAAGCGTTGACGGTAGGTCTGATCCACCCCGGATTCTGTGGAAGTTGCAATGTTCATCAGGCTGAAGAACTGGTTCCTGACGCCCAGCTTCACATCGAAGAAGGACCAGTGCATATTGGAGAAATACAGCTCCTGGACCGACTGCAGCATCGCCAGATTCAGATAGCCGGCCTGACCGTTCAGAAAAGTGGTGGAACCGGAGTACTGAATGGTGGCGCGGACATTGAAAGTGGAGAAATTGGGAGCGTTATAGGAATAACGCGCATCCAGATAGGGATTCATACTGATGCGTCCCGTCAGGTCCAGCGAATGTCCCTGCATCGCGTTGGTGTTGAATCCCACATTGAGAAGCAGGGATACGATGTCTTCCGTGTCGATGCGGGCGCCGAAGCCAATCTGGTGCATAGGGCCGCGTTTGCAGAGGACTCTGAGCCGATAAGGTTCCTCCTTGCCGCGGAGCTCATAGGTGACATAATCGTAGGATCCCTTGCCGAAAATGGCAGCAATCTCCTTTTCGATAAGTTGCTTGTCGGCAATGGAACCCGGCTTGATATACATCTTGGAACGGATATAATCTGCCTCCTTCTCACCTACGCCCACGATTTCGATATCCTCGATAATCACCGGACGCTTTTCCAGATCCACCGCAGGATTGCCGTTCAGGCGGAAGCGGGCCTTGCCCAGACGGTGCCGGACGGCGTCCAGCTGGGGCTTCATCGCCTGGGCTGCCTTGTAACCGCGGGCATACATCGTATCCACGGCCGTACGGTTGAAGCTGAGCATATTGTAGCCGTCCAGGTCCGGATGGATACGCACATCCACGTTTTTGACATTGAGGCTGAACGCATCGTCGTCAAAAAGGTTCATCGTGGACATCAGGATGTCTCCGAGGTTCTGGATTTCATTGGCCCCGGGCGTGCTGTCCGACAAATCCACACCAATAACGATGTCCGCCCCCATCTGGCGGGCGATGTTCACCGGGAAATTGTTGCGCATACCGCCGTCCACCAGCACCATCCCCCCGGTGCGCACCGGAGCGAAGAGGCCCGGAATGGACATCGTGGAGCGCAGAGCCAGGTTCAGGGAGCCCTCGTGCCAGATCTTGGCCCGGCCCGAAGCCATATCGGTAGCCACGCAGGCAAAGGGGATGGGCATTTTGAAAAAGTCCGTGGAATCGCTATAGCCCACCGTGCGGGAGGTGATGATCTGGTTCACATTCTGGCCGAAGACAAAACCCGAGGGAAGGCTTCCCATCAGGCTGTTCCGGGCCAGGCTGCTGAAATCCTGTTCCTCGTCGGCCCCCAGACGGATTTCACGGGAACGGCCGGCGGCGAAGGGCATGTCTCCCTGGAGGAAATTCTTGTAATCGTCCTCTTTATAATAGAAAGGAAACGACAACAGGTACTTCTCCTTGTAGCGGATACGGGAATAGGGAATGTAGGATTTGTCCACTTTGTCGCTGAGGGCCACGCTCCAGTCCATATTCCGGAACAGGGAGTCCAGGTAGTCGGCCTTGTAGCCCAGGGCGTACATACCGCCCACCAGGCCGCCGATACTGGTTCCCACCACCATATCCACCGGGAAATCGTACTGCTCCAGGTATTTGAGAACACCCACCGTGGCCGCGCCCTTGGCACCGCCGCCGGAAAGGACCAGCGCTACCGTAGGCCGGGACTTCCGGATCTGGGCCATCCGGTAACGGATTTTCCGGACGGCGGCGGCATCCTTCTCATCCAGGCCGAAGGAGGAGGACTCGGGCTCACTTACCGTCTGGGCCGACAAGGAGGCGCCGGCCAGAAGGATCAGACTCAAAAAAAGGACAATCTTCTTCATAGGCTGTTGTGTTTACCGGCCAGGAGGCCGCAGGCTGCAAAAATATCTTCCCCACGGGATGCACGGATGGTGGCCGTGATTCCGCCCCGGCTGAGTCGGTCCCGGAACGCTTCCATCTGCTCCAGGGGAGCCGGCCCGAAGGGGAAATCCGGGATGCGATGAAAGCGGATAAGGTTCACGCGGCACTCCAAGCCCTTGAGTAGCCGCAGGAGACCGTCAGCGTGCCGTTTAGTATTGTTCCAGCCGTCAAAGACGGTGTATTCGAAACTCACGCGCCGCTGCCCCGAAAAATCGTATTTCCTCAAAAGGCCGATGACTTCTTCCAGGGGCCAGGCTTTCTGGACGGGCATCAGCTGCAGACGCTCCTCAGGGAAGGGATTGTGAAGGCTCACCGCCAGGTGGCACTTGCACTCGTCCAGAAACCTTCGCAGCTCCGGCAGGACGCCGATGGTGCTCAGGGTCACACGTTTGGGACTCCATGACAGACCCCAGTCGGCCGTCAGCACCTCGATGACCCGCTTTACTTCCTCCCAGTTGTCCAAGGGTTCTCCCATACCCATAAAAACAGCATTGGAGAGTTCTCCGGCTTCTTCTATCCCGAAAAACTGGGAGAGGATGCCGGCCGCCGTCAATTGGCCGTGGAAGCCCTGGCGGCCCGTCATACAGAAGCGGCAGGACATCTTGCAGCCGGCCTGGGAACTGACGCAGAGGGTTTTGCGGTCCTGATCCGGAATCATCACCGTCTCCACCGCATTGGCGGCGTCCCCGTCCACCGGGAAGAGGTATTTCCGGGTACCGTCGGCCGATGTCTGCACATCCAGCGGAAGCGCAAGGCCCACCTCGTACTTCCCGGAGAGGACTTCCCTGCCCTGCCGGGAGAGATTGGTCATTTCGGAGATATCGGAAACCCGCTTCCGGTACAGCCATTGGGCCATCTGCTTCCCCGCAAAAGCGGGCAAGCCGGCCTCAAGGGCAATCGTCTTCAATTCTTCGGGGCTTTTCCCCAACAGCTTTTCTCTCATACGGGCGGGTTTACTCCCCGTCTTCCCGGATGGCTTTCTGGTAGCACTCGCGGCACAGGGGCTCGTAGGTGTCCTTTTCTCCCAGAACAACCAGTTTCTTGCTTCGGGAAAGGCGGTGGGAATGGTTGGCCAGCGCGCCGCAGCCCAGGCAGATGGCGTGCACCTTCTGGACATCTTCGGCAATGGCCATCAGGCCCGGCATAGGGCCGAAAGGTTTGCCCAGGTAGTCCGTGTCCAGGCCGGCGATGATGACGCGGACCCCGCGGTTGGCCAGCTGCTGGCACACATCGATGAGGCTGTCATCGAAAAACTGGGCTTCGTCAATGCCGACCACCTGCACGTCTTCATCAATCTGAAGCATCCGGGAAGGCGACTTGACGGGGGTGCAGGAAATGCTGTGGGAATCGTGCGAGACCACGTCCAGCTCAGAATAGCGCTTATCTACGGTAGGCTTGAACGTAGCTATCTTCTGCTGGGCAAACTGGGCCCTCCTGAGCCGGCGGATGAGCTCTTCCGTCTTTCCGGAGAACATTGAACCGCATATCACTTCGATACAGCCCGATTTTTTTGCATTTTCCAAAAACATTTCCTTAACTTTGTTAGGTTGACTTAGTGCAAAGATAACACTTTATGGAAAAAAGTCAAACAGAGGGCTGCGGAAAACTGTATATCGTTCCCACCCCCGTAGGAAACCTGGAAGATATGACCCTGCGCGCCATTCGGGTGCTCAGGGAGGCCGATATCATCCTGGCCGAAGACACCCGCACCTCGTCCATCCTCCTGAAGCACTACGACATCCACCGTCCGCTCCGGAGTCACCACAAATTCAACGAGCACCAGACGGTGCAGCTGGTCAAGGAACGCATCCTGGGCGGGCTCAACGTAGCCCTCATTTCGGATGCCGGCACACCGGGCATCTCGGACCCGGGATTCCTCCTGGCCCGCAGCTGCGCCGAGGAAGGCATCGAGGTGCAGACCCTCCCGGGCGCCACCGCCTGCATCCCCGCCATCGTCTCCAGCGGACTCCCCTGCGACCGTTTTGCCTTCGAAGGCTTCCTGCCGCAGAAAAAGGGTCGGCAGACCTTGCTGCAAGCACTGGCCACGGAACCCCGCACCATGGTGTTCTATGAGTCTCCATACCGTCTGGTGAAAACGTTGGAACAGCTATCCGACTTTTTCGGCCCGGACCGGCCCTGTTCCGTAGCCAGGGAAATCTCCAAGCTGCACGAGCAGCACCACAGGGGCACCCTGCAGGGGTTGGCCACCTGGTTCCGGGAACACGAGCCCAAGGGAGAAATCGTTCTTGTCGTGGCCGGCGCACCGGCTGTCAAACTCGAAAAAAAGAAGCGTTATGAAAGAGGGGAAGAACAAATCCAAGAGCCTTAACGGCAGTTTTGTCACAGGGGCAATCGCCCTGGTTTTTCTCATTATCGGCTACCAGACCGCCGTTTTTATCCACAAGGCCGCAAGCCTCCGCATCGCCGCCAACCGGGACCGTCCCGATACGGTTTACGTCTATGTGCCCACGGCAAAAGGAGACAGCCTTTTCGGAGCGGCCGCCGACGTGGCGCCATCCTCCGTCGTCCGTCGAAACGCCCCCCATTCGAAGGCGGCTGCGGCCGTTCGGGAATCCACCCGACGGGTGGAATCGTTCCGATTCAATCCCAATACCGTCTCAGTGGAGGATCTCTGCCGCCTCGGCTTCAGCCCCAAACAGGCGCAGGCCATCGACCATTATCGGCAAAAGGGCGGAAAGTTCCGCCGGAAAGAGGATTTTTCCAAAAGTTTTGTGGTGGCCGACAGCGTTTACGCACGCCTGGAGCCCTATATCCACATCCCCCGGCTGGACCTGAACCGGGCCGACAGCACCGCCCTTCTGGACCTTCCGGGCATCGGCCCGTACTTTGCCGGGAAAATCGTCGCCTACCGGGAAAGGCTGGGCGGCTACTCCCGCCCGGAGCAACTGCTGGAAATTTATCGTTTCGACAAGGAGAAATACGAGGGACTGATGGACCTGGTCTATTGCTCGGAGGCGAAGCCCTTTGCCCTCTGGACACTTCCAGAGGCCGATCTGGCCCGCCATCCGCACATCTCCAGGGCCGAGGCCCACAGCATTGTCCTGTACCGGGAGCACCAGCCCCGGGAAGCCTGGACGCTGGAGGAACTGAAAAAAGCCGGCGTCCTCTCAGAAGAGCACGCCGACCGGCTTTCCCTGTGCAGGCTGGACTAGTCCTGGACGCCTTTCATCGCTTCCCGGATTTTGGCCTCTATTTCCTCGGCCAGCTCGGGATTGTCCTGGAGGAGCTTTTTCACCGCTTCCCGGCCCTGGGCCAGTTTGCTTTCGTTGTAGCTGAACCAGGAACCGGACTTCTGGATAATCCCAAGGTCCACGCCCAGGTCCACGATTTCACCGCTGCGGGAAATGCCTTCCCCGAAAACGATGTCGAATTCCGCCTTCCGGAAAGGCGGGGCCATTTTGTTCTTGACCACCTTCACCTTCACGTGGTTTCCCAGGGCGTCGTCCCCGTCCTTGATCTGGGTGGTACGACGGATATCCAGCCGTACGGAAGCATAGAACTTGAGGGCATTGCCTCCGGTAGTGGTTTCGGGATTTCCGAACATCACGCCTATCTTTTCGCGGAGCTGGTTGATGAAAATGCAGCACGTTCCCGTGCGGGAAATGTTGGCGGTGAGTTTTCTGAGGGCCTGGGACATCAGGCGGGCCTGGAGACCCACTTTGTTGTCTCCCATCTCCCCTTCAATCTCTGCCCGGGGAGTGAGGGCGGCCACCGAGTCTATCACGATGATGTCCACGGCGCCGCTCCGGATGAGGTTGTCCGCAATTTCCAGGGCCTGTTCCCCGTTGTCCGGCTGGGAGATGAGGAGGGTGTCCAGATCGATGCCCAGCGCCTTGGCGTAGGTGCGGTCAAAGGCGTGTTCCGCATCGATGATGGCGGCGATGCCGCCGGCCTTCTGGGCCTGGGCGACCGCGTGGATGGCGAGGGTGGTCTTACCGGAGGATTCCGGACCGTAAATCTCGATGATGCGGCCTTTGGGATAACCGCCGATGCCCAGGGCGTGGTCCAGCGCAATGGAACCGCTGGGAATAACCTGGGAGGCGTCCCATTCCGGCTGGTCTCCCAGTTTCATGATGGTGCCTTTTCCGTAATCTTTTTCAATCTTGTCGATTGTTGCCTGGAGCGCCTTCAGTCTGGCGGCGTTCGCTTGGGCTCCTTCTGCTTCTTTTGCCATACTTAATACCTTTAGATGTTATACTTGCGGGCATCCTGAACCGCATTTACAAAGATAACAAAACTATGCGGAATATCACGCAAAAAATGCTATTTTTGTGCCGATGAAAAATCGGCTTGTTCTCCTGCTGTTCTTTATGGGCCTGTCCATTCAGGCGCAGCCCCTTTCCGCAGAACTCTTTCAGCTCAAAAGGCTGGACATTCCCCCGGGACAATACTCCGGCATCTCCCACGTGAGCGAGGACATCTATGCCGTCGTCCACGACAAGGCGGCGGGAGGCGGGCTGTTCTTTTTTACGATCGGCTTCAATGAAGACGGCACGCTCGGCCCGGTATCGGCCTTTGAGACCGACGCCGGCGGCCCCCTGGGACGGGACAACGAAGATGTCGTGTATGTGCCTGAAACCCAGACGCTTTTTGTTTCGTCCGAAGGCGACCAGAGCATCCGGGAGTACTACCTGAACGGGCAGCCCACGGGACGGAGGCTCCAGGTGCCCGCCCCTTTCCTCTCACCCGGGCGAAACGCCGGATTCGAGGCGCTCGCCTATCGGGAAGGCCGGTTTTGGACCACCACCGAGGCTCCCCTTCCCTCCGAAACGCTGCATCGCCTGCAAAGTTTCCATCTGTCCACGCTGAAGGCCGGAAAAACGTGGTACTACCGGGCCGATGAGCCTGCCGTCCCCGCCGCCGAGTCGGCACGCGCCCAGGCCTATGTTCACGGGATATCGGCCCTTACCGCCCTGCCGGACGGCCGCCTGCTGGTGCTGGAACGGGAAGTGTATGTGCCGCGGGGGCGTCTTCTGGATATGATCCAGGCTTTCACCTGCACCAGCCTTTTTGTGGTTGACCCGCTGAAAGACGACGGAGAGGTGCTGGAAAAAACGCTGCTCACACGCTTCCACACCTCTTTCATAAATCTGGCCAATTACGAGGGAATGTGCCTGGGACCCGTTCTTCCGGACGGAAGGCAGACCCTTCTGCTCCTGGCCGATTCCCAGGACGGCGGACAAGGTCTCACCGGAGAATACATCCAGGTACTGACCCTTAAACTGACCCCTAATTGATTTCCGAAAGTTCCAGCCAGCGCATTTCCGCCTGGTCCAACTCCCGCTGAAGTTCCCCGTAACGGGTTGCGGCTTCCTGCAAGCTCGCCGCATCCAGCATACCGGAAGAAAGCTGCTCCTCCAGATGCAATTTCTCCGCTTCCAGGGCGGGAAGGCGATCCTCCAGCGCTTTCAACTCCTGCTGCTCCTTCCAGCTCAGCTTGCGCTTTGCCGCTGTCTTCGGGACATGAAGCTTTGCGGGCGGCTGCTTTTCTTCGGACTTTTTCTGCCCGGCTTCAAAGTCTTTGATGAAACTGCGGTACTCGGTATAATTCCCCACGAAATCCTTCACTATGCCGTCTCCGCAGAACACGAAAAGGTGGTCCACCAGACGGTCCAGGAAGTGGCGGTCGTGGGAAACGATGATCAGGGAGCCCTTGAACTCCAGCAGGTATTCTTCCAGGATTTCCAGCGTAACGATATCCAGGTCGTTGGTGGGTTCATCCAGGATGAGGAAATTGGGCTGCTTCATCAGGATGGTCAGAAGGTAAAGGCGCCTTCTCTCCCCGCCGGAAAGGCGTTCCACCGGGTTTTGCAGCATATCGTGCGGAAACAGGAAGCGGTTCAGAAGGTGGGTGTCGTTTACCGTCTCCAGTACCGTCTGGCCCGGTTTGAACTGCATCCCGCGCTGGTGGTAATAGCCTATCTTCAGGGATTCTCCCCGGTCAATCACCCCTTCCACCACACCGCCCATTTCCGGCCTCCAGCCACCCGTGATAAGATTCAGAAAGGTGGTTTTCCCGGTGGCGTTCCGTCCCACGATTCCCACTCTTTCGTACCGCTGGAAATTGTAGGTGAAATGCTTCAGGTAGTATTTTTCATTCCAGCGGAAACTCACGTCCCGGCAGTTGATGACTTTATTGCCCAGATAGGTGCCGGCGGCTTTTGTTTCCGACAGGTCCACCTTCTGCTGGATATACGAATCCTGGGCCCGGTCTTTGATGTCCCAGAAAGCCTGCTTGCGGTATTTGGCTTTTCCGGTGCGGGCACAGGGGGTGGCGTGCATCCATTCCAGTTCCCGGCGATAGAGGTTCCGCACCCGTTCGGTCTCGGCATTGAAATTGTCTATCCGCTCCTGGCGCTTCTCCAGGAAATTCATATAGTCGCCCCGATAGATATAGATATTCCCCCGGTCCATCTCCATCACCGTATTGCACACCCGGTCCAGGAAGTAGCGGTCGTGCGTGACCATAAAAAGGGTGCAGCGCCTGTGTTTGAGGTGGCTTTCCAGAAACTCGATGGCATCGATGTCCAGGTGGTTGGTGGGCTCATCCATGATGTAGAAATCGGCCTCGCCGGAAAGCATCCTGGTAAGCGCCACCCGCTTCACTTCCCCGCCGGATAGGTCTTTCATCAGCTTGTCCGGGTC
Source organism: uncultured Bacteroidales bacterium (assembly GCA_900319405.1). GTDB lineage: Bacteria > Bacteroidota > Bacteroidia > Bacteroidales > UBA932 > Cryptobacteroides. The sequence continues at coordinate 35,522 of ONOH01000010.1, read as the reverse complement.
TGTCAGGCCAAACTGGGAGAGAAGCTGAGTGACCCGCAGCTCATACTGCCACAGATGGTCCGAATCCAGGTCCCGGGTCCAGTCCTGAGAGCTGTCCATTATCTGCCGGAAAATGGATTTCTCCGGGTCGTAGCGGTACTCCTGCTCCAAAAAAGCGATGCGGATATCCTTGAGGAACAGGACCTTGCCGCCGCTGTCGGAGGCATCGGCCCCGGCCAGAATCTTCAGCAGCGACGTTTTGCCCGTCCCGTTGGGGGCAATCAACGCCACCTTGTCGCCTTCATTGATATTGAAGCCGATGTTCCGAAACAGCACCTTGGGGCCGTAACTCTTGGAAATGTTCTCTATTTGCAGATAACTTGCCACAAAGACATATTTACGGATTCTTACAAAACAGGCACGCTAAATCACTCCCGATCCCAGCATCTCCTCGCCGTCATACCAGACGGCGAACTGGCCGGGGGAAATCCCCCGCTGGGGAGCGTCGAACAGGATGTACAGCCCGCTTTCGCGGCGGATGAGCGTTGTGCTTTGGAGCGGCTGGCGGTAGCGGATGCGCACGCGGTAGCGTCTCATTTCTCCGGGCTGCATGACAAGGTCGGGCCTGATCCAATGGATTTCCCCGGGGACTACCCGGAGGCAGAATCGGCTCAAGCCTTTGTGGGCGTGCCCTTCCCCCACATAAACGCGGTTGACTTCGGTATCGGTGGCAATGACGAAAACCGGTTCCGTATGGCCGCCGACGCCCAGTCCCTTCCGCTGGCCGATGGTATAGAACTGCGCGCCCTCATGCGTTCCCACGATTTTCCCGAAAGGGTTCTCTTTGTACCGCGTTTTCTTGATGTGACGCCTGCCGCTCCGGTAGGTTTCGGTCTCAAAGCGGATATCGTAGCGGAGGGGCATTGCCAGCCGCGTCAATTCCTCATCCGTCAAGGCCGATAGCTTTGCCTCCTCGAACGGACTTTCGCCGAGGGGCCGGCCGTCCGAAGTCAGGACCTTCTCTTCCGGAGCGTAGCGGACAGTTCTTTCCAGGACGGCATCGGCCTTCAGGAGCCCGGAGAGCGTGTTTTGCTGCCAGTTGTACAGGGGGTCGGCGGTGTAATAGGCGTCGTACACCTCCACCACGTCTCCTTCCACCGAAGCCAGTTTCTGCTTCAGAAAGGTCGGAAGATCCACCTTCCCCACAAAGCAGAGCCCCTGGGAGTCTTTCTTCTCGGCCGATGGCAGGTCCGCCTCCCTGGCAATGCGCCGGACCTCCGGCTTGGAGATGTCCCCGATGGGGAAAAGGGCCTTGGAAAGCTGCTCCTGGGTGAGCTGGCAAAGGAAATACGTCTGGTCCTTGTTCGGGTCCGCCCCCTCCAGGATACGATAAATCTCCCTGTCATCCTGTACGCAGCGAAGGATCTCCCTCCGGCAATAATGCCCGGTGGCCACGTAATCGGCCCCGTACTTCCGAGCCAGCTGAAGGAAGGCGTCGAACTTGATTTCCCGGTTGCACAGCACGTCCGGATTGGGAGTCCGGCCCTTGGCGTATTCGTCAAACATATAGTCCACCACGCGCTGACGATATTGTCCGGACAAATCCACGAAATAGAAGGGAATGCCTATCTTCCGGGCCACCATTTCCGCCACGAAGCGATCTTCCTCCCACTCGCAGTCCCCATGAAGGGTGCTTTCGGCATCGTGCCAGTTTTGCATAAACATTGCAAAGACATCGTAGCCCTCCCGTTTGAGAAGGTATGCGGCCACCGACGAGTCCACCCCACCGGAAAGCCCTACGCAAACCTTGATTTTGCTTTTGTCCATCTTGCAAAGGTACGCAAAATCCCCGAATTCCACCATAAGCGGCAGGCCATGGGGTGGAAACGGCCCCATCGCCCCGCAGACAGTCTAACGGAGCTTGTCCAAAAGCAGTTGTTCCATCCGGGCGTACCCGGCGGCGTTGGGATGGACGGTATCGCCGGAGAACTCGGGAAGGATTTTTCCGTCGGGGCCCGCCAGGACCTCGGCATAATCGATGAAGGTGATGCCGTGCCGCTCGCAATAAGCCCTGAGGCGGGCGTTGAGGGACTGCACCTTCTCGAAAGTGTCGGTGATTTCCGGCCGCCAGCGCAGCGAATAGGAGGGAAGTAGGGCGCAGATGACCGGGCGCACTCCGTTCTGCCAGGCAAGGTCTATCATACTGAGGATATTTGCGTATGTAAGGTCTTCCACATACGGGTCTCCCATATTCTGGGCAATGTCGTTGATTCCGCCCAGGAGCACGAAAGCGGAAGCGTGAATGTCCAGGACATCCTGCCGGAATCTAAGCAGCATCTGGGCGGTCTCTTCCCCGCTGATTCCCCGCCCGACAAAACCGTTCTGCGCAAAGAAGTCCGGACGCTGGGAGGCCCAGCCGTCGGTAATGGAATCTCCATACAGCACGATACGGGGGGTGCAGCAGACAGGGGGAAGCGCCTCATTGGCGGCGGCATAACGGGAGAGGTGGGCCACATTCTGGGCCTGGGCGGCGAACAGCCCTGCAAAGGCGGCAAAAACAGACAGGAAACGTTTCATAAAACTCAAATTTCTTCAAATATAAGTATTTTTTCGTACTTTTGGGGCATGAATTATCTCATCAATTCCTGCACCGATCCGCACTGGAATATGGCGCACGACGAATTCCTCCTGGAGAGCCTCCGGGAGCAGGTTTTCTGCCTGTGGCAGAATCGGCCCTCGGTCATCATCGGCCTTAACCAGAGCCCGTATGCCGAGGTGGATCTGAAATATCTGGAGAGCCGGGACATTACCCTGGCGCGGAGAGTCACCGGAGGCGGCGCCGTCTATCACGACCTGGGAAACCTCAATTACAGCATCGCCGGTCCCCTGGCCGATATGGAAAACGCCTACGGGCTGATGGCCGAAACGCTGCAAAGCCTGGGGGTTGACGCCCAGAGGTCGGGCAGGAACGACATCCTCGTGGACGGCCGCAAATGCTCCGGCTATGCCAAGCGACTGAGCAGGGACCGGATGATGATTCATGGCACCCTGATGTGGGACGTGAACCTGGAAACCCTCACCAGGGCCCTGGCCGTCCCCGGCAGCAAACTGCAGGCAGCCGGCATTGCATCGGTCCGAAGCCGCGTTGCCAACCTCAAGGATTATCTGCCCCGCTTCCACGACCTTCGGGCCTTTCAGGACGCCCTGCAGGAGAAACTGGCCGGAGACAGCCCGGAAATCCGGCTCACTCCGGAGCAGATCCGAAACATCGACCAAATGGCCGATGGAAAGTTCCGCAGCTGGGAATGGAATTTCGGCCGCTCCCCTTCCGCCAGCTTTGCCGCCGGCCGCAAATTCGCCTGTGGAACCATCCAGGTACAATATACCCTCCGGCACGGCGTTTTCGAGAGCCTGATCTTTGGCGGGGACTTTTTGGGGAACCGTCCGGCTGAGCAGCTGGCGGCCGCCCTTATCGGCCAAAAACCGGAGGCGCTGCTCCGGATGTCCGTTGCCGACTATTTCGACGGCGTCACCCCGGAAGAATTGGCCGGCCTGTTCTGATTCATCTTTTTTGCCTATATTTGCAATACCATAACAGAAACTTACTATGTCCAGACCTGGTAAACCCTTCGGGTGGATTATCACCCTCGTTGTTTTGGCCGCCCTCGCAGGAGTGGGGTATTTCAAGTACCTCTGGGTATTCTCCGACGGGACCAAAACCGGAGAACTGAACTCGCTCACCCTCACGGGCTACGTTTTCAAAACCTATGAAGGAGAGATGATTCTCACCGGCTACGGCAGCAAGAACGCCTCCGGAACGGTCCAGTCCAAAACTTTCAAATTCTCCGTGGCCGATAAAGAAGTGGCCGAAAAACTCTCCCAGATGACCGGCCTCCGCGTCACGGTCCACTACAAGGAGTTCAAGGGCGCCCTCCCCTGGCGCGGCTACGAAAGGGCCATCGTGGACAGGGTTGAAGAAGACCCCGTCGGCTCCACCCATTACCGTAACGAAGATCCCTTTTTCCTTTAAGTCATGATAAAACCTTTCCTCGCCGCTGCAAGCGTCCTTCTCGCCTGCGGCATCGCCTATTCCCAAAATGTCGTCATCGATACCCGTCCCGCCCACGAAGGGAAGGACCTCACGATGGAAGAAGCCATCTACAAGGGTGCAGGCTATTCCCGGATGCCCCGCCTTTTCCTGCAGGCCGATGGTAGCATTGGCGACAAGCCCGCAGTCAGGCCGCAGGAGCGCTATACCCTGTTTCAGGAGCGCGGCAGCCTGATGGCCCGGGACAATGAAAAGGGAGAAAGCTTTGTCATCGCCCCCTCCGACGGGCCCAATCTGGTTTTCGGAGAAAGCGTGAGCCGGAACGAGTTCGGTATCGACGCCGGCTGGTATATGAGTCCGGACAGTTCCAAGGTGGCCTTCTACCGGAAAGACCAGAGCAAGGTGAGCTGGTTCCCGCTGCTGGACATCCGCACCCGCACCGGAGAGCTCCGGCAAATCAAGTATCCGATGAATGGAATGCCCAGCGAAGAAATTGCCGTTGGGATATATGATTTTGCCAGTTGCAGCACGGTCTATCTTCAGGTAAACGATTTTACCACAGAACGTTACATCACCAATATCAGCTGGAGCCCCGACAGCCGCTACGTCTTTGCCCAGGTATTGGACCGCAGCCAGCATCACCTGAAACTGAACCAGTACCGCTCCTGTGACGGCAGTTACGTGCGCACCCTTCTGACCGAAGACAACGAAGCCTGGGTGGAACCGCAGGACCCCATCCATTTCCTCAAGGGAAGAACGGACCTGTTCCTCTACCGCACCGACAACCGGGACGGCTACCGCAACCTCTACCTGGTGGACACCCTGGGAACTATCCGCCGCCTGACGGCCGTGGATGCCGATGTGGCCTATGTGGACAACGACGGAACACAGGTCTTTTACACCTCGGCGGAGGTTTCTCCCGTGGAGAATCACCTGTTCAAAATAGGCCTGAAACTCCCCCGCAGGAATAGCGTGAAAAAGGCCGGGATCGGCAAACCCGTGCAACTGACGGCCGGCCGAGGCTGGCACCGCATCCAACTCACGCCCGACTGCCGCTGGATGCTGGATGCATGGTCCAACACCTCCACGCCCATCCGGGTCTATCGGCGTTCCACGGACGGAAAAGTGAATGAGCTCCATTTCGAGGGCCCGGATCCGCTGGAGGGATACGCCTCCTGCCAGGTGGAACTGGGAACCGTTCCCAGCGCCGACGGGCAGTTCCGCAACTACTATCGGCTCATTTACCCCAAGGATTTCGATCCTTCCAGGAAATATCCGCTCATCCTCTATGTCTATGGAGGGCCGCACAGCCAGCTGGTGCAGGATACCTGGCTTGGACAAATCCGGATGTGGGAAATGCTCATGGCACAGAAAGGCTATCTGGTCTATGTGCAGGACAACAGGGGCACACCGAACCGGGGTTCCGCCTTTGAAAAGGCCATCAACCGCCGCTGCGGGCAGGAAGAGATGAAAGACCAGATGATAGGCATCGACCGGCTCCGGAGCCTCCCCTATGTGGACAGCGAACGCATCGGCGTACACGGCTGGAGCTACGGCGGTTATATGACCATTTCCCTCCTCACCCACTATCCCGACGTTTTCAAGGCAGGCGTCGCCGGCGGGCCGGTCATCGACTGGAAGTGGTACGAAATCATGTACGGAGAGCGTTATATGGACAATCCCGAGACCAACCCCGAAGGCTTCGAGCTCACCTCCCTGGTGAACAAGGCCAAGGACCTCAAGGGAAAACTCCTCATCTGCCAGGGCGCCATTGACGATGTCGTGGTATGGCAGCACAGCCTCAGCTTCATCCAGCAGTGCATCGACCTGGAAATCCCGGTCGATTACTTCCCCTACCCCGTAGCCAAGCACAACGTCTCCGGACGCAACCGCATCCACCTGATGGACAAGGTTACGCAGTATTTCGAAGACTACCTGTAGCCTATCCGTTCCGGCATTTCCGGCGGTCGGGACTTCGATGAGAACTTTTTTTCGTATCTTTGCTCCGTGGACAGATTTGAAATCATACGCCCCGTTGCCGGAGATGCATTTCCCGATGCGTTGTCCTCCCTGTTCTCACGAATGGAGGAGTATTTCCGTAAAGAGGCTGCCCAAGGCCGTTTTCCCGTATTTGTCCGCTTCTTCCTGAGCGACGCGCAGAATCAGGCAAAAGCCCTTTGGGAGGCCCTGGAGGGAAGGCTCCCTTCCGTCAGCAAGCCGGCGGTTTCCATTGTGGAGCAGCCCCCGCTCGACGGCAGTCGTATCGCGGCTCTGGTGCAGACATCAGCGGAAAAACCAAAATTCCTTTTCCATAGCCTGCGCCTGACGGAAGAAGAAGCTGCCGGACAGGACTCCTACACCCAGTCCCGTCTGCTTTTCGCCAAATACCTGGAAATCATCCGCCCGCTGGGCCTTGAACTGAAGACACACTGCGTCAGGACGTGGATATATGTTCGCGACATTGATTCCAATTATGCCGGACTTGTGCAAGCGCGCAATGACGTATTCGCCGAAGAGGGACTCAGCCACGACACGCATTATATCGCATCTACCGGCATCGGCGGTGCGACTGAGGGACGCGCGGCCGTCGTGGCAATCGATTTTCTGACCCGCCCTGACATCCGTGAACCGGACAAGACCTACCTGAAGGCACTCACGCATCTCAGCCCCACGCACGATTATGGCGTAGCCTTCGAAAGGGGGGTCCGGCTGTCTGACGGACGTGTTTTTATCAGCGGGACCGCCAGCATCGACAGCCGTGGACAAGTCCTTTACGAGGGAGATGTCCTCGCCCAGGCGGAAAGGCTCCTCGAAAACATCTCCGTGCTGCTCGGGGAAGGAGGCGCCACCTTGGAGATGGTTCCTTATTTTGTTGTTTACCTGCGTGACATTTCGGATTATTCCCTGGTTGACGGCTATATGCAGCAACGCTTTCCCAAGGTCCCCAGAATTATCCTGGAAGCTCGCGTCTGCCGTCCATCCTGGCTCATAGAGATGGAATGCGAAATCCCTCCGCGAGTTTGCTTGTAGAATCCGGACCCGCCCCCGGGGCTCAAGCGGCAGGAAGAAATCAAAAAAGATTTGGAAAGAACAAAAAGATTACATATCTTTGCAATCCTTTTGAGGGCATAGCTCAGTTGGTTTAGAGCGCTTGCTTGACAGGCAAGAGGTCCGCAGTTCAAATCTGCGTGTCCTCACAAAAGAGAAAGACCGGAATCCCAAATTCCGGCCTTTTTTGTATCTTAGAAAAATAGAGAAACCTATTTGTAAAGGTCGAAACAAATCACTATTTTTGTAAAAAGGCGAAGATTACTCCCCGCCTTGAATGTTTTCACAACGGAATAATCCTTATTGTGATTTGCTTCAGATTGTGTGCAAATATAAGAATATTTCTTTTTCTTTCAAAAAACTATGAAAAAAATACTCGGCCTTGATCTTGGTGTCGGTTCTATAGGTTGGTGCCTTATCCAAACGGACAATGATGGAAATCCACAAGCCATCCTGGGGATTGGTAGTCGCATTGTTCCCCTTAGCACGGATGACACGAATGAATTTTCTTCCGGCAATGCCATATCCAAGAATCAAAAAAGAACACAGAAACGGACAATCCGGAAAGGATATGACCGCTTTCAACTCCGTAGACAATATTTAACCGAGGAACTCAGAAAATTGGGGATGCTCCCAGATGAGGCTCTTATCAAACTACCCGTACTCAAGTTATGGCAGTTAAGGGCAGACGCCGCAACCCCTGGCAAAAAACTATCGTTGCCAGAGATTGGCCGCGTTCTCTATCATATAAACCAAAAGAGAGGGTATCGGCATTCCAAAAACGACGAAGGAGAAGATAAGAGCCAAAGGGAATATGTGCAGGCAATCAATGACCGGTTCGCCACCATCAAGGCAGAACAAAAGACCATCGGCCAGTTTTTTGCTCAAAAATTGTCCGCGAGCGCCATAACAACCGATAAGGGTCAATTCTATACCTTCCGCACCAAAGATCAGGTCTTTCCTCGCAAAGCATACGAAGAAGAATTCGATCAGATTATTGCTTGTCAGCGCGTCTATTACCCCAAACTCCTGACAGACCAAACTATCCGTCGCCTGCGTGACGAGATCATTTTCTACCAGAGGCCACTAAAATCCTGCAAACACCTGATTAGCCGCTGCGAATTTTCTCTGAGAGAATACAAAACAGCCGACGGGAAAAGCATCATCTCCGGTCCTAAAGTTGCTCCGCGTTCCTCCCCTCTTTTCCAGGTCTGCAAGATTTGGGAGTCGGTTAATAATATAGAACTGAAAAACCGAAATGGAGAATCCTACCCGTTTACAGCCAAGGAGAGACAAGTATTATTTGACTTCCTCGACAACAACGAGAAACTCACCGTAACGGATCTCAAAAAGATTCTGGGACTAAGCGTAAAAGAGAAATGGTGGGGTGGCAAAGCCATCGGAAAAGGGATTCAAGGTAACATCACTAAAGTCGCACTCAAAAAAGCACTGCAGGGACACGAAGACCTGCTCTCTTTTCAGTTAAAAAGTGCCGGGTCACACTTCATCGACACTGAGACAGGCGAGATCCTACAGGAAATCACTCCAGAATTCGAGAAAGAACCTTTATACCGACTCTGGCATATCGTATATTCTATAGAAGATCCAGCCGAAATGGCTGCCGCACTTTATCATCAGTTCGGGATTCAAGACCCGAATATTATCACGCGCCTGACCAAGATAGATTTCGTCCAGCCCGGATACGGCAACAAATCTGCCCGTTTCATCCGGCAGATTCTTCCTTATCTTCAGAAAGGAATGAAATACAGTGAGGCCTGTGACTATATTAATATCAACCACTCCAATAGCCTGACTAAAGCCGAGAACAATGCCCGGGAACTACTCCCGTATATGACGCCGTTGCAGAAGAACGATCTCCATCAGCCGGTCATTGAGAAAATTCTCAATCAGATGGTCAACATCGTGAACGCTCTGCTGGACAAACACGGGAGTTTCGATGAGGTTCGGGTTGAACTAGCTCGCGAACTAAAACAAAGTCGCGATGAACGCAATCATGCCTATCTCGATAACAATAAGAGAGAAAGGGAGAACAAGGTTATTGAGGCACGTATTCGGGAGATGGGAATCCGCACCTCGAGAACCCGAGTACAGAAGTACCGCCTTTGGGAAGAAGCAAAGCATATTTGCTTCTATTGCGGTCAGCCTGTTGGCGTTAAAGAATTCCTCCAAGGGGCCGATGTTGAAATTGAACACATCATCCCCCGCTCACTTTTTTTCGACGACTCCTTCTCCAACAAGGTGTGCGCCTGCCGTAAGTGCAATGCGGAGAAAGGGAACCGGACGGCCTATGATTATATGCTGCAAAAAGGGCAAAATGAGTTCCAAGACTTCACCAGACGGATCGAGGAGGCTTTTGAGAGGAAAGAAATCTCCAAGACCAAACGCGAAAGACTAATGACAACTGCTGATGATATCCCTGTGGACTTCATTGAACGACAACTCCGGCAGTCACAATACATCGCGAAGAAAGCCGTTGAAATGCTGAAGCAAGTTTGCAGAAATGTATGGACGACAAGCGGCAGCGTAACTGATTTTATCAGGCATCAGTGGGGTTACGACAAGATCCTCCACGAATTAAATTTTGAACGTTATGATTTTGCCGGTCAAACAGAAATCATCACTTATGATCATCGTGGGCAGATTCACCAGGAGAAGCGTATAAAGGGATGGACAAAAAGGCTTGATCACCGTCATCACGCCATCGATGCCCTAACCATCGCCAGCACGAAACAGTCTTACATCCAACGCCTTAACCACCTCAATGCATCCCGTGATAAGATGTTTAGTGAACTTGAGAGCCAGACAGATGAGGTCAAGGAGAAGTATTCCCTTTTGGAGAAATGGATGAGGGAGCGCCCTCACCTTCCGACTGACAAAGTAATGGAAGCGGTGGATGGCATTCTTGTTTCTTTCAAAGCTGGGAAACGCGTATCTACACTCGGGAAACGATACACTTATAAAAATGGGAAACGGACAATCGCACAAAGTGGGATTGTAGTTCCCAGAGGAGCCCTCAGTGAAGAAAGCATCTATGGCGCCATTTCCTGTCTGGAAGATAACGTTCCTTTAAAGGTAATTTTCGAAAAACCTGAAAGCATCTTCAAGCCCTATATCAAAGAGAAAGTTGAAGAACGCATCAATGAGCATAATGGGGACTGGAAAGCCGCACTAAAATCCCTCAAGAAGAAGCCCATTTATCTGGGAGATAACGAGACAAAGCCTCTGGAATACGCCACCTGCTGGAAGAAAGAATTCGTTATCCGCTACCCCCTTATTAATATCAAAAAGAAAGATGTCGATTATATTGTAGATTCGCATATCCGTCAGATTGTCGCCGAGCGAATTGAAGCTGTTGGAGAAAAAGAAGCATTCAAAGAGCCTCTTTATGCCGATAAAGCCGGGACTATTCCCATCAAAAGCATAAGGATGTTCACTAAGTTGAATGAAAAGTCTGTCGCCCCTGTTAAATACGAAGGGTGCACTCCCGTAGGTTTCGTCAAGTTGGGAAACAACCACCACATCGCCTTGTATCGGGATGCTTCAGGAAACTTATCCGAGCATGTTGTCTCCTTCTGGAATGCCGTAGAACGGAAAAAATACGGAATTCCTGTGATTATCGAGGATACTGCTGTGCTTTGGAATCAGATGGCCAAGAAGAATCTACCAGAGCATTTCTTAAACAGTCTTCCTCCTGCCGGTCTTAAACTTGAAACAAGCCTGCAACAAAACGAAATGTTTATCCTAGGTATGCCAGAGGAGGATTATCAGAGAGCCATCAGGGAGAAGGACTATAAACAGCTGAATAAGTACCTGTACCGAGTGCAGAAAATTGCCACCCAAGACTATTATTTTCGATTTCACGTGGAAACGGTTTTGGACGATTCTGCCGAAGCTCTTTCCAGCAAGAAATATTATCGAACACGAATCGGTGCATTTATGAAGTTGAATCCCCACAAAGTCCTCGTCAACCTATTGGGAGAAATCGCCGAACTATGATAAAGAAAACACTTTATTTCGGAAATCCGGCCTATCTATCCTGCAAGTCGAAGCAGTTGGTCATCAAAAAGCCTGATGCAACGGGGGATATGCCGGATTTTGGAATTCCCGATGCCTTCACGGTAATCAAAACCATCCCTATCGAGGATATCGGGGTTATCATTCTGGACCATCAACAGATTACTGTCACCCAGTCGCTTATGTCGACACTTTTGGACAACAATAGCGCAATCATAACTTGTGATAGCAAACATCTGCCCACAGGTCTTATTCTTCCACTAACCGGCCACACCATTCAGAATGAACGCTTCCGTAGTCAACTGGAGGCATCGCTTCCGCTCAGGAAGCAGCTTTGGCAACAAACGATAGAATACAAGATACGTAATCAAGCGTCAATGCTGTATTACTCCACAGGACAGTACCACAACAATATGTCGGTCTGGGCCAGCTCCGTCAAAAGCGGAGATAGTGGTAATATGGAAGCCAGGGCTGCCGTTTACTACTGGAAGACGCTCTTTCCTGACAATCCGGATTTCATCCGGGGGCAGTATGAGGAGGGGCCAAACAACTTGCTCAACTATGGTTACGCAATCCTTCGTGCTATTATCGCTCGGGCGCTTGTCGGTAGCGGAATGTTACCCACGTTCGGCATTCATCATCATAACCGGTATAACGCTTACTGCTTAGCAGATGACATTATGGAGCCCTACAGGCCATTTGTTGATAAAGTCGTTTTCGATTTGATTAAGCAGGGATACGGGGCCGAGCTGGACACATCAGTAAAGCAGAAGATACTCACCATCCCATCCGTTGAAGTTCTAATGGACGGGATACGAAGACCTCTGATGGTAGCCGCCAGTCAGACTACAGCATCACTTGCCAAGTGTTTCAACGGAGAACTCCGAAAGGTTTGTTATCCATCTTTCGAATAGTGGATCGCTTCAGTGAATATCGGATTATGTGGGTGCTTGTTTTCTTTGACCTCCCAACAGAGACCAAGAAGGAGAGAAAAGCCGCCGCAAAGTTTCGAAAAGATTTGATTTCCGATGGTTTTCTGATGTTTCAATTTTCTATCTATATTCGACACTGTCCCTCTGCAGAGAATGCCGAAACACATATCAAGCGGGTGAAAAGCTTTCTTCCCGATTTAGGTCAGATTGGAATCCTTTGTATTACAGACAAACAATATTCCCGGATGGAACTGTATTCTGAACACAAGATTCGCAAAGCACAGGAGGAAGGACTTTTGGAGCTTTTCTGAGAACAGAAAAGAAAAAGACTCATTATAAAGCATAAAATCCAGTCTTTTCTGACTGAATTTTATTTTTCGACAATAGGCATTAACATTCTAAAAATCAAGCAATTACACCGACTTTGCTGTTGCTGCAATGTCAAAGGTACAAAATCTGAAAGCAAATCACAACTAATGCTGCAAACGCTTGCAAAGGTACTTAGCTGTTGCTGCAATGTCAAAGGTACAAAATCTGAAAGCAAATCACAACTAATGTCGCTTTGCTCCTCGCGGCTCATTTGCTGTTGCTGCAATGTCAAAGGTACAAAATCTGAAAGCAAATCACAACGAAAAGCCTGATGGCGTAGTAATACCTGGGCTGTTGCTGCAATGTCAAAGGTACAAAATCTGAAAGCAAATCACAACACGACGCAGGAAGCGGCGACGCCATCTGGCGCTGTTGCTGCAATGTCAAAGGTACAAAATCTGAAAGCAAATCACAACAGACTGCTGTACCTGTTAATAGACAAAATTTGCTGTTGCTGCAATGTCAAAGGTACAAAATCTGAAAGCAAATCACAACCGACAGCTCTTCGTCCGTACAACGGGGCTCGCTGTTGCTGCAATGTCAAAGGTACAAAATCTGAAAGCAAATCACAACAGGAACTGATAGGAGCCCTCGTTCGGGTATGCTGTTGCTGCAATGTCAAAGGTACAAAATCTGAAAGCAAATCACAACCCTTGAAGGCGTCGAAGAGCGTCTCCAGCAACTGTTGCTGCAATGTCAAAGGTACAAAATCTGAAAGCAAATCACCGAAAAAAAGAGTGGATGTTAAATGAAATGCTATTTTTTGCCCTTTTTCTGTTTTTTGCTTTTAAGAAATTCTTTAAGGACGTCTTCACTGACACCAATGGAGTCAAGATTCGTCTTGATATGTGTTCTTCTAACGGGGCTAATATGAGTTTGGACAATAACTGGTCTCGTCATTCCGTCTTTTGACCACTTCTCATGACCTCCTTCTATTGACTCTTTTTCTAAGCCAAGATACTTAAGGAAGCGCCGAAATACCTCAATAGATATGTTGTCCAGTTGCCCCATTAACAAGAAATCGTAATCCTCTCGTTTGACTTTGAGAAGTTCCCGCGAGTGATACGCTTGGCTTGCTCATTGAAAAAAAGGCTTGAATCTAACTCCAGTCCCGTAAACACGGTCTTAGGCATAACTGAACTTTTCGTCCAATTATGACGAATGAGGTCTTCTTCCAGCGTGCCATGTTCCCTTGTGTATAAAATATACTCACGGAGGACTATCTGAAAAGACTCTTTCGCCTCTTGTATGCTTCTTCCACATCCCGAAAGATTTAATGCGGGAGCAAAGGAAACAACGACTCCATCTTTGTCCTCTTGGAAAAGAACCTCAAGGCATATCTCGATTTTATTACCGTCGCTTTTTATGTAATTCGTCGCCATTTGTTATTTTCTTAGCTTGGCAAAAATGCAAAGAATAATCGGGATTTGCAACATTTTTCCTCATAATTCAATGTTTTACCGGAGTGCAAATAAATTGTCAGGCTGTCCGGTCTTTTTTGTATCTTTGCAGCGCATCAATTAAGGATTTCCGTTTTGAAGAACCTGCGTTTATACTTTTTTCTGACCCTTCTTCTCTCCGCCTGTTCGGTGAAGCTGGACCTGGACTCTGACATCCTGGAAGGAGAAAGCTCGGCCGTGTGCTGGATGGGGGCCCTGCCCGACAGCACCCCTCTTTCGGAGCTCTCCATCCCGGGCGCCCACGATGCGGCATCGGCCTCCATCACGGCCTGGACTTCCTGGACCAGGACGCAGGAACTCAACATCGCCCGGCTCTGGAACTGCGGAGTCAGGGCATTCGACCTTCGCCCTGCCTGGGCCGATGGGCAGCTGGGCCTCTACCACGGCAAGTACACGGCCCACATCTCCCTTCCGGAGGTGATGCGGGTGCTCCTTCTCGCCCTTGAAAAGCATCCGGCCGAGGCAGCCATCGTCATCATCCGCCACGAGGAGGAAGCCGACGGCAACGCCCCCGGCTGGAAGGATGCCCTGGGGGCTTACCTCCAAAGCATCAGCCCGCAGCTTGTCGATTATTCTCCCGGCCTGACCCTTGGGGACCTTCGGGGAAAGATTCTGGTATTGAGCCGAAACGAGTACGCGGGAGGCCCCCTGGGCGGATACATCAAAGGATGGTCGCACAGCATCGGGGCTGCGTCCCAGAAAAGTGCCTCGCTCATCGGCAAGGACGGTTCCGCCTCTCCCCTGTGGGTTCAGGATTATTATCATCCAGATGGAGCCGAAGACAAATGGGCGGCCGTCCAGGGCCTCCTGGATTCCTGTTTTGCAGCCGGGGATGAGCGTCCACTGGTCATCCACCATACCTCCGGCTACATCGGCACCCTTCCCGATTACCGCTCCAACGCCCGGGACATCAACCGGAAGGCCGCAGAGTATATCCAATCCGCCGGCAAACCCACCGGTATCGTAATGATGGACTTTGCCGGAACAGACCGATCTTCAGGAAAAGACGTCGCCGGTGCCCTTCTCGTCCGCACCCTTATCCGTAACAACCAGGTTTATTTTACTACGATTTCGTCCACGAAGAGCCACTCTTTGGAGCGAGGAGCGAAGAAGCGGATGTAACGGGCGCGTTCCGAAATGGGGACGCCGTAAAGAATGTAGGAGATGACCGGATCCTTCATTTCGTTGAAGGCCTCTCCGGCCTTGGAGAAGTCCCTGCCGTCGGCCGATACCCAGACTTCCACCTTCCCGGGCAGGAAGATGCCGGGACCGGGGACGCACATAAACGTAGCACCAACATAGTGGATGTCCTGCACGGATTCCAGGTCTATGGTCACGTCCACATCGCTCAGGAACCCCTGCCAGCGGTCGTCCTTGTAGGCCCATCCACCGCCCAGGCCGTCCGTGAGGGTGGCCGGGCCCGCTGCGGCATACTTCGAATGCCAGGGCCGAGCATAAGTCACCGGTTTGCCCAGGGCCAAATGATGGTATCCGTGCTTATAGGCCTCGCGCTCTCCCCTTTCCCGGTGCAAGTCGAAGACCTTGTACCCCTTGTCCGCCAGTCTGTCGTTCCAGACCGTCACCCTCTCGCGAAAATCGGAATGCGCCACAGGAGACCAGCCGCGCTCGGCCGTAGCGGCCACACGGGGATACATCATATATTCCGTGTGTTCCGGCGTAGGAATGTGCTCGTGCCAGAGATTGGCCTGGAGACCCAGCAGCAGCGGATGCAAATTTTCGGGAATCTCCGCAAGCGGATCATAGCCGTACACCGTATCCAGCGAGAGATAGCCGCCCTGCCCGGAGGGTTCATAAAGCGGGGCATCCTGTGCATTGTTGATGTAGCAGTAGTTTCCGGGGGTCATAATGGCCTCGTGACCTTCTTTCATCGCCTGGATGCCGCCCTCGATACCCCTCCAGCTCATTACCGTGGCATTCGGGGAAAGGCCGCCTTCCAGAATCTCGTCCCAGCCCAGGAGTTTTCTGCCGTGGGCATTCAGGTATCGCTCGATTCGCCTGATCAGATAACTCTGCAATTCCTCCACGGTGGAAAGTCCCTCCGCCCTCATCCGGGCCTGACAGTCCTCACAACTGCTCCAGTCGCGCTTGGAGGCTTCGTCACCGCCGATATGGATAAACTCCGAGGGGAACAAGTCCATTACCTCCTCCAGAACCCCCTCCAGGAAAGTGAACGTAACCTCTTTCCCGGGGCAGAACTCTTCCGAACCGTTTTTGCAGCCCAGCTCCGGATAGGCGAAAATCACCTCCCGACTGTGGCCCGGCATCTCGATTTCCGGAACCACCGTCATCCCGAGGCGCTTCCCGGCAGCAACGATTTCACGGATATCGGCCTTGGAGAGATAGCCTCCGGAGGCCTCCGGACTCCCCTCCTCTGCGTAGCGCAGGCCACCGTCCACCCATTGCCTCCAGCTCTCGCCCACCCGCCAGGCTGCCCGGGAGGTGAGAAGCGGATAGCGGTCTATCCGGAGCCGCCAGCCGGCATCGTCCGTCAGGTGCAGATGCAGTTGATTAAGCTTTACCGACGCCAAGGCCTCCATCTGCTTGAGAATAAAATCCTTATTCCGGAAATGGCGGGAAATATCCAGCATAAAACCCCGGTACGGGAAGCGGGGATAGTCGTACACGGTACAGCAGCGGTCCACCTGAGAGAGCGTCTGCAGCGCCCTGAGGCACCCTGTTTCCGTATTGGCCTCTATCCGGTAGCCCTTGGGCGTTACCGTAAGAAGGTAGGCCTCCTCCCTGGCAAAAGCCGGCAAAGAAGCCGTCCTGCGGGCAAAAGATGCCTTCCCAATCTTCCGGGAAAGCTCTTTGGAAAAGTTGGGAGTCCCCGCTGTCTCCGTCAGCTGAACCGGAGCAGGAATAACGGGGAAAACCTGCGCACGGGCGCCCAGAGAGAGGATAAGCGCCACCATAAGAAGCAAATGTTTCATAAGGCAGTTTTTTTGACGGAGTGAAGAATCTACGCTCTAGTCTTACTTCTCCAATTTGGACTGGGCATAGGCCAAGGTGAGCTGGAAGACTTTCTTCCGCGTGGATGGGGCTTCGAACATCGCGTCGGCCATTATCTTTTCACAGATGCTGCGAAGGCCACGAGCGCCCAGTTTGTTCTGAATGGAGGTGTCAACGATCAAATCCAAGACCTCGGGGGCCACTTCCAGTTTGATGCCATCCAGCTCAAAAAGCTTTTCATACTGGCGCAGGAGAGCGTTCCTGGGCTCCGTGAGAATGCGTTTGAGGGAGTCCCGGTCCAAGTGGTCCAGATAGGTGATAAGCGGCAGACGACCCACGATTTCCGGAATCAGTCCGTAGGCGCGAAGATCCATCGCATCCACATATTCCAGCAGATTGTCCTTGTCGATGCGCTGCTTCTCCTCGGCCCCGAAGCCGATGACCTGGGTATTTTTCCTAAGGGCGATATGCCGTTCGATGCCCTCGAAGGCACCGCCGCAGATAAAGAGGATGTTCTGCGTATTTACGTGAATGAACTCCTGTTCCGGATGCTTGCGGCCACCCTTGGGCGGAACATTGACAATGCTGCCTTCCAGGAGCTTGAGCATCGCCTGCTGCACGCCTTCTCCGGACACGTCTCGGGTAATGGACGGGTTGTCGGACTTCCGGGCAATCTTGTCGATTTCATCGATAAACACAATGCCCCGCTCGGCTTTGGCAAGATCGAAATCGGCCTCCTGGAGGAGTCTGGTAAGGATGCTCTCTACGTCTTCTCCCACATAGCCCGCCTCGGTGAGCGCCGTGGCGTCCACAATGGTGAAGGGCACGTCCAGCATCTTGGCGATGGTGCGGGCCAGGAGCGTTTTACCCGTACCGGTGGGTCCCACCAGCAGGATGTTGCTCTTTTCCAGTTCCACATCGGTTTCGGACTTTCCGGACAGATTGTGGTTCACCCGCTTGTAGTGGTTGTACACCGCCACGGCCAGCACCTTTTTGGCCCGGTCCTGCCCAATCACATACTGGTCCAGGTAATCTTTGATTTCCTGCGGCTTAGGCGCCTTCCCCAATTTCGGGGCCGATGCCTGCTTCTGCCGGTGCTCTCCCTCCAGCTCCTCGACATACTGGGCAGCCAGTTTCGCGCAGTCCGAACAGATATAGCCATCCAGTCCCTGAAGCAGGAACGGAACCTCAGCGTCTGTCCGGCCGCAGAAAACGCAGCGACGACCGCCGTCACGGATGGTTTTCCTGGCCATTAGCGATTTCTTTTACGGAGGATTTCGTCCACCATTCCGTAGGCGAGGGCTTCCTCGGCCGTCATCCAATAATCGCGCTCGCCGTCCCGGGCCACCTTCTCGAAGGGCTGGCCGCTGTGCTGGGCGATGATATTGAACAGTTCCGTACGGGTTTTCTCAATCTCCTTGGCGGCGATGAGGATTTCCGTCGCCTGGCCCCGGGCACCGCCCAGCGGCTGGTGAACCAGCACGCGGGAATGCGGCAGGGCGCTGCGCTTTCCCTTTTCTCCTGCGCAAAGAAGCACGGCGCCCATACTGGCGGCCATACCGGTACACACGGTGGCGACGTCCGGCTGGATCAGCTGCATCGTGTCATAAATGCCCAGGCCGCTGGTTACCTGGCCACCGGGGGTATTCAGGTACATTGTGATGTCGGCGTGGGAATCGTTGGACGCCAGAAAAAGGAGCTGGGCCTGGATGATATTGGCCACATCGTCGTCGATGGGAACACCCAGGAAGATGATACGGTCCATCATCAAACGGCTGAACACGTCCATCTGGGCTACGTTCAGTTTGCGCTCTTCGGTGATGGTGGGATTGATGTAACCGTCCACGACGGACTGGTAACGAGAAAGGGTCATCGAACTGATGCCCCTCCCCTTCACTGCGAATTTATCAAAATCGGTCATAGCTTCTTCACTTCGTTCAGAATGACATATCGCGTTCAGAATGACATTACTTCAACTCGCGGAACTTGTCCTGGGAGATTTTCTTGTTCTGGAGGCTCACCTCCTCGCGGACGCGGGCGATGGCCTTGTTGTCCTCGCACTGCTCTTCCAGACGACGCAGCTGATTTTCATCCTGGAGAAGATTCTCGGCAGAAGATTTGATGATGTTCTCCGGAACTCCGGCCATTCCGTACATGGCATACTGGTAGGCCACGTAAGATTCGGCGGCGGCCTGCAGGTCTTCGCGGGTGACCTTGAGGTCGAACTTCTTCATCAGATAGCCGCGTACCAGCTGCCACTTGAAGTCCTCGATGAAAGCGGGGAATTCCTTCTCCACCTGCTCAGCGGTAAACTTGCCTTCATTGGCATAGATCAGCCAGCGCTTCAGGAAGGCTTCCGGGAGTTCCAGGCCGGCCTTCTTGACGAAGTACTTGCGCACATCGCTTCCGAAGCGATAGTTGGCTTCCTGCTCGTGACTGCCTTTGATGCGCTCCTCGATCTTCTGCTCGAACTGCTCGGGAGTGGTGACTACATCCTTCCCGAAAATCTTGTCGTAGGTTTCCTGGTTCTCCTCGGCGGCCACATAGGTTTTTACATTCACAACCGTAAAGGTAAACATCGGATTCAGGCCCTCCAGCTGGGATTTTTCAAGCTTCAGCATTGCGGCACGATCGGTCTCGTTCTCAAATGCGGCGTTAACGTCCAGTTCGAACTTATCACCGGCTTTGCGTCCGATGAAGGCTCCGCGAGCGGCCTCTGCGACATGGGAGATAGAGACGTAAACACCCTCCGCCTTGTGGGTATCGTTGGCGATATCGGCAATGACATAGTCATTCTCTCCGGCCTTCTTGCCCTCCTGCAGGGAACCGTACTGCTGCAGCATCTGTTCACGGGTGGTTTTTTTCTCCGCCACGGTGATGTTGATATCGTAATACGGAATCTTGTCTTCCTTGCCCACAGTGAAATTCAGTTCCGGGGTCTGGGCGATGTCGAACTTGAAAGTGAAGTCCTCACCGGCTTTCCAGGACAGCTGGGGCTGATCCTCGGAAGGAAGAGGCTCTCCCACGATGCGGATTTTCTCTTCCTGGATGAAGTTGTTCAGCTGGTCCGACACCAGACCGTTCACGCTCTCGTAGAGCGCCTGGTCTCCGTACATCCGCTGAATCAGACCCAAGGGGGCTTTTCCGGGGCGGAAGCCCTTGACATCGGCCCGGCGCTTGTATTCGTTGAGGCGTTTACGGAGCGGCTCGGCATAATCGGCCGCGGCAATCTCGATGGTAACCTGATAGTTCAGGGCATCGGGTTGAGTTTTGCTTACGTTCATAATATGGTTTTATTGTTTATTTCGCTTCAAGGGGCGGCAAAGATAGTAAAAATATGCCGAACTATCAACGTTTGCGCTTGGGATAGGCAACGCGCGTGTGGTAAATCTGCTGCAGGTAGGTCTTGAGCATTCGTTTCATCAGGTTGAGATCGTGCAGAGTGATGTCGGCGTCCTCCAACTGTCCGGCCTTTTCCTTTCCGGCCACAATCCCTTCCACAAAACTGTCACAAGCCTCGGGCGTGAACTCCTTCATCGTTCGTGAAGCCGCCTCGATGGAGTCGCACACCATCAGAATCACCTGCTCCTTGGTGGTGGGCTTCTTTCCGTGATAATAAAAGACCGATACGTCCGAAGGGTCTCCGCCCCCATTGAGGTACTTGTTCATAAAATAAGCGGTGTTGGACGTACCGTGATGTGTCAGGATAAAGTCTTTCAGGACATCCGGCAAGCGGTGCTCCTGGGCGATGGCCAGACCGTCGTCCACGTGACGGATAATGTCCTCGGCACTTTCCTGCGGCGTTTTTCCGTCGTGATACTTCGTGGCTCCGGGAGTGGTGGATTCATTTTCCACAAAGCAGAGAGGGTTCTGCATCTTTCCCAGGTCATGGTACAGGGCGCCGGCCCTCAGCAGCGGGACATTGGCGTCCGTGGCGCGTCCCACGGCATCCACCAGGTTCATCACCTGCAGGCAGTGCTGGAAGGTGCCGGGCGCCTTGGCGGCCAACTCCTGAAGGAGGGGGGTGCTGGTATCGGCCAGTTCAATAAGACGGGTGACGGAGACCAGGTTGAACAGTTTCTCGAAGAGGTAGATAAGCGGATACAGGGCCACCGTGGCCATCGAGCCGACGAAGATGAAGGCGATATCAGCCCACCAGGCGGCGGTACTGCCCGCATCGATCAGGCGGAAGCCCAGATAGATCAGGATTTCCACGCCGAAGATGATGGCCGCATTGAGGAACTGCCTCCAGCCTTTGTTGAAATAGCCGAACGTCTCGATGGCGACCACCCCGGCCGTGAGGAACATCACGTAGAGCTCCATCCCGTTTCCGCAGAAAATGAGCAGGGGCAGCAGCATCGCCATATACAGGGGCAGCACCTGTTTCTTGCGGAAGAAGGCCAGCAGGAAAAGGGCGAATACCGGGAAGGGCACCATATAGATGACCGAAGGGGCGATCCGTTCCACCAGGAAAGTGATGAAAGCCGCCAGAAGATACACCGTGAGGATGTAATAGTACTGATTGGGGCGCGAGAACACCGTCGAATAGGTGAACTGCAGAATCAGATACAGGATGACCACCAGGGCCAGGGCCAGCAGGATATTGCCCAGGTACAGCAGGAAACGCGGTCCTGCATATCCGAAGACCTGGTTATACTCTTCCTTGTAACTGTCCAGGATCTGGGCTACCTCGGCCGTTACGATTTCTCCTTTGGAGACTATTTTTTCATCGGCCCTCACATAACCCAGCGTCGGGGAAACGTAATCGGCCGATTCGGCGTGCGTGAGTTCGGTCATCGTCCTTTCGTACAGGAGGTTGGGGACAATGACCTCGTACACGCCCGTGCGCCGGAAAAGGGAATCCAGATTAACGGAAGGATAGTTCTTGGCCAGAAGAGCCACCAATTGGTTCCTGGCCTCCGACACCTGGTACACCTCCGAACGGGGATATTGGACCGCCCGCTTGTTGCGCTGGACATAAATGAGATTCTCCGACACCTGGGCCGATCCCTGCTCCAGCTTCACCCGGGCGTCGGAAATGACGCCCTTGGCGTAGATGTCCCCAAGGCGGGTGACCACCGCAGGACGAAGGCTGTTGAAACCTCCCAGGTCAAGGCCCTGGGCGTTTTTCACCACAGAAGAGGCGATTTCCTCCGAATAGCGGTAGAACGGGATGACGATGGTGCCGGCCTCGGCCCGTTCCTCCTGAATCTGCTCATCCGTCTTGAGGATGGGGAAATCAAACTGGGAGATGAGGGTCTCGTAGGGCCAGGGCGTTCCCTTCTTATAGGAATAATTGAATTTCGCGGTCCTGGGCATCAGAAGCACCAGGACTGCGAAAACAATCACTAGCGGAATGAATTTCCGCGGTAATTTAGGCGTCGATATTTGCATAATGCGCGTTTTCTTCGATGAAGGCACGGCGCGGCGGGACATCGTCACCCATCAGCATAGAGAAGGTGCGCTCCGCATCGGCCGCATTCTCGATGGTAATCTGCCGAAGGACGCGGCGGGAAGGATCCATGGTGGTTTCCCAAAGCTGGTCGTGGGACATTTCTCCCAGACCTTTGTAGCGCTGCACCGTCACGCCCTTTTCTGAGCCGCGGCCCAGCTCTGCCGTGGCCTGCTCACGCTGGGCGTCCGTCCAGCAGTAACGTTCTTCCTTGCCCTTTTTCACCAGATACAGCGGCGGAGTGGCCAGATAAACGTATCCGTTTTTGATAAGGTCGAACATATAACGGAAAAAGAAAGTGAGGATGAGGCAGGCGATGTGGGAGCCGTCCACGTCGGCATCGGTCATAATGATTACCTTGTGGTAGCGGAGCTTGCTCAGGTCCATGTGCTTTTCGCCCGATTCGTCTTCCTGGGCCACCGTAACACCGAGGGCCGTGTAGATGTTGCGCACTTCCTGGCTTTCGAAAGCGCGGTCCTGGGCGGCCTTTTCCACATTGAGGATTTTACCGCGGAGGGGCAGGATGGCCTGGATGCGACGGTCTCTACCCTGCTTGGCGGTACCGCCTGCAGAGTCTCCCTCCACCAGGAAGAGTTCGCACTTTTCGGGGTCGTGTTCGCTGCAGTCGGCCAGTTTTCCGGGCATACCGGCGCCTCCCATCGGGGTTTTACGCTGCACCATCTCGCGGGCCTTGCGGGCTGCGGCACGGGCCGTGGCGGCCAGAACGATCTTCTCCACGATGATTTTGGCCTCCTTGGGGTGCTCCTCCAGATACTGGTCCATTGCGGCCGCCGTGGCCTGGGAAACGGCCGAGGTGGCTTCCGGGTTTCCGAGTTTGGTCTTGGTCTGACCTTCAAACTGGGGTTCGGCCACCTTGACGGATATGACAGCGGTAAGGCCTTCACGGAAATCCTCCGGCGAGAGGTCTCCCTTGAACTTGGCCAGGAGATTGTTCTTTTCCGCGTAATTCTTCAGGGAACGGGACAGGCCCATTTTGAAACCCTGCAGGTGGGTGCCGCCTTCGATGGTGTGAATGTTGTTCACATAGGAATAGATTCGCTCGCTGTAACCGGTGTTGTACTGGAGAGCGATGTCGATGGGAATCACCTTGTCCGAATTCACCGTGATGGGCTCCGGGATGAGCTTGGGAGCGCCGGCGTCCAGGTAGTCGATGAATTCTTTCAGACCTTCCTCGGAATAGAACGAGTCAGTCCTGTAGGCCATGATGCCGGTAGCCTTGCGTTCGCCGTCTTCGGTGGTGATAAACTGCTCCACCTTCTCGCGCTGGTCCGTAAGGGTGATGCGAATGCCTTTATTCAGGTAGGCCAGCTCGCGGAGTCGATTGGCCAGGGTGTCGTATTTATAGACGATGGTCTGGGTGAAAATGGTCGGATCCGGATGGAAGGTAATGGTGGTACCGGTATCCTGGGCCTCCCCCACCACCTCTACGGGCGTAATGGGCTTGCCCTTGGAATATTTCTGAACGAAAATCTTTCCTTCACGATGGATTTCCGCTATCAGGAGGTCGCTCAGGGCGTTGACGCAGCTGACGCCCACACCGTGCAGGCCACCGGAAACCTTATAACTGTTCTTGTCGAACTTGCCGCCCGCATGAAGAACGGTGAGCACCACTTCCAGGGCACTGCGATGCTCTTTTTCGTGCATTCCGGTAGGGATGCCGCGACCATTGTCCTGCACACGGATGGAATTGTCTTCCAGAATCTTAACGTCTACTCCGTCGCAGTATCCGGCCATCGCCTCGTCAATACAGTTGTCCACCACCTCATAGACCAGATGGTGCAGTCCCCGCTCTCCGATATCACCGATGTACATGGACGGGCGTTTGCGGACGGCTTCAAGGCCTTCCAGCACCTGAATGCTGTTTGCAGAATACTGCTGCTCGGCAGCTCTCTTCTCTTCGTTTTCGATCATTTTTGTATCTGTTATTTTACTTTATTCTTAATCATACAAAGATACTTATTTTTACCATAAAAAACAAGTCCCCTATCGAAGATAGGAGACTGTTTTCGAAGCTTGCCATCCCTACAGGCTCAAAGTGACCCCGACGGTGAAATAAAGACCCTTCTCGGCATAGAACGGGACGCGCTGGATGGTCTGGTTCAGGAGGTTTCCTCCCTTGAGCCAGAATCCGAGCGCACGTGTCATCTGCAGGCTGGCCTGCAGCCCCAGGTCCACATAGCCGGGAATGACGACCCGGCCGGGGAGCTTGGAGCGGATATCTGCCGTGACGCCGCCCTTGATGCGGCCGCCCCAAATATAGAAGGCGTGGGCCTGAGCCTTGAAAGGAGCCGGAGCGAAAAGTGTCTGGCCCTTCAGGTCCGGCAGAGGAGTATAGCCGTAATAGACATTGGCATCCACGTCGATGTTTTCACTCTTCCAACCCAGATTGGCCTTCACGTAGAACGTGTGCAGGGGGCTGGCATAACCTACAGACGGAACATCTCCGAGCACACCCCAGGTCCAGGCATTATCGTTCCACGAATAACCGCCGGCCACATCGTAATGGAAGCGCGAGGCGATATTTCCGCGTAGGCCGATGGCGGCATTGATCCGGGTGACCATATTGTCCGTATTCCAGACAAATCCCCCCATAAATGCATTCTGGGAAAGCAGCCGGTCGTAGGAAATAATATTGTCCCCGCCTGTGGCCGATGCATAGAGCACCAACGCGTCGCGGACGGCGTCGAAACTGATCTGGACATCCGGGAAGACGATGCCGGAAGGATGAGGGCAGAACGTTGCTTCCGAGCGGAAAAGGAAGGAAAGCCTTACTCCCAACTTCATATGGAAATTACCGGTATTCAAGAAATAATGCGGCACCATACCCGCCTTGCCCACGAAATGGGCGTTTTGCGAAACCGTCTCGGCAAACAGGCCCAGACCGATGCGGTGAATACCGAAACGGGTGCCGACGGATCCCTCCGTCAAAGTGTGGAACTCCCGGAAATCGGGCTGCGTGAGATTGGCAAGGCGGGTATGGGCCTCATAGTCCCACGCCGTGCCGGGAGCGCTCTTGACGCCCGCGCGCAACTGAAAAATGTTATTGGAGAGGTCTCCCTGCGTGATATCGGTTCCCAGGATGTTCCGGTATTGGACATCGGCCGCAAAAGAACCGCCGGTCCAGGTATAAAGACCGTCCACCCCCACGGCGGTATGCATCTCCTTGCCGCGGCGGTAGGTTCCGTCGGCCTGATAGGCGAGGTCCTGCAAGGTGATGTTGCGGTAATCTCCAAAATAGGAAGAATGGTCCCCGAACAGATTCAGGCGGAAATTGCTCTTTTTCACAGGCGTCCAGACCAGGGTGGCCTCCGGATGAAGGGTATAGCCGGCTCCGGCCCGTACGAACAGCTTTCCCTCGTCGGAGGGACGCGGCTGGGGACGCAACTGCACCAGATAGGGCCTGAATTCATAAGAACCCCGGTAAGGCGTGTTGTTGACCGTATAGTCCATATCCAGGTTGAAGTGGAGCACCGTATCAGGCATCTCCAACAACTGGGAAGGCTTTTCGATGCCCGTAGCCTCCCGGGCGTAGATGTTGGTCACTTCCACGGTGGGGTTCAGGTTCTGGGCAAAGGCGCCGGTGCCCATAACGAGCAGGACGGCAGATATGAAGATCTTTTTCATAGGCTTTACTAAAGTTTACGGAGTCTGAGTTCCACCTGGTCCAACACATCGTCCTGGGGACCGGTGGAAGTGTATCCGGAGCGGATGCTTTCGAAGGTGGCCTTGGCCTGGGCACGGTTGCCCTGTTCAGCAAAAGCGTCTCCCAGCACGATGAACGCCTTGGCCAGCCAGTAATTCTGGCCTCCGGCCTTTTCGGCAAAACTGTACACCCGGTCCTGGATGCCCTCGAACTGACCGCGGTCGTACTGGTCCTGGATGAGGATATAGGCGGCCTCTGCACCCTCGTCGGTGGAGGGTTCAGCTGCCAGGGCCTTGAATTCCTCCAGGGCTTCATAACGGCGGCTGGTGCTGAGGAAAGACTTGGCCCGGACGTAATGGGCTTCGCGCCTGAGGGCGGGGTCTTCGGCCTCCAGAATGGGCGCGGCGTCACGTATGGCATCCTCCCACTGGCGGGCGCGAAACGCGGAGCGCATAAGGCCGATGACGGCGCTCTCCACGTGGGCGTCCAACTTGGCCACCTCCTTCAGCTTCAGATACGCGGCGTAGGCCTTGGCATAGCTTCCCATCTCGTAGCTGAGGGCGGCCGTCTGCCGGAGGGCATTTTCGGACAAGGCGCCGTCCAAACCGGCATCCAGGGCACTCCGGTACTGGTCCACGGCCTGCTCGCGCTGCCCGGTGAGGCGGTAGCAATCGGCCAGGTAATACTTGGCCTTGGCACCGAAGCTGGCGCTCGGATATTTGGCCAGATAGGCCTTCAGGGCTCCCTGCGCCTTGGCATAGTCTCCGGAAGCGTAGATTTGCTCCGCGCTGGAGAAATAGACTTCCTCCTTCTGGGCTTCCGTACGGTTGGCGGCTCCGCCCAGGCCGTTTACATAATCCAGATAGGCCTCAGGGTCTTCCCTCGTGCGATAGATGGCTTCGATGGCCAGGAGGGCGTCTTCCGTGTACTCCCCTCCCTGGGAAACCACCTGCTTGTAGTAGTCCAGGGCCTCGTTGCTGCGGCCGGCATTGCGGGAAATCATTCCCAACTCCAGGAGAGCCCGGGTGCCCAGGTCGGGGTCGGACGTGGTACTGCGGAGGGTACGGAAAGCGCGGATTGCGTCATCCTCGTCCCTGAGGGCTACATAGGCGCGACCCAGTTCGTAAAGCGATTCCCCGTAGTAAGGGGCCTGGGGACTGGCCAGTTTGACGTCTTCCAGGAAGTGAACCTTGCGGTGGTTGTCTTCCAGAAGGCCGCAGGCTACGCCCGCCCGGTAGCGGGGATACAGGTTTTCCGGATCCGGATAAGTGGCCATCTGGCGTTCATAGGCCGCCACGGCCGTGGAATAATCACCGCTGAAGAAGTAGCAGTCGGCTATGCGGGTTTCGGCATCGGCCCCCATTTTCCGGGCGTCTCCCTCCAGGTAATTGCGGAACCATTTGAGGGCCTGCGGATAATTGGCCTCCTTGAAATAGGTATATCCCAACTGGTAGGAAAGCAGGCTGCCTTCCGGGCGTGTGGGAAGAGCCGACAGGTTGTACAGGTCTGTCAGGATGGTCCTGGCATCTGTGTATTTTTCGTCCCGGTACAGAGCCTCGGCCTGGTAGTAACGGGCCAGCTGGTTGAAGCCGTCCCTTCTGGGGCTGTAGTACGCGGCGGCCTTCAAATGCGGAACGGCGTTTCTCCAGGAGCCGTTTTCCATCAGTTCCCGGGCCCGGAGGAAATACGCCTTCATATAATTGGACTGCATCCGGGGATCCAGTTCGTCGATGTGGTCATAGGCTGCCACGGCCGCCTCGTAATCGTGGTTCTGGAGGGAAACCATCGCCATATAAGAGTAAATCTGATCTCCCTTCTTTCCGGTACCATAACGCCGCATATACTCCTCGAAAGGTCCCGCATCCCGGCCCAGGTCGAAGGCCAGCTTGGCATAGTTGTACAGGGCGTCTTCCTGGATATCGGGCGTGAAATCCTGCTCCGAAGCCTCGCGGAAGGCTTCCATGGCATCCACCTTGTTCTTGAGACGGATGTAGCTGTAGCCCAACTGGTAGTTGGCCACCTGGCCCAGGGAATCGGCCCGGTTTTCCATCCGGGTGAAATTCTCCACGGCACCTTCCCAATTCTCCAAGAGATAGTTGATTTCTCCGGCGTAGAAAAGGTCGCTCCGGGTGAGGCTGGCCTTGTTCCGCAGGTTTTTCTCGTAATAGGTGCGGGCCTTTTCCACATCTCCCAGCACCAGGTAGCTTTCGCTCATAATGCGGGCCATATGCGGCTGGCGGTCTTCGGGAACCTTGTCAAAGAGGTCTTCACCGAAGCGGACCACATAATTGTAATCCTTTTCGTTGAAGCGGCATTCCAGAATGTAATAATTGGCCAGGGTGGTGAAACGGTGGTCGCTTCCGGCCAGTTCGAACCATTCCGAGGCTTCCTTGAAATTCTTCTGGGCGTAGTTGATGTACCCCAGCGTATAATAGGCGGGGGCCGTATAGTCCGAGTACGGAAGACCGCGGGTGCGGCTCAGAAGGCCCTTGGCCCTATCCCATTCTCCCTGTGCGAAGGCGCAGTATCCCAGTTTGTAAGAATATTCCGGCTGCTGGGACTTCTGGATATCCGTCAGGGATACGCGGTTGAACTGCTGTAGAGCCTCTTCATAGCGTTCCTGATCAAACAAATCCAGTCCCAGCTGGTAACGAACCTGCGGAACCAGCATATTTTCGTGGAAACGCTCCACGAAAGAGCGGGCCAGGGCGTGGGCATTGTCCGTGCGGAGCTGGAGGGCACAAAGCGCACGATATCCTTCCGCCATCGGTGTATGTACATCCTGCACCAGGCGGAGGGTTTCCGAATACATGCCGGCTCGGTAGAGGTTTTTCACCTGTCCCCAGTCCTGCGCGTAAAGGCCTGATGCAACGATGAGAGCGGCACTTGCCGCAAGAAGTTTTTTCATACTGAATGTTTTAAACCAACTTAAAGTACATTTTGACAAATTTACAAAAAAATCTGATTATATTTGTATGATTTTGGAATTATTCTTATGGAACCTCTTATACATTTTCAGGGAGCAGATATCCTCAACGGGGAAAACGTCGTCCTCTACGGATTGGATATGGACATAATGCCCGGAGACTTCGTGTACATCGTAGGGAAGGTGGGCTCCGGAAAAACCTCCATCATCCGCACCATCACCGCGGAAAACAAACTCCTGAAAGGGGAAGGAAGCGCTTGCGGTTTCGATCTGAGAACAATCAAGGAGCGAGACATTCCCTTCCTGAGGCGTTCCATAGGCGTTGTATTCCAGGATTTCCAGCTGCTGACAGACCGGAGCGTCGAAGCCAATCTGGAGTTCGTGCTTCGCGCCACCGGATGGAAAGAGCGCGGGAAAATAGACGCCCGTATCACGGAGGTGCTGGAAGCCGTAGGAATGGGTACCAAGGCCCACAAGATGCCCCATCAGCTTTCCGGCGGCGAGCAGCAGCGCATCGCCATCGCCCGTGCCCTTTTGAATCGGCCCAAAGCCATCCTGGCCGATGAACCCACCGGCAACCTGGACGGGGAAACAGCCGACGAAATCCTACAGCTCCTGATGGACCTCAACCGGGAAGGCACCGCCATCGTGATGGTCACCCACAACCGTTCCATCTTCGAGAAATACCCCGGCCGCGTCTTCTCTTGTGAAACGGAGCGCTGCGATGAAGTAGTGGACGAGGGCATCGACATTGTTCTATGACCCGGAAAGAACGCTTCAACGCCATCATCGGCTGGTTTGCCCAGAACCAGCCTGTGGCCCAGTCGGAACTCCATTTCAACAATCCCTACGAGCTTCTGGTAGCCGTCATCCTCAGTGCCCAGTGCACCGACAAACGGGTGAACATCGTCACCCCTCCCCTTTTCCAACGCTTCCCCACCTCGGAAAGCCTGTCGACCGCCAGCTTTGAAGAGGTTTATCCTTTCGTGAAAAGCGTTTCCTATCCCAACGCCAAGGCCCGGCACCTGATCGAGATGGCCCGGATGCTGGAGCAGGACTACGGCGGGGTTGTTCCTTCGGACATCGACCAGTTGATGCGCCTGCCCGGGGTGGGCCGGAAAACCGCCAACGTGATTGCCTCCATCGTGTATGACAAGCCCGTCATTGCCGTGGATACGCACGTTTTCCGCGTGGCGCACCGGCTGGGACTCTCGGACGGCAGCACCCCCTATGCCGTAGAACAGGACCTGGAGCGCCACATTCCCCTGGAGCAACGCGCCGTTTCCCACCACTGGCTCATCCTCCACGGCCGTTACATCTGCACCGCCCGTAAGCCCAAGTGCACCCAATGCCCCCTCACCCCCTGGTGTCCCCGAAACGATTATCCATAAAATATTGATTATCAATATTTTATGGATAATCCTCTGCACTTTTTGCGCAGAGGATTATCGGTAAACGACTGATTAACAATCGTTTACCGATTGCGAGTACAGACAAAAAGGGAAGCGGAGCGGGTGTCGTCTTCGTGGAGGCCGAAGATCTGTACGGTCCCGCCCGAGCGGCAGCCGATGCGCGCCCGCAGCTGGTCCGAGGAAAGCGGAATGTTCCGGGCTGTCACCTCCGCCTGGGGATACTTCTTTCCCAACTCCTTGAAAGAACGTTTGTTGAGCGGAACCACCTGAAGAATCCGGAACCATTTCCCAAAGGGGCTCAGCCCGGCAACGACAGAGGCCGATGTGTACAGATGCGTATGCCTGCCCAGGGCCCGGAGACCATAGCGACAGGGCCAGTCGAAAGCCCCTGCCTTCAGCAGGGCCTTCCCCGGCAGGAAAAGGAAAGATCCTTCGTCGCTTCGCTCCTCAGGATGACAGGACAGCCTGTCCTGACGGCAGACCACACCGCCCCGACCATAACCCTCCTCATTCTGACCACTGCCATCGTCATTCTGAATCTCCTGTACCGCATCATCCTCCACGACAAAAAGGCGGGGCTCTCCCTCAAAGTCTCTTTCCAGCAGCAGCAGGAGTTCCTTGCACTCCCCTTCCACCGCCACGACGTGCACTTGTTTCACGCAAGCCAACCGCCTGCATACCAATGTAATATCCGCCATCGGCGAAAGCTTCAGAAGAAGTAGTGGACAAGCTTCCAAAAGATCCGGAAGAAGACTCAGGACATCGGGCTGACAGTCCTCCAGCCGAAAGACTTTCCGACCGTCCACGGCCCTTCTTGCCGGGTCCAGATAAAGGACATCCGGCCGGAAATCTCCCAGCACCTCCCGGACGGGAACGCCTCCGCAGGCATCCGGAAACGGCCCGTGCTCCAGCGGACGTGATATACCTCCCAGGACAAAGTTCCGCACCACGATATTCTCAACGCCCAGCGCCCGGAAATTGTACCCTGCCGCCTGTGCCAGTTCCGGCTTCATCTCATTGTAGAGTACCTGGCCGAACCGCTGTGAAAACGCCCATGCATCCACTCCCAGCCCACCGGTCAGATCGGCGATTGCCGTGTCTATCGCATCGGTCCGGGCAACGGCTGCCCGGGCGACAGCGGCCTTGTAACGAGCAGTTCCGGTGGAGGAGCATTGCTCGGCCGAAAGGCGGAAGGGATAGCGGAGCGAGGGCAGGGCAAGCCATTCTGGAACCTTCCCCCGCAGTTTCCTTCGGGCCTCAAGGGTGGTGAGGGCCAGGTCGAAATCTTCCACATCGTCCGAAAAACGGGAGCGTCCCAAGGCCAGCCGTGCCAGGTCGTCCGCATCGTGTGCCAATATGAATTCTCCAAAATCCATTTTGCAAAAATAGGGATTATTCTTTACATTTGTATGTTGTATCAGGAAACACCAAAGCACAAAACATCATATGAAAGATTACAAGGAAATAGCACAGAACTGGCTTACGGGAAACTTTGACGAAGAGACCAAAAACCAGGTCAGGCAGCTTATGGAAACCGACCCCATCGGCCTGGAAGACGCTTTTTACCGCAATCTGGAATTCGGTACCGGCGGCCTTCGGGGCATTATGGGTGCCGGCACCAACCGGATGAACAAGTACACGGTAGGAATGGCTACCCAGGGACTGGCCAACTACATCAAGGCGCAGGTGGAAGGCGCCGCCAGCGTCTGCATCTCCCACGACAGCCGCAACAATTCGCGCCTGTTTGCGGAAATATCGGCCCAAGTCCTTAGCAACAACGGCATCAAGGTCTATCTCTTCGATGACCTGCGCCCCACGCCGGAGCTCAGCTATAGCATCCGGCTCAAAAAAGCCACGGCCGGCATTATGGTGACCGCCAGCCACAACCCCAAAGAATACAACGGCTACAAGGTCTTCTGGAGCGACGGCGGGCAAATCACCGCTCCCGTGGACAAGGACATCGTGGCCGAGGTAGCCAAGATTGAAGACCCGGCCGATGTCCGCTTCCAGCCCGTTCCCGGAGAGGAAAAAGCCCCCATTGAAATGATGGGAGCCGATGTGGACGAATGCTACCTCCGCGACATCACCTCCCTTGCCCTCACCCCCGAAGCCGTAAAAAAGCACGCCGACATGAAGATTGTCTATACCCCGTTGCACGGCTGCGGTGTACGCCTGATGCCCGCTGCCCTGAACCGCATCGGCTTTAAAAACATCATTCACGTGCCCGAGCAGGACATCCCCGACGGCAATTTCCCCACAGTGGTCTCCCCCAATCCGGAAGAGCCCGCCGCGATGGCAATGGCCCTGAAAAAGGCCGATGAAACGGGAGCAGACCTCGTTCTCGCCACCGACCCCGACGCCGACCGCCTGGGCATCGCCGTCCGTGACGACAGCGGCAAGATGGTGCAGCTCACCGGCAACCAGACCTGGAGTTTCCTCACTTATTACGTGCTCACCCGTTGGCAGGAGCTGGGCAAATTACAGGACGGCAAGGGTTATGTGGTGAAGACCATCGTCACCTCCGAACTCATCGCCGCCATCTGCGAAAGCTTCGGAGTCAAATGCTACAACGTGCTTACCGGCTTCAAGTACATCGCCGAGGTGGTCAAGCGCAACGAAGGCAAAGGTGTATTCATCTGCGGCGGCGAAGAGAGCTATGGCTTCAACCTGGGAGAATTTGTCCGCGACAAGTGCGCGCAGGTGGCCGGCATTATGGTGGCCGAATGTGCCGCCTGGGCCGCTGAAAAGGGCCTCACCCTCTGGCAGCTGCTCCAGGAAGTGTACAAGAAATATGGAAACTACGAAAAAAAAATGGTCTATATTGTCCGCAAGGGCAAGAGCGGTGCCGAGGAAATCCAGAAGATTATGGCCGATTACAGGACCTCCCCTCCGAAGGAGATCGCCGGCAGCCCCCTGGCCAAGGTCATCGACTACCTGAAGCCCGAGGAGACCGGACTCCCGAAGAGCAACGTGCTGCAGTTTTTCAACCAGGCCGGAGACGTGGTTTCCGTGCGTCCGTCCGGCACCGAACCCAAAATCAAATTCTATTTTGGTGCCAGGGGAAGCGACGCTGCCGAAAAGATCGAAAGGCTCAAAGCGCAGTTCATCAGTTAAGCCGGATTTGAGCCAGAAGCAAAAATTAGCGGGATTTCTTGCATCTTTGCCGGAAATCCCGTATTTTTGCAGTCCTTTTCCGGGGTATTAGCTCAGTTGGCCAGAGCGATAGGTTCGCAATCTATAGGTCAGGGGTTCGACTCCCCTATACTCCACAAAAACAGCAGGCTTGGCGCCTGCTGTTTTTGGGAGTATTACCCCGCCAACGTTACCCTCTCCCCACACCCCTCTCCTCGGGAGAGGGGCTTCTGTCGGCCTGCGGCCTCCGATTTTTTACGATAGCTCGGCGCCTGCTGTTTTTGGGAGTATTACCCCGCCAACGTTACCCTCTCCCCAGAGACCAAAAAGATTCTTCACTACGTCATTCTAAGGGAGGTTTACATGCCAAAGAATCTGCTTTTTGGTCTCTTGTCTGTTCAGAATCCTACACCCAAATGCAGGCCGATTGTATTAGTGGAGATTGTTGGCCCCAGGAACAAGTGTAGATTGCGCCAGAACCGGAATCTCACACCCGGCTGCAAAGTGGCTGCAAACAATGCTTGTCCTTTTTCATAATTCGTGGTACGGACAGTTTCTCCCGTTTCGGTATTGTGCATATACCCTCCATCCATCTTATACACATATCCGGCGCCGATGGCAAAATCCGCATAGAACGCCACGATATCCTTCTTCCCCAAATGGAAATACCTTCGCATATATAGGCCGGCAGAAAGGGAATAAACACTGGCAGGAGCGGCGTCAATCCAGGTTTTACCCTGCCAGACCATCAGGCCGAACGTGCGCTTATCGTCTATCCGCACCCCTCCTGTAATGGCCGGCCCTTCGGTAACGAACCCGGCGTAATACCTGGCCGTGAATTCCGGTTTCCAATTCTGTCGTCCTTCGGCCGAAAAGGCATATTTCCAGCCATCGGCCCAGGTCTTGGCATCATCGGCCATTGTCTGTGCCGATGTCGTGAACCCGATCAACAAGACCAACTCAATCATCAAAAAGCGTTTCATATAAGTACAATCCATATCTTCTGGAATCTTGAACTCTTCTTGCAAACCGTATAAATCAGCGTATAGTTGACAATGACTGGATACGCAGGCGGTTTGACAGAAAGTACTGTCCAGCCCTGTCAAAAGAGGTCCAGGTATGAATGGAAATAATAATCAGTGTTCAGACCGAAAAATCCGAATTTATTCGTCTTTCGATTTATGCTTGATACCGTAATTTATGGCGGCAGCTATGGCTACAAGCAATAAACAGATTAATGGAGGGCTCATACAAATTCCGATTAGGCGATGCAAATTTAATCATTTTCTGCGACTTCATTGTTTTCTTCTTTACCAATACCAAAACATGCCTACAAGCTGTTTTTGACAGAACGCCGACAATCAGCGAGTTGCCGTTTTTCTCCCATGTATGATTATCCGGAAGAAAACACGTAACAGACTGATAGCCAATGTTTTTTTGCACGTCAGATTATGGAATAGCCCGACGTCTTAACGTCTGCTGTTTTTGGCTTATTGGACAATAATTCGTACCTTCACGGCATACATGTGACAAAAGAACCAAGTTCTGCATTGCTTCCGCCTATGTTGACAACCGGCATTAAAAATCATCTGGAAACCTTCGCCACGAAGGAAAACTGCGCCGATAGCCTTGGAACGGGGAATGTCCCGGTCTATGCCACCATCATGATGATCGGCCTGATGGAGAAGACTTGTCTGGAAAGTATCCTCCCCTATCTGGAGCCCGGACAGGACAGCGTAGGGACACACGTGAATGTCTCTCACGCGAAAGCCACGCCCGTCGGAATGAAGGTCTGGTGCGACAGTGAACTCATCGAAATCGACCGCCGGCGACTCGTCTTTCGCGTCGCGGCCTACGACCAGCGGGGCCTGATCGGCGAAGGCACCCACGAACGCTTCATCATCGACAAGGAGCGCTTCGTGGAGAAAACCTACGCACAAGTCTGAAAAATAATGTCGCTTACAGCTTTACCTCAATGACGGCGGGGAAAATGTAGGAAAGGTCTCCACGGGCGTTGAGGGTGGAGAGCATATTCCGGGGCGTGCGCTGAACAAGGCCTTCGAACAGGACTTTGTCTCCATAAACCACTTTGACG
>ONOH01000041.1 GCA_900319405.1 uncultured Bacteroidales bacterium | reverse complement strand
TCAAAATCGTAGCTGCCGTCCGGAAACTTGGGGGTTTCCACGCGGTTGACAAAATAGTCGTCCGTGCCGATGGACAAGGGCTTCAGCCCGCAGGCTTTGAGCTGGACGGAAAGTCGCTTGCAGAAAGTAGTCTTTCCGGAGGAGGAAGGGCCGGTAATAAGGACCACCTTGAGGGGATTCTCTTCGTTGCGGTACCGACGGTCAATCTCCTCGGCTATCTGGACGATTTTCTTTTCCTGCAGGGCCTCGGCTATCTGGATGAGCTCGCTGGCCCGGCCGCTGAGGAAGGCCTCGTTGACATCTCCCACGGTGCTCAGGCCCATAATGATATTCCAACGCAGGGCTTCATTGAACATTTCGAAGGTCTTGGGCTGGTCCACAAAGTCTGCCAGTACGGAAGGGTTCTCGCGGGAAGGGATGCGAAGCAACAGGCCGTCGTGATACGGCATAATGCCCCAGATTTTCAGGTAGCCGGTGGAAGGGACCAGTTTCCCGTAATAGTAATCGGAAGTCTCTCCCAGCGTGTAATAATCCGTATAAGCCTCTCCGCTGGTCTCCAGAAGACGCACTTTGTCATCGAATCCGGCTTTTCGGAACTCTTTGATGGCCCGTTCGGTCTGCACATCGTAGCGGTGGAAAGGCATATCCTCTTCTACCAGCTCGTTCATCCGACGCTCCAGATGCGCCAGGTCTTCGGCCGTGATGTCCTTGCCATCGGCCTTCCTCAAATGGCAGAAATAGCCGTTCGAGATGGGGTGCTCCATATAGAGCTTGCTGCCCGGGAATACGTCCGTCGCCGCCTTGTACAGCAAAAAACACAGTGAGCGGCAGTACACGCGCATTCCGCTCGATTCACGCACGTCAATGAACTCGATGTCCTTGTTCTGATAGACCTTGAACTTGAGCCCCTGGGAAACATTGTTCACCTTGGCGGAAACAATGGGATAAGGGCGGTGGCAGTCGAACTCCGAAAGCATCTGAAGGAGGGAGGTTCCTTCCGGGAAACGCTTGGTTTCCTTGGTGTTCTTGCAATAGACCTGAACCATCGGCGTGAGAATATTAAAGGAATTTACTTAACGATGAGACCGCATCCGGCCAGAATGAAGAGAACGCCCAGCCATTGGGTCCAGACCACGGTTTCGTGGAAAAAGATAATGGCAATAAACATCCCGAACAGAAAGCTCAGGGAGGACAGAGGGTACACAATACTGAAAGGATAGGTCTTGAGCATATACATCCATTCCACTAGACCGGCCAAGCCGCAAAGACCGGCCAGCAGTAAAACCCAGTTGGTGAGAACGCCGTCCCGGAAGAAGGCCCAGGTCCAGGCGAATGCTCCCATTTTCTCGGCAGCCACCTTGAAAAGGGACTGTGCGCTGCACATCAGGATAGCCTGGGTTATGGTAAGAAATATGAGTTTTAGCATAGATTGCAAATTTAGCATTTTTTTCTTATTTTTGCATCAAACCTGCCCGGCTGGAAGGCAAAGACTGGCTTCGCCCGGCAGACATCGTTTACAAAAATGGAAAAGGGACCCATCTCTCAATTCATTACCCATCACTACCGTCACTTCAACTCCGCAGCCCTGGTAGATGCTGCCAAAGCCTATGAAGACCTCCTGAACAAGGGTGGCAAGATGTTTCTGGCAATGGCCGGAGCCATGTCCACGGCAGAGCTCGGCCTCTCTCTGGCCGAAATGATCCGCCAGGACAAGATTTCCTTCGTCTGCTGCAGCGCCAACAACCTGGAGGAAGATATTATGAACCTGGTAGCCCACAGCCATTATTACCGGGTTCCCGGCTACCGTGACCTCACCCCCCAGCAGGAACAGGAACTGCTGGATAACCACTACAACCGGGTAACGGACACCTGTATTCCCGAGGAGGAAGCATTCCGCCGCCTGGAAAAGCATCTGGTGGACGTCTGGGACAAGGCCAAGGCCGAAGGAAAGCGATATCTCCCCTACGAGTTCATCTACCAGATGATCCGCAGCGGCGTTCTGGAACAGTACTATGAGATTGACCCCAAGGACAGCTGGGTGGTGGCCGCTTGTGAGAAGGACATCCCCATCATTTGTCCCGCCTGGGAAGACTGCACCACCGGTAACATTTTCACCGCCCATGTCATCCGCGGAGAATACGACCCCCATATGGTCATCCAGGGCGTGGAAGTAATGATGTTCCTGGTAGAATGGTACAAGAAGAACGCGCCCGGCGTAGGTTTCTTCCAGATCGGCGGCGGCACGGCCGGCGACTTCCCCATCTGCTGCGTCCCTATGATGGAACAGGACCTGGGCTGGGAGGGGACTCCCCTCTGGGCGTATTTCTGCCAGATTTCCGACTCCACCACCAGTTATGGCTCCTACTCCGGTGCTGTCCCCAACGAGAAGATCACCTGGGGAAAACTGGCCCCCGAGACGCCCAAATTCATTGTGGAATCCGACGCCACCATCGTTGCACCGCTTATTTTCGCCTATGTCCTGGGCTGGTAAGCATTCCCTCAGAGAATCTTTCAGAAGCCTGTTCAAAAACAAAGAACAGGCTTCTTCCATCTCTGTAGAAAACAGCCCCGAACCCGTCGCGGCAAAACCGGCCGTACGCCTTCTTCCGCAAACGGTCCGAAGGATGGAAAAGCTCGTCAGTCGCTGGGTCGAGGGAAAGGGATACAGAATGCCGGACCGCACCATCGAAGATGCGGCCCGGCGTATCGGCACAGACTCTGCCACGCTTTACCGTTATTTCCTGTCCCGGGGAGAAGACTTTCGCACTTTCCGTTCCCGCCTGCGGCTGGAAGATGCCAAGGCAATGCTTCTGGAAGACCGGGAGACCAGCGCCGCCCTCATCGGCCAGCGGGTGGGCTTCAACGACCGGGCCAATTTCACCCACCAGTTCAAGAAGTACACCGGTCTTACCCCCCACGCGTGGCGGAAAGTGAATCCGTAGGCTTACTGGGTGCGGATGCGGGCGGCACCGCTTTTGTGCACCTGAATATCCGGACAAGAGAGCCCGCGGGCATTGACATCTCCCGCTCCGGAGACGCTCAGGACGGCCGAGCCGGCTTCCCCGGAAAGGTCCGCATCACCGGCACCCCTCACGTTCACAGAGAGTTTTCCCACTTTTAGTCCGGCGGCGTCCAGGTCTCCTGCCCCATTGACGGAAAAGTCCAGCCGGGGCACCCGGATATCTTTCAGTTTAATATCTCCGGCCCCGTTCAC
The DNA here is from genome assembly GCA_900319405.1 of uncultured Bacteroidales bacterium. Classification (GTDB taxonomy): domain Bacteria; phylum Bacteroidota; class Bacteroidia; order Bacteroidales; family UBA932; genus Cryptobacteroides. The sequence goes on along the minus strand of ONOH01000041.1, from coordinate 11,891 downwards.
CGTGATGGCGAGGGTCTCGTCAGAATCGACCCCGGTCACACTGGCGTCAGCAGCACCGTTCACCGTAATATCCTTCAGGACAGGAGCGCTCACAAATACATCGAATGTTTCGGCCTTTATCTGCACGGAGTCCACAGGTTCCAGAATCAGGACACCGTCCTTCACATGGAAATTAAGGTACTGGAACACTTCTTCATTGGCAGTGACGGACACTTTACTTTCCTGGGCCTGGACAAATTCCAGGTCGGCACTTCCGTTGATCTGAATCCGATCAAAACCAGTCAGTTCCATGTCCTTGTGAAGAACTTCCCCCTTACAGAAAACGACATTCCGGTTGAGATTAATGCTGCATCCAGTCAGAACTGCAGCGGCGCACAAGGCGGCCATCCATACTTTTTTCATTATTTCTTTACTTGTTAAAAATACTAGCATCCAGTCCCAGCAGTTCCATTCTGTGAAGGATGGCCGGGACCTCCACCTTCAGGAATTCGGCCTTTTGTGCGGCCTTGATTTTTTCGAGGGCGTCGGCCGATACGAAATAGCCGATTCCCCGTTTGTTGTAGATGATTTCCTCTGCCGTGAGCTTTTCGTACGCACGCATCATCGTATTGGGGTTCACCCCCACCTCGGCGCCGTATTCCCGGACGGAAGGGATTCGCTCGTCGCCTTTCAGCTGGCCCGACAGGATGCGGTCGCAGATGCTATCGGCGATTTGCAGGAAAATGGGTTTTTCTGCGTGAAAGTCCATAGGTCAATGCTTTAAGGTTCTGAGCCGGTAATAAATGCCCGCGGCGACGCCCAACAGAAGGAGCAGATTGATGCCAATGGCATAGTTCATAAACTGATTCACCATTTCGGAAATAGCAGCCGGATCCCCCTCATAATTGTTGGCGGTTATGGCCGGAGTCCAGTACTTGTAAACAAAAGGGGTGAGAATGGGAGTGGTCACCATGGATATCAGCATATTGATTCCCAGGGCACCCAGGATTTTCCATTTCCTGAAGCACAGGCCGCAAAGAAGGAAATAAAGGAGGTTGTAGATGAACTGAAGCACAAACGGGAGGAAGAAAGTGGAAAGATGGAACTGGAATCCTTCCTCGTTGGCGGCCGAGAAAAAGACATTCGTTTTATCAAGAACGGCAGAGGCTTCCGCCACAAGCGGGCCTCCGGTAGTCTTGTCAAACAGGCCGATAAGGATGTCCAGTGCCAGATAGGAGACGACATAGGCCACCGGAATCACAAATATGGTGATGATCATCATCGAGAGAAACTTCTCGAGAGCGGAGGCGGGGACCATCAGCCAGGACTGGCCTGCCTTCTTTTCGGTCAGATGGCCGTAGGTTCGGGTCTGGTAGAAGACCAGAATGGCAGCGCCGAGAGCAAAGAACGAAAGTCTTGCCGCAACGCTGGGAGCGTGCCATTCACCTGTGAATATAAGAGAGAAAACTACCCATACGATGTAGCAGATGACGCTGATGAAGCCAAGGGCAATGGCGGCCTTTCCATTGTTGTGCCAGAGCTGTTTGAGGTCGTACAGGAAATATTGGCCGAAGCGCTTTGCGCTGAAAGTTTCGTTTACCATAGTTTAACAGGATTTAAAGATTTCTTTGATCTGTTCCTTGTGCTGGTGGACAGCGTTGAACAGGGCTTCCATATTCACCTTGGACTCCTCGCCCGTAGTATTCTGGTACACCTGGATGCATCCGCCGGGTGTTTGTTCCAGATAGAGAGCCCCGGGATGAAGCTGCGTCCCGTAATCAAAGAAAAGCTTGCTGCTGATTTCCTCCACGGAAGCGTTCAGAAGTACATCCTGCTTGTCAAGAATGATGATGGGGTCGATGATGTTTTCCAGATCCCGCACCTGGTGCGTGGAAATAATCACGGCCGAATCTTCCGACGTGTATTTGGTGATGGCCTTGCGGAACTGGGCTTTGGAAGGAATATCCAGGCCGTTGGTGGGCTCGTCCATATAATAATAGAGCGCATTGCAGGCAAGAGCGAAAGAAATCCAGGTCTTTTTGAGCTGACCGGCACTCATCGTATCCATTCTCTGCAAAGGGTCCACCTCAAAGATTTGGAGAACTTCCAGGAACTTGGCATGCTCGTACCGGGGCCAGAGGACTCCGGTTTCCAGGGCAAAGACCTGGGCGCGGGAACGGACGGGTACAACCTCGTCCGGAAGGTAGAACTGCTCGGAAAGGAGGGAAGGCTTGCGGTCGAAAGGAAATCTTCCATCCACTTCGATGGTCCCTTTCTGGGGCTTCTTAAGACCGCAAAGGAGGGTTAGGAAGGTGGTTTTTCCTACGCCGTTCTCTCCTAGAAGGCCGTAGATATTACCACCCTTCACGTCCATGGAGATGTTCTTGAGCACCTCTTTGGAACCATAGCTGAAGGATAAATCTTTTACAGTAATCATATCTTTGCTCGTGTATTAGTTTATTAGTACACCGCAAAGGTAGGAATTATTTTTTATTCTGCAAATAAAAATGAAAAAAAGATGTCCGGTTTTTGCCGGACATCTCCTTATTCGAAGTATTTTCGGATGTTTTCTGCCATTTCGTGGGCCAGGCGTGCCCGGGCTTCGAGGGAATACCAGGCAATGTGGGGACTGCAGATGAGGCGTTCGGGATGTTTCAGCTGCATCAGCGGACTATCCAGGGGAAGCGGCTCCTTCACATATACATCCAGGGCAGCTCCCTTGAGAAGACCCTCGTCCAATGCGCGGGCCAGATCCGCCTCCACGGCGATTCCGCCCCTTCCGGTATTCACCAGGACGGCCGTGGGTTTCATTTTCCCGAACTCCCCGTAGCCGATAAGCCCTGCCGTACGCTCATTGTAAGGAGCGTGGATGGAAATGACGTCCGATCGCTTCAACAACTCTTCCAGGCTGACACAGGGATACTCCTTGCAATGACCCGTCCCGGAGGTGGAGTAGTAAATGACATCCATTCCGAAAGCCCGGCCGATGGATGCCACTTTCTGACCGATGGCCCCCATCCCCACGATGCCCAGCGTCTTGCCGGCTATCTCCGTAAAAGGATGGGCATAGTCCACGTGGACGGGGTTCTTGCTGTAGGCCCCGCTGCTGACGAATTCCTGATAGTGAAAGGCCCGGCCGCATAGGTTCAGGATATGCATCCAGGCCGTCTGAGCCACGGAATCCGTAGAATATGCGGCCACATTGCGCACGCCCACTCCCCTTTCTTCGCAGAGCTTGACGTCAATGTTGTTGATACCTGTACCAGCCTCGCAGATAAGCTTGAGCCGGGGAGCCGCATCCAGGAATGCCTGGTCCACAATTACCTTGTTGAGACAAGCCACATCGGCATCCTTTACCCTTTCGCGGGCTTCTTCCGCCGTGGAACTGGAATAACAAGTAAGCTCTCCAAGAGCCGCCATTTCCTCCAGGGAGACATCACCCATGGAGATTGCATCTAGAAATACGATTTTCATAATCACAAATTTAATAGAATTTTTGTATATTTGGTGCACTTATGGCCAAAGCTGAAGAAATATTGGCCCGCATAGACGAAAAGGCCCCCTTCGCGATGGTAATCGAAGCCAGCGTGAGGGACTACTGCGTCCTGGCCCTCCAGTTCCTGAAAGGGGAAGTTCCTCCGGGCAGATACTTCGATCAGGCTCTTCCGGATCCCCTGTCCGCGCTGGACCGGGAAGCATCGGCCCGGGTTTATGGCCCTCAACGGTACTGCGTGCAGCTTTATACTCCGGCAGAAGAGGCCCTTCTTGCCGATGCGATCGCAGACATCGCCTTTGCCCAATCCCATCGGCTCACGCTGGCCACCCCGGCCACTCCCCAGGCCGATGACCGCGAGCGCGCCTGCGTGTATATCGTGGCCGTCTATACGCTTTTTGCCCTACAGCTGCACGGCCGCACGGACTTTGCCGTCCTCTTCCTGGAAGCCTGGGCCAATTTCAACCAGTTCGCCAGCGCCCGCACCGTTCGGATGCATTACGACAGAAGCTGGACATCCCGTTACGCTCCCCTTTTCTATCCCCTCGGCTAGCCCCAAAAGGCCGTTTATAGCCTTTCCCAATGCCCTATAAAGCAAAAGGCCGGTTCCGTAAAACCGACCTTCTGCAGATATGCGGGGTAAGACTTAGGCGCCCAGACGGACTTCCAGGCGCTTGCGGATTTCGCGCAGGAATTCCAGGGAGGTGAGGGATTTGGGCGTGATGCCTTCCATCAGGTTCACCAGGTCCTTGGAGGTGAGGCCTTCGTTCAGGGTGTCGAAGCAGGCAGCTTCCAGCTGGTTGGCGTAGTTCACCAGTTCCGGGAGGTTGTCCAGCTCACCGCGCTTGCGGAAAGCACCGCTCCAGGCGAAGATGGTAGCCATAGGATTGGTGGAAGTCTCTTCACCCTTCAGATACTTGTAGTAGTGACGGGTTACGGTGCCGTGAGCGGCCTCATACTCGTACTTTCCGTCAGGGCTCACCAGCACGGAGGTCATCATGGCCAGGGAACCGAAGGCGGTGGAGACCATATCGGACATCACGTCGCCGTCGTAGTTCTTGCAAGCCCAGATGAAGCCACCGTCGCTGCGCATTACTCGGGCCACGGCGTCGTCGATAAGGGTGTAGAAATACTCGATGCCGGCGGCCTCGAACTGATGCTTGTACTCGGCCTCGAAGACTTCCTCGAAGATGGCCTTGAAGCGGCCGTCATACTTCTTGGAGATGGTGTCCTTGGTAGCGAACCAGAGGTCCTGCTTGAGATCCAGGGCATATTTGAAGCAGGCGTGGGCGAAGCTGCGGATGGAATCGTCGGTATTGTGCATACCTTCGATGACGCCGGTGCCCTTGAACTCGTGGATGACCAGTTCTTCACGCTTTCCGGAAACGCCTTCGAAAACGAGCTTGGCCACACCCGGCTCGGTGGTCTGGATTTCCACATCACGGTACACGTCGCCATAGGCATGACGGGCAATGGTGATGGGCTTCTTCCAGAACTTCACGGCAGGATGGATAGAAGGGATGGTGATGGGTGTGCGGAATACGGTGCCGTCCAGCATAGCACGGATGGTGCCGTTGGGGCTCTTCCACATCTGATGCAGGTTGTACTCGCTCATACGCTGCACGTTGGGGGTGATGGTAGCGCACTTGACGGCCACGCCCAGACGCTTGGTAGCATTGGCAGAGTCGATGGTCACCTGATCGGAAGTCTTGTCGCGGTACTCCAGGCCAAGGTCGTAGTACTCGGTCTTCAGATCCACGAAGGGGATGATCAGTTCATCCTTGATCATCTTCCAAAGGATTCGGGTCATTTCATCGCCGTCCATCTCGACGAGCGGAGTGGTCATTTTGATTTTTTCCATAATTGTGTTACTATTTATTGAGGTTTTTATAATAATTCATCAGGCAGCCGTCGGCAAGGATCTGACGCTCTTCGCCGGTGAGGTTCTGGAAATAAAGGTGAATGGGCTTCACGGCACCGGAACGGGTGATTACGCAGGCGTCAGCTTCTTCGAGGCCGCCCAGGATAGCCTTGCGAATACCGGGAACAAACACATAATCCCCTGCCTCATACTCAAACGGCGTGTCCGGAGCAATGGTGAAAGGAACGATACCCCAGTTGATGCAGTTGGAACGATAACGCTTGGTGGCATATTCGTAGCAGATGTTGGCGTCTCCGCCCAGCACCTTCTGGCAGGAAGCGGCCTGTTCGCGGGCGCTGCCGTCACCGGGCTTGTTGGCAAAGACACAGGAGCCGAAAGAAGTGCTTTCGGCCGAGGCGCCGGCAATCTGAAGGGCCTTCCTGAGGTCCTCGGAGACCACGCCGGCCCGGCGGTTGCGGTCATCCTCCTGGATGCGCTTACTGCGGCCCACATACTCGGGAACGCGGCGGCTGAGGGCGAATTCCGACAGCTTGAGCGGGTTGGAACGATAGCTGGACGTTTCTCCGGAAGGAATCAGTTCGTCGGTAGTGGTCACAGGATCGTGAATCACGGCGGCCAGTTCCAGCATCATATTTTCCTGCATAGCGGGCATTACAGGCCAGTCCTTGATGTTGGGGCCGTAACGGAGCTCCGTCTCGGGCAGAGCGTGACCATAGCCATTGTAGATGCGCTTTTCGTAAATGCGACCGTCGAAGGAGTAAGGTTTGTGGTTGTCGTTGTATTCGATATCCGTGGCGGCGGTGATGACTCCACCGTTGGCGGCCGTAGCGGCAATGGATCGGGCGTCCATCAGGGCCACCATCGAAATCTGTCCCTGACCGGGCTTGGAGCCTTCACGGTTGGGGAAGTTGCGGGTGGTGTGGCGGATGGACAGTCCGTTGTTGGAAGGTACGTCACCGGCACCGAAGCAAGGACCGCAGAAGGCGGGCTTGATCACCACACCGGCTTCCAGGAGCTCTTCGGCAATGTGATTCCGGGTGGTAGCCAGATAGACCGGCGTCGACTGCGGATAAGCGCTCATCGTGAAATAATCGTTGCCGATAGACTTGCCGTGAAGAATGGTAGCAGCCTCGCTCAGGTTGTCATACGTACCGCCGGAGCAGCCTGCGATGATACCCTGGTCGGCATAAACCTTTCCATTCTTGACCTTGGACAGGAGGTCCGGATGCACCTTCTCCCCAAAACGCTTCCTGGTGTCTTCCTCGATGGCCTTAAGCACCTTCTCGGGATTGGCCTGGAGTTCGTGGATGGACACCGCGTTGGAGGGATGGTCCTCGTCGGTGACCCAGATGGAGGACAGGCAGGTGGTCTCGGTGGTCATCACATCGATACCGTTACGGAAGTCGATGGGGAGTTCCTTGACACCGGGGCCTGCAAATTCCAGCACCTTGTTCTTGACAAAGCCGCTCTCGAACACGGCCTTCACCAGGGAAATGGCCACATCGTGGGGACCTACGCCGCGGCGCGGTTTTCCTTCCAGCCATACCAGAACCACCTCGGGAGCGTTGATGTCCCAGGTGTTCTTGAGGAGCTGCTTTACCAGTTCTCCACCGCCTTCTCCAACGCCCATATTACCCAGGGAACCATAACGGGTGTGGGAATCGGAGCCCAGGATCATATTACCGCAGGCGGTAAGGGCTTCACGGGCATACTGATGGATAACCGCCTGGTTAGCAGGCACATAAATGCCACCGTACTTTTTGGCGGCGCTGAGGCCGAAAACGTGGTCGTCTTCGTTGATGGTTCCGCCCACCGCACACAGGGAATTGTGGCAGTTGGTCATCGCATAGGGCAGCGGGAATTTCTCGAGTCCGCTGGCGCGGGCCGTCTGGATAATGCCCACATAAGTGATGTCGTGGGAAACCATCGCGTCGAAACGGATGCGGAGTTTCTTGCCTTTGGAACCGTCCACATCATGGGCGCGAAGAATCTGATAGGCAATTGTGTTCTCCCGGGCCTGGTCTGCACTGATCGAAGCCTGTTCTGCGATGGTTTTACCATCCAGCAGATAAACACCATGAGGAATTAATTCTACCATAAATAGTTATTAGTTTATAATTGATTGGGTAAATATCGTCAAAGCCAGCATATCGGCCGATCCTCCGGGGGAAATTCCCTCGGTGGAATAGCGCTCGCAAAGTTCTTTCAGTCCTTCTTCCGTAAAGTGGTCCAGGAGCATTTGAGCCTCCTGCTTCACCTGGGCGGCCCGTTCCGCTCCCACCCGCTTGAGCACGCAAGTATCGTCCAGCACGGACATAATGCAAAGGAGGGTCTTCTGTAAACCGTCATCCTGAGAATTGACATAGGATTTGTATTGCAGCAGCCAATCCTCGAAGAGCAGCTTGTATCCGCCTTCGGCCATTTCCCGGGCACTGCAAACCCCTTCCCTGTGACAGACCGCATCCCGTGACATCGTCCGGGCCGTTTTTCTTATCTCGTTTATTATCAAAGACTTATCAAAAGTTTCCCCTTTCGTTTTACATGGACGGATTTTCTCAACCTCCTCACTCTCAGACGTTTGAAGAACACGGGCAAAAGCATAGAGCACAATGCCGACGGCGAAAATGGCTCCCCGGTGGGTATTAACTCCTCCCGTCGCAACCAACATCGCCTTTTCGGCCTCAAGGCCCAGTTGCTGCAGCGCATTAGTCGAGCTGGCCTGTGCTATCCGGGGCCAGAAAGCTTTAAGGGCAGAGAGAGCCCGATTCATCAAATCAAAGTCCATGTCCCGGTGGGAACCGGAGGATTCCGGACACACCAGGCCGGGTTTGCAAGGGGTTTCCAATTCTATCCGAAGGGCACGATGGGCCAGTTCTCCCAGCAGATAAGGCCAGGTGCCCCGGGGGCACATCGTCCGTGCGCCGGAGAAACTGCCGGCACAAAGTGCTTCGCGTACCCGCGAAGCGGAAACCACGCCAATTTCAGGAATCTCCATCCGGGGAATCTCCACCACATCCAAGGGCAGGACTTCCCTCATAAGCGCATTGTACCGCGCTGTCAGAGGGTCGGACGGTTCAGAGCCCACAAATCGGACACCGACTCCGAGTGCGGGAGCAATGTGGCGGGCAAAGAGATCCAGGTCCAGCCGCATCTGGTTGGGAGATGCATCGGAAAGATCCTTTATAAAATAGGTAGGGAACGTGGCGGCGGATATCTGATAAGCAGAACCCTCCACAACCACAGCACCCTCCGGGGCACCGGCCTCAATCATCGCCTTCCGGCTGGCGTAGGAGAACAGGGAAATATCCTCTTTGACGGGAATGACATAGAGGACATCCACCTGCTTGAGGGCCTCTTCCAGCAAATAGCGATGCCCCAGCGTGAAGGGATTGGCGTTCATCACCACCACACCGCTCTTTCCAGGACGGCGATGCGATTTAAGGTAGTCACAATACTGCTCCAATCCCCTGCCGTTTTCCATCAGGACGGCCTGGGGAGCCTGTGCCAGAATGCGGAAACCCAGGCTTTCAAAAATGCCGGTGTTCTCAAGCTTGGTGAAGACCTTCAGGCAGGTAATGCCGCGGGAGGCAGCAACGGCGATGATATGGGAGACAAGTGGAGTGGTGAATCCCTCGGAACGGGCTTCGGGTGCAACCGCCACGCATTTAATGACATCCTCGCGGAGACCGGCTCCAGCCAGAATGCTACCGTCTTCATTTTCAATGGTATAGTACGAATCCAATGCCTCCATTCTGAGCCCGTTGGCCCCCAGGAAGCGCTCCACTTTTGCGTGGAAAAACGGAGAAGACAAAGGTATCTCCTGTATGTACTGATTACTATATGTTTTCATCATCCGACAGGCTTTCCAATACTCCCGGTTCCACCTGTAAGGAATCACTCTGCGAAGGTAATAATTTATTACAACTAAACAAACATTTTTTGAAAAATTGTAAGAAAATTACCGCCTAAGTCGGGAAATCAGTTCGTCTCCAAGGGCTTCTTTGGTCTTGATGTGCTCCAAAACGGCCGTCACGAAGGAATTGGACTCAAAGTCTCCCCTCACTTCGGAGAAGTCCTGCACCTTGGTCTCCTTGGAGCCGTCGGCCCCGAAACTGGTCATCGAGGCCAGGCTGAATTCTTTCTTCGCATCTTCGTACAGTTCCCTGTCAAGACCGATAACTGCCGCCTTCCACTTGCAGACAATCTCCACCACCTCTTCTGCCGTGATATGCTGCAACGGATAACCGAAGAAATCGGCATATTTGTCATAGGCCCAGGTCCATTCAGCGTCGTAGTACTGCTTGTGCAGGGTGTGAAAGGCTTCATCCAACTCCTTCAGGGACAGCTCCCCGGCCTCCATCCGGTCCAGCAGGGCAGACAGCGCCGAGATGGGGACGATGAGACCGCTCAGGTCGGCCCATTTTCCGCTGCCGACAGGACAGGTGGGCCTGAGGGCTTCCCGGATTTCCTCGTCCGAAGCGCCGGCCGGAAGATTTTCCAGCCGTTTGATAAGGGAATTCCCCAGAAACTTGGTAATGGCCGTCTCGTAGTATCGCAGGCCGCTCCGAAGGGATGAATTGCGGATTTTGGTGCTGTGATATGAGTAAATGTCGGAAAGTTCCCCGGACGAATACAGGAGGTTTTTCAGCAGCTGGATGCCCTTGAAAATCTTCTGGATGGTATAGGGGCTCAAAAGATTGTAATTGATGCAGTCCAGGCGGTCTGGGTCCTTGCGGCCGTCACGCTTAGGCCACTTCTGGGCATCACGGATGGTACCTACGCTCCTGATGTTCACTCCGGGCACCAGATATGTTGTGTTCTGCTGCTCTATGAGATATGAGAACGGCAGATGAGATGTGTCTGAGTGGGTTACGTGGCGGCCCATCACAAGTGAGAATGCGCCAACGCGTGAAGGCCAGAGAATGTATGAATCGGAGGCTGTCTTGGCTCCCCTCTCCAGGATGCCCTGGTGGATGGGGCCAAGCTTATACATATGGTTACTCTGGTTGGAGCCGCTGCCGGCGTTCATGAATGAGAACATACCTGCTATGAGGAGCGTGCTCTTGTGGTGGGTAACCGTGAAGGGGCCGGCGAAGATGGCGCAGGCCTCACCGTTCTCTCCCTGGCAGTTGCTGAAGAACAGGGAATCGGAGGCGCTGTAGCCGTGGCCAAGATGGCAGGCCTGCCCCACGAAACAGCGCTCCAGGGTGGTGTTATCGGCCACATGGGAACCGCTGCAGATGATGAAATCGTCGGCAATGACCCCGTGCGCTATGGTAACCGGTGCAAACTTGTTGGAGTGCACTGTGCCGTTTCTAAGACGGCTGGCGCCGCTTATGACCGCGTAATTCCCTATCCTCACGCCGTTGATGTGGCGGGTGTTACGGATGGAAACGTAATCCCCTATCCGGCCCCTCTCAGATACCTGTGAGGCGGCATAATCCTCAATCATTTCATTGATTTTGCGGATAAGGGCGGGCCGATGCCTGTACATTGCCAGGACGTAGGCTATCTGGGCGCTGAGGCGGTCGTAGATCTTGACTTCGCGGCCTCCGGTTTCGCTGAGGACGGACACTTCCACGCCGTTTCCGAAGGCGCTGGGGCCGTCGTTCAGGAGAAGGTCCACATTCTCTATATAGGTGTGGGAGCCGATATCATAGTTGGCAACGTAATTGGTGACGTTCTCAATGAGGGAGTCGTCCCCCACGGTAACATTGTGGAGGGTGCACTCCCTGAGGCCTGAATGCTTCCTGATGCCTCCTGGAAGGGTGAAGACCTCTGTAAAAGTGCCAAACTTCACTGTTCCTGAAAAACGGACTCCACGTACATAATTTAGGGACTGAGGGTCCGTGCAATAGACGGTGCCCCAGTCTTCCGCGCGGCATCCGCGGCTCACAAGGAGGTCAATCTGCTCCTGCGTAAGTTTCTTGTATTCACTCATAACGACTCACTAACTGTTTAATCTTTGCCATAAGCTCCTCATGAGTATGGCTTCCCGCCCTCATACAGTATCGGGCAGGCTTTTCACAAATGAGACACCGCCTTTCCTGAAGGCCGATATCGGCCCTCCCGATGGGCCCTTCCGGGCCAATCACGTCAAGGTCCATCAATCGGCCAAGAGGATGGGTGTCCTCCAGTTCTGCCGCTGCTCTTTTCACTTCCAGCGACTGCCCATCAAATACAAAAAAGCCCTCAAAACCGGTTTCAAGGTCATTTGTTTCCTTGAAGGGCGGATTGAAACGCTTCTCTATAGCCTCTACCCCTGCGCGGGCAATCTTGAGGGATAAGGCATTTCTCTTTTCAGGCCCTGGAAGCTGCACCGTAAGGCATAAAAGAGCCCGTCCGGGGAACTGAGAAAGCAGTTCTCCCTGACGACGGGCCCTTCTGTCACGGCTATCCAGGAGTTCCTGAAGTGTTATCACTACTTGATGTTATAGATCTTGTCCAGCACGGAGCCGTCACGGTTCATGACTACGCCAACAACCTTGTCCCCGAAAGGAAGAGGATCAGGCGTGCCGATAATTGAGGACGCCTTTG
>ONOH01000012.1:25136-77027 GCA_900319405.1 uncultured Bacteroidales bacterium | reverse complement strand
ACGTCATTGATAACAGTATCCAGCTTCTCCGTATAGTGTGCATCAGTAGCTGTGCCAAGCGGGGAAACAGGCTTATGGACCACTTGCTCGGGAGCATTCTCGAACAGTCCTTCATTCGGATCTTCCGGAACATCCTTCGGCCAATTCACAATAGTCAGAATCCCTATTGCTATTACAAGGAAGGCCGATACAATAGCCACGCCCATTTTCCTCCGGCTCTTTTCAGAAGCCGAAGCATCGGGTGCGGGAGCATGTCCGATTACTCGGAACTCGTCATCCCTAATATCTTTATTCTTTTCAGCCATTATTCACAATTGCATCAATATAAGCCTTTAACTTGATGAGAACCTCTCTGGAGGCACTCAATTCATGGTAGCAACTGGCACAATCTGAAAGAATCAGTGTTTGCTTGGCCACATCTACCCAGTACACGAAGTCCAGATTGATGATAAGCCCCCGGCCCAGACGGATAAAATTGGAGCCATCGTCGCCCAATTGGTCACCTATCAAATCCTCAATCTGACCCAGTTGGAAAGAGACAATCCGCTTCCGGTTATCCTGTGTCATCACCTCAGAATAGTTTCCATCGGCCGATATAAATACCAGCCGATGGGCAGGAATACGGAGCAGTTCCGTCCCTTTCGATATGACTATTACCTTGTTCAATTTGAAGCGCTGCACAAATTTAGCGATTTCTTTTCAGCTGAGAAACGCCATTGTACGAAATCCAAAAATACAGTACGAAATGGGCCCGGACAGATGCTCTCATACAGCCCGTTTTCACTCCGTACATCGTGCCCGAAAATCCTTGGAAGAGCACTTTAAAAACGCCATTTTTGCAGCAGAAACCAAATCAATACGCCTTATGAAAACACGCTTCTTCTTTTTTGCGGCACTTGCCGCTACAGCCATTTTTACCGGCTGCAATTCCCGCGGAACGGTAGCAGAAGAAATCTCCGATGACGGGCTCCTTCTCAACGATGACCTGGTGGCCGTCCGCACTTATGATGGAAAGGTCTCCATCAAAAACGCCACCACCGGTAAAGTGACCATCAAGGACATCAAACTGGACTGGACGGCTCCTTCCCGTAATGATTCACTGGCCGTTTTCTGTTCTGAGAACAAACGTGGCTACTATAATATGTACACGGGCGAGATCGCGATTCCAGCCCAGTATCGACGAGCCTGGATTTTTGCTGAAGGACTGGCCGCCGTTCAGAAAAACGGGAACATCGGTTTTATTAACCGTAAAGGTGACGTAGTCATCGACTTCCAGTATCCCTTCCATGGCAATCCATTGTCGGAATTCATCTTTGATGACGGCCACTGTGTTGTCGCCGATACTACCGGCAAATGCGGAGTCATTGACCGGAAAGGCAAATGGTTGATTGGGCCGGAATATGACAACATCAGCGCATATAAGGAATACGCAATTGTGACCAAGTCCGGCGTAACCAAACAGATGGCCTATGACGGGAGCGTTTTGAACTCATTCGTTCTGGATACCATTAAAGAATTAACCTTCGATGAGCAAGAACGCTACGAAAACCGTGAAGGCGAACTTGAGTATGTCACCAAAACAATTAAGACCGGCTTGTTTGCTTACCGTGTAGGTGGCCGCTATGGACTGATGGACTCGAATTGCCACCGCTTAACTGAGCCCCTTTACCGCAGTATCGATGCCGTGAACAAAAATATGTTCAGAGCTACTCTTCTGGATTACTATTCTGAAGTCATCCTTAATGCTAAGGGCGAAGTGACGAAATAGTATGGGGAAAGGCTGGAAATACTGGATATTTGTCAGAGTACCATTCTGGTTCCTTCTGACCAGTATAGCACTTGTAACGCTGCTGCGATGGGTTCCGGTGCGGTACACTCCCGTGATGCTGAAGCGTGCGTTTCAGTTCCGTCAGGAGCCCGGCTACCATTCGGAACAGGAATGGGTATCACTGGATGAATTCTCCCCGGAACTCATCAAAGCAGTTATTCTGGCAGAAGACCAGAAGTTTTGGAAGCATCACGGCTTTGACTGGGAGGAAATCCGCATGATGTGGGAATCGCATCGGCAGGAAGGCGCACGTGTCCGCGGCTGTAGTACCATCTCGCAACAGACTGCCAAAAACGTATTTACATTCGGTTCACCGACCATTATCAGGAAAGGACTAGAGGCATGGTGGACTGCTCTGATAGAGGTGATTTGGGGCAAAGAAAGGATTATGGAGGTTTACCTGAATGTCGTCGAAATGGGACAGGGATTGTATGGAATGCAGGCTGCAGCTCAGAAGTATTACGGGGTATCTGCCGACGAATTGTCGGCAAAGGAATCTGTCTGTTTAGCAGTCTGCCTCCCAGAACCCTTAAGGTATTCGCCTCTAAATCTTTCCGGGAAAGGAATGCGCAGAAGAAACCAATTGATTGCATCATTACAGCAGTGAATTATAATCATCAGTTCAATTAACCTTCAATCCAGAGTGAGAAAAGTATTTACGACATACTGTAATTATAAGCTTAACGGCTGAAGTTCTATAGGAAGTCGCACACTATTAGGAAATCAGGAATAGACTAACGGCCTGAGCATTTTTGAGAATATAAGGAACCCTGTTTTATAAGTTTTTCCGGCATGATATTTACTGACATAATCCATTTATTCGCAAGCACAGCCCATACATATCATATTATCGCCAGGAACGATAGAATGATTCTCTATAACGGCTCATTAGAGAACTGCCGTAATACGTTGAACCAAGAGAGCGATGATTTTAGAAAAACGCATATCATTGTCTCTGAAAAAAAATATAGTCGCACCATTAGAAGAAAGCCGATACTATAAAGCTATGAAACAACTTCTATCATCAGCCCTTATGCTGGCAAGCGTTGTCGCTTGCGCACAAACAACGGATGTCCCCGAAAACCTCGTTGGTGTCAAGGAGGTAGTGGCACAGATTGACTCTGCCGTCACCTCCATGTACGGCTGGGAACCGGCCGATTCTACTTACAACCCTGCCACGGACACCCTGATGGCATCTATACTCGACCAACTTCCCGACCATCCGATACAAAGCGCAGGTTCCGTCCGGCAGGTGGCCTACAACCAGGCACGCGTCACATGGACGCATTTCAAGCAGCTGATTGATGCCGATGAATACGAAAAAGCCCTGGACTTCTACCTTAGCGAGGATGAAAACGGGAAAAAAGCAGGTGATTTCCTGCTGTTCCTAAAACATTCTTCCCAACGATATCCTTTTCTTTCACAGGTTTTACGTCCTCTGATGTTTGAATACAAAGGTGCCGACTATGCTTTGGAGGCATACGTAAATGCTCTTCGGTTGGAGAAAGCCATGGAAGACGCCTCCATCGATTTATCGGCCGAAACCAATAGATATGTGCCGGAAGTGTATCCATTTGTGTTCAGGGACCTGTGCCTGGGACTGGCCGTAATGGGAGAAATGGAGGAGGCGGAAGGGCTGGCCTCTGACATGGCAAGGGGTGTTTACGGCCTTACCGGTGATGTCCTGTATTGCAACTATGTCGCCACTCAGCTTTTGGCTCAGATGTATACTTATGTTGATAAGCTCGACTAGGCAAAAACCACTTGGACGGATTTCCGGGATTACCTGCTGGAAAACAAGTCCGACTACGATGAAGAATTCCTCGCCCAGTGCTTTGCCGCCATCGACGCTGCCTTAGAAAAGTTGGGATCAATTGCAAATCAGCAATAATCAGTATCAGTTATTTACTATGTTAGGAGCAATCACAGGAGACACCATTGGCTCGGCCTATGAGTTCCACAATACCAAGGACTATAACTTTACCCTATTCCTAGGAAACAGCGCTTATACGGATGACAGCGTGATGACGATGGCCATCGCGTACTGGCTGCTCAAGGATAAAGAGCACTCTTACCAGGGGCTTGAGGACATCATGGTTATGTTCGGGGAGAATTGTCCCTGCCCAATGGGCGGCTATGGTGGCGGATTTTATACCTGGCTTTTCCACCCTGAAGATTTGTACAATTATGGTGACCCTCATGGCGACGCGCCGTATGAATCCAAGACTGGTCGTCATCCTTATGGTTCATGGGGCAATGGTTCTGCGATGCGTGTGAGTGCTGTGGGTTGGTTCTTTGACACCCTGGAGGAGACCGAGCGCGTGGCGGCAATCTCGGCTGCCATCACCCACAACCATCCGGAGGGAATCAAGGGCGCACAGGCTACTGCTGCCGCAATTTGGATGGCCAGGAATGGAAAGTCAAAAGAGGAAATCCGGGAGTACATCGAGAAGACTTACGGGTACGACCTTCACAAAACGTATGAATATTGGCATCCCATTTATCACTGGGAATCCGGTTGCGAAGGGACCGTACCGCAGGCTATCATCGCCTTCCAGGATTCCGAGAATTTCGAAGATGCCATCCGCAAGGCTGTTTCTCTCGGTGGTGACAGCGACACGCTGGCCTGCATTACCGGTGGCATCGCCGAGGCTTTCTACAAGGAAATCCCCAAGGCGATGGCCGACCGGGTTGCCCGTCCGTTCCCAACGATCTTCAACAAGATTCTCGACGCGGTGCGGGAAGAAACGGTATATGGCAAGCTTTGCAAAACCGTAGAATAATAAAAGGACGGACGGCGGCATGATGCAGGGCGTTCCGCATTCGAGTACAACGTAACGCTTAAACGCTACAGGCCTTTGGCCTTGGCCTCGTCCCAGAGGGCGTCCATTTGGGCAAGAGTCATGTCTTTTAGCTGCCGGCCGGAGGCAAGGGTCTGGGCCTCCACATAGTTGAAACGGCGGCGGAACTTCTCCGCGCTGCGGCTAAGGGCCGCCTCCGGCTCCACTCCATAGAGGCGGGCGGCGTTAATCACGGCAAAAAGCAGGTCTCCAAACTCTTCCTCCACCTTGGCGGCAGAAGCCCCGCACACGGCTTCCGATACCTCGGCCACTTCTTCCTGCACTTTGGCCCATACGTCTTCCTTCTTTTCCCAGTCAAAACCACAGCCGCGGGCTTTTTCCTGCATGGAAAGGGCCTTCAGAAGCGCCGGCATAGCCTTGGGAATGCCGCCCATGATGGTTTTGTTGCCACCTTTTTCCTTGGCTTTCACCAGTTCCCAGGTGTCGGCAATTTCCTTTGCGCTGGTGGTTTTCCCCGCTTCGGGGCCAAAGACATGCGGATGGCGGAAGACCATTTTGTCGCACACCTTGTTCATACTGTCGGCAATGTCGAAGGCGCCCTCTTCCTGCCCGATGCGTGCATAGAAGACCATGTGATAGAGCAGGTCGCCGATTTCCTTGGCCGTGCCCTGCCGGTCTCCTTCCAGGATGGTGTCGCTAAGCTCGTACACCTCTTCCTCCGTCAAGCGACGGATGGAGTCCATGGTTTGCTCGGCATTCCAGGGGCACTGCTCCCGAAGGGCGTCCATAACGTCCAGCAGGCGGCCGAAAGCAGCCAGTTTTTCTTCGCGTGTGTGCATAGAAATTGATTTGGGAGCACAAATATACAACAAATTTTGCTTACCTTTGTCTTCTCCAATGAGTAAGCCTGTATTCATAAGTGCCGAAGAAGCCGTCCGCGTGGTGCGCAGCGGAGACCATGTGCACCTGTCCAGCATCGCCAGCGTGCCGCATATCCTCATTGAGGCCCTGGAACGTGCCGCCTTCCAGCGGTTCCACCGATAAATCCAATGATTGTCCTATGAAAAACCAGTTTTCCAAACTCCTGGCAAAATGGGCGTCCGTCAGCCTGATTCTCCGTATCGTCATCGGCCTGGTCATCGGTGCCGCTCTGGCACTGCTGGTACCCGGTTGGAGCTGGGTCGGACTCTTCGGAACGCTCTTCGTGAGCGCCCTCAAGGCCATTGCCCCCGTCCTGGTATTTGTGCTGGTCGCCTCCTCGGTCGCCAGTGCCCAGGGAGGCGAACTTGGATCCCGTTTCCGCACGGTAATCGCCTTTTATTTGATCAGCACGCTTTCTGCCGCCTTGGTGGCCGTAGTGGGCAGTTCCCTTTTCCCGGTCACCATGCAACTGACAGATGTGGTGGAAACCGGCAAACCGGTAGAACTTTCGGACGTGTTTTCCAACCTGCTCACCAACATGGTCGCCAATCCGGTGACATCCCTGAGTACGGCCAATTATATCGGCATCCTGTTCTGGTCCCTCCTTGTCGGCCTGGGGCTGAAGCTGGTGGCCGGCAAGGCGACCATCCAGGTTGTGTCAGACCTGGCCGACGTGGTTTCCCTCATCGTCCGCTGGGTCATCCAGTTCGCCCCCTTCGGCATCATGGGCCTGGTGTTTACGGCGGTGTCGCAAAGCGGCATGGAAATCTTCTCCACCTATGGCCGGCTCCTTCTGCTTCTGGTGGGCTGTATGCTTTTCAATGCACTGGTCCTCAATCCTTTGTGGGCCTTCCTGGCCACCGGCCGGAATCCTTTCCCGCTGCTGTGGATTTGCCTCAAGGAAAGCGGACTGCAAGCCTTTTTCACCCGCTCGTCGGCCGCCAACATCCCCATCAACATGGCCCTTTGCAAGAAGCTGGGACTGGACCGGGATTTCTACTCCGTCAGCGTGCCGCTGGGTGCTACCATCAATATGAACGGCGCCGCCGTCACCATTACGGTGATGTCGCTGGCCGTGGCCCATACCCTGGGAATCGAAGTCAATTTCCTCAGCGCCGTTTTCCTGAGCGTAGTGGCCACGCTGGGGGCCTGCGGCGCTTCCGGTGTGGCGGGAGGCTCGCTCCTGCTGATCCCGCTGGCCTGCTCTTTCCTGGGCATCGGCAATGACGTGGCCATGCAGGCCGTGGCCGTGGGCTTCATCATCGGCGTGGTGCAGGATTCCGTGGAAACCGCCCTCAATTCCAGCGGAGATGTCTTCTTTACCGCGACGGCCGAATACCGCGATAACCCCGCCTTGCGCGAGAAGTCCTGATTTTTTACTATCTTTGCAGGCTAGAACAAAATCGATATGGCAGAAAACACTTTGCTGGAGAAGGTACTGAGCCTTCAGGACAAATACAAGAAGCTGGAGCAGCAGCTGGCCGACCCTGCAGTGATTGCGGACATGAAGAAGTTTGTCCAGCTGAACAAGGATTACAAGGAACTGCAGCCCATCATCGTCGCCGGCCTGGAATACGAGCGCCTGGTGGAGGAACTCGCGCAGGCCAAGGACATCCTGATCAACGAGAAGGACGAGGACCTTCGGGGAATGGCCAGGGAAGAGATTGCGGAGATTGAGCCCCGGCTTCCCCAGATGGAGCAGAACATCAAGCTTCTCCTGATTCCGGCCGATCCTGACGACAGCAAGAACGCGATGGTGGAAATCCGCGGGGGAACCGGTGGAGATGAGGCCGCCATCTTTGCCGGAGACCTCTTCCGGATGTACCAGCATTTCGCCGAGCGTAGGGGCTGGAAACTGGAAGTCACCGACCAGGCTCCCGGCACCTCCGGCGGCTTCAAGCAGATTGTTTTCAAGCTCTCCAGCAGCCAGGACGGCGTGTACGGCGTGATGAAGTACGAATCCGGCGTACACCGCGTACAGCGCGTTCCCCAGACGGAGACCCAGGGCCGCATCCAGACATCGGCCGCATCCGTAGCCGTCTTCCCCGAAGCCGGCGAGTTTGATATCGAGCTCAATCCGGCCGATATCCGAAAAGACCTTTTCTGCGCCTCCGGCCCCGGCGGCCAGGGGGTGAATACCACCTACAGCGCCGTTCGTCTGACCCATATCCCTTCCGGCATCGTGGTGCAGTGCCAGGAGGAACGCTCCCAGCTCAAGAATCTGGACCGCGCCATGGAAGAGCTTCGTACCCGTCTGTACAATATGGAGCACCAGAAGTACCTGGACGGCATCGCCGCCAAGCGCAAGACAATGGTGTCCACCGGAGACCGCAGCGCCAAAATCCGCACCTACAACTATCCGCAGGGCCGTGTGACGGACCACCGTATCGGCTGGAGCATGTACAATCTGCCGGTGTTCATGGACGGTGATATCCAGGAGTGCATAGACCAGCTCCAGATTGCAGAGAACGCCGAAAGGCTCAAGGAAGCGGGGGAGGAAGCATAATGGCACGCAAAAGGGAAGAACTGCAGGCCCTGGGACGCGAGAGCGTTTACAGCCAGAAATATGCCCCCCAGGTGCTGGAAGCCTTTGAAAACCGGCATACTGAAAATGATTACTGGGTGCGTTTCAACTGCCCGGAATTCACCACGCTTTGCCCTATCACGGGCCAGCCGGACTTTGCCGAAATCCGCATCAGTTACGTGCCCGATGTGAAGATGGTGGAATCCAAGTCGCTGAAGCTCTATCTGTTCAGTTTCCGCAACAACGGAGATTTCCACGAGGACTGCGTGAACATCATTATGAAAGACCTGGTGAAACTGATGGATCCCAAATACCTGGAAGTAACCGGTTTCTTCACGCCTCGCGGAGGCATCTCCATCTATCCTTACGCCAATTACGGCCGTCCCGGAACCAAGTGGGAAGACCTGGCCTGGGAGCGTCTGTCAAAACACGAGGGCGTTTAGACCTTGGGCGTGAGCGCGAGGGTAATCCGTGCCTGGGCGCAGCGTTTCCCGTTCACCGAAAGCGCAGCTTCGCAGAGATAGATGCTGCCCTTGTGTTCCACGAGGGTGGCTTGCATTTCGCACAAGTCCCCGGGATGTACCGTGCCACGGAATTTTACGGCATCCAGCCCCCGGTACAGGATGAGATGCTCCTCGAACGCGTCGATGAACAGCGTGAAGCAGCTCTGGGCCATTATCTCGCAGAGAATGACCCCCGGCACGATGGGATTTCCGGGGAAATGTCCCTCGCAGAAATACGGCTTTTCGGGAATGCGGTAGGTGGCGTGCGCTGTTCCTTCAGCATCCTGCCAGGCCTCGTCCAGCAGCAGCATCGGCTCCCGGTGGGGGAGCAGCTTTATGATTTCTTCCCGTTTCATCCTTTGTAGGGCCTGAAAGCCACGCAGGCATTGTGTCCGCCGAAACCGAAGGAATTGGAAAGGCCCAGCGTGAGCGGGGTCTTCACGGCCACGTTGGGGGTGTAGTCCAGGTCGCATTCCGGGTCGGGGGCATCCAGGTTGATGGTGGGCGGGCAGATGCCTTCCTTCAGGGCCAGGATGGTGGCGATGGCCTCCGCCGCACCGGCGGCGCCGAACATATGTCCGGTCATAGACTTGGTGGAGGAGATATGCGCCTTGTAGGCGAAATCTCCCAGGGCCAGTTTGCAGGCCATCGTCTCGGCTACGTCGTTCAGGTGGGTGCCGGTGCCGTGGGCGTTGATGTAGAGGTTATCCCTGGACGGGTCGAAGCCGGCTTCTCCGAGGGCGTCGCAGATGGAGCGGGCCTGGGTGCTGGCGTCGGGACGCGGGGCCGTGGCGTGGTAGGCGTCACAGGTGTTTCCGTAGCCCACAATCTCCCCGTAGATGGTGGCGCCGCGCTCCAGGGCGTGCTCCAGGGATTCCAGGACCAGGACGGCGGCACCGTCCCCCATGACGAATCCCTGCCGGTTGGCGTTGAAGGGGAGGGAGGAATACTTGGGATCCGTCGCCCGGGTGAGGGCTTTGGCGTTATAAAAACCGGCTACGCCCAGGGGAATGGAGGCGTGTTCGCTGCCCCCGGCGATGATGGCGTCGGCATACCCGTGCCGGACGGCGCGGAAAGCCTCTCCGATGCAGTGGGACGAGGTGGCGCAGGCCGTCACGATGTCCAGGCACGGTCCCTTGGCCTGGTGCTTGATGGCGATATGTCCGGCAGCGATATTGGAAATCATCGTGGCGATGAAAAGCGGAGAAATCCACTTGCCGGAAGGGTCCTCGATCATCTTCTTGGTTTCTCGGTACTGCACTTCAAAGCCTCCGATGCCGGAGCCTACATAGACACCCAGGCGATACGGGTCGATGTTGGCGTTTTCCCCTTCCGTCAAAAGCCCGGCCTGCTGCATGGCCTGCCAGGCCGATGCCATGGCATACAGGGTGAAATTGTCCTGTTTGCGGATGAAAGGCTTGTCCATCCCGAATTGTTCGGCGTCGAAATTTTTTACTTTGCCGGCAAAGGTGACGGGCATATCCTTGAACTCGTCCACGAAATCAATGCCGCAGACACCGTTGATGAGGTTTTTCCAATAGGTATCTACATCAAGACCGATGGAAGAGATGACTCCCATCCCGGTCACTACTACTCTCTTAGGATCCATAAATCAGTTTATTGGCTCGGGTGAGCCATTTTTCGGCTCCCCCCATAATGTCGTTAACAATGGCCGCCGCCGGTTCTGTCTTGCGGATGAGACCGGCCACTTCCCCGGCCAGGAAGCTCCCGCCGGAGAGGTCTCCTTCGAAGACCGCCTTCCGAAGCGATCCGGTGCCGAAGGCGCGGATCGCTTCGGCCGATACCGAAGGGTCCGCCTCCATCCTGGCGAACTGCTTGGTGAAGGGGGTTTTGAGGCTTCGGACGGCGTCTCCCAGGCTTTTCCCCGTTACCATCGTGCCGATGTCGGAGGCCTTGATGAGCCGCTCCTTGTACACCGGATGCACGCAGCACTCGTCGGCCACCAGGAAGCGTGTTCCCACCTGGACGCCGCAGGCTCCCAGCAGGAAGGCTGCGGCGGCGCTGCGTCCGTCGAAAATGCCGCCGGCGGCGAGTACGGGAAGGTCCACGGCATCCACAATCTGCGGAACCAGGGCCATCGTGTGGGTCTCGCCCACGTGGCCGCCGGATTCAGCCCCTTCTGCGATAAGGGCCGTGGCGCCGAGCTCCTTCATCTTGAGGGCATAGGCGACTGAGGCGACCACCGGAATCACGCGGATGCCCGCTTCCAGCCATTTTTCCATATAAGGGGCGGGGGAGCCGGCTCCCGTTGTGACGATGCGGACACCTTCTTTCACCACCAGCTCTGCGACTTCCGCCGCGTTGGGGGCAGCCAGCATGATGTTGACGCCGAAGGGCTTGGAGGTGAGTGCCCGGGCCTTGCGGATTTCGTCCCGCACGGCTTCTGTTCCGCTGTTGATGGAGGAGATGAGTCCCAGGCCGCCGGCTTCGGAAACGGCAGCCGCCAGGCGGGCATCGGCAATCCAGGCCATACCCCCCTGAAAAATGGGTTTCTCAATGCCCAGTATTTCACATATCGGGCTGTGTATCATAGCAATTTGCAAAGATACAAAAATTATTTTTTACGGCTTCTTTTTCTGCTTTCGCGGACGCGATAGGCGCTTTCCACCATCAACTGGTCCTGGAAACAGCCGCGGGCGGCCAGCAGGTTGCAGATGCACACCAGAAGCGGGAAAATGACCGTCCAGCTGAACACGGGACCCTCGAAGGTGAAATACATCCAGGCCAGCCAGCCCTGCATTCCCAGCGCCACGATGGCCGAAAGGGTGGCCAGGCGCATCTGCAGGATACGGGACTTGTACACCACCAGGGCCAGGGCGACCAGGGCGGCCAGGATGCCCAGCAGAATGCCGAAATAAGGCTTCTGGAGCTGCCAGTACGACACTTTGAGGAGTCCTTCCGGCTGGGCTACGCTGTAGGCGGTGCTGAAACAAAGGGCGGCGACAAGGCCGGCCGAAATCAGGAGATATAAGGTTTGGATTCTCTGCCACATAGGAGATTTATTTTTTAGTATAGGCTTCAACGGCGGCGCGCACCTGTCCGTAGCGGAGCAGGAGGGCCTTGGCTTTTTCGTAATCGGCAATGCCGGTTTTTTCCATAATCATCCGGGTGCCCCGGTCCACGAGTTTCCGGTTGGTCAGCTGCATATCCACCATTTTGTTGCCCTGCACGTGCCCGAGGCGGACCATCGCGGCGGTGGAAATCATATTCAGGATCAGTTTGGCCGATGTGCCCGACTTCATCCGGGTGCTCCCGGTGACAAATTCCGGTCCGACTTGGGCGACCATCGCAATCTGGGCCACCCGGGTGACGGGGCTGTCGGCATTATTGGTGATGACGCCGGTCAGAAGACCGGCCTTTCGGGCTTCCCCGAGGGCTCCCACCACATAGGGAGCGCTGCCGGAAGCGGTAATTCCTACCAGGGTATCCTCCTTTCCCGGATGGAAGGCCTGGAGGTCTTTCCAGCCCTGGTCTTCCTTGTCTTCGGCTCCTTCCACCGCGTGACGGATGGCACCGTCTCCGCCGGCCATCAGGCCGATGAAGGTGTGGTCCACGCCGTAGGTGGGAAGAATCTCGGAAGCGTCCACGATGCCCAGCCGGCCGGAAGTGCCGGCGCCGATGTAGAAGACCCTGCCGCCGCGGGGAATCCGCTCCACGATGCCTTCCACCAGCTCCCCGATGGCCGGAATGGCCTCCGCTACAGCAAGTGGCACCTTGCGGTCTTCGGCATTGATGGCCTCCAGGATGTCCAGGGTTCCCATCCTCTCCAGATGCTCGTAGCGGGACGATTGTTCTGTCGTTTTCATACGCAGATGCGAAGTTACTCAATTTTTTCTTATCTTTGTATTTTAGCAAATAAAACTTAAACGATAGCATAATGAAACCTACATTACTTGTTCTGGCGGCCGGAATGGGCAGCCGTTACGGCGGCCTCAAGCAGATGGACGGCCTGGGCCCGCACGGCGAAACCATTATCGACTACAGCATCCACGATGCCGTGGAGGCCGGATTCGGCAAGGTGGTCTATATTGTCCGGGAGTCTTTCAAAGCCCAGATGGAGCAGGCTGTCAAGGATAAATATGCCGGGGTCAAAACCGTTGACGGTGAACCCCTCCAGTTTGTTTTCGTCACTCAGGAGCTGGACAAGATTCCCGCTCCCTTCTCCGTACCGGAAGAACGGGTGAAGCCCTGGGGAACCGCCCACGCCGTCCTGATGGCGGCCGATGTCATCCGGGAGCCCTTTGCCGTCATTAACGGAGACGATTTCTATGGCAAGGAGTCCTTCAGGATCCTGGGAGACTGGTGCCGGAAGCACGAGAATACCGAAGGGCAGTACTGCATCGTCGGCTTTGAACTGGAGAACACCCTGAGCGAGAACGGAAGCGTTTCCCGCGGCATCTGTTCTTACGACGCTTCCGGAAACCTCAGCGACATTGCCGAACATCTGGAAATCGCCCGCGAGGAGGACGGAAAGGTCTATGGCAACAATTCCGTCAGCGGAGAAAACCACGTGCTGCTTCAGGCCAAGGCCCTCTGCTCGATGAATATGTGGGGATTCACCCCGGACTATTTTGTCAAGAGTGCAGACATCTTCAAAACTTTCTTGGAGGACCATATTACGGAACCCAAGAAAGAGTATTACATCCCCTACGCCGTAGATGTCATCGTCAAGAGCGGAAAGGGTGCCTGCGAAGTCCTGTCCACCCCGTCCCGCTGGTTTGGCGTCACCTACAAGGAAGACCGCCCCGGCGTGGTGGCCAAGTTCGCGGAACTGGTCGAACATGGTGTTTATCCTAGCCCCCTGTACTGATATGGTCCCTGTTTTTAAAAAAGGCCGGAAGGTAAACAATTACGACCTTTTCGCCAATCACGCCTGGTATGTGCCGGGCATTAAAGGTATGTTTGCGTTGCTGGGCTGGTTCCTGCTGGGAAACCTTCTGGGGGCCCTTGTCGTGGCCGTTTTCACCGTTTTCGTTCCCAAGGAAATCGTCAATCATTACAGCGAACTCATCGTGTATCCGCTGTCTTTCCTTCCGGCGATGGTCTATGCCGCCCAGAAGAGCCGGAAAAACAGCCTGTTCGAACCCGGTTACAAGCTCAACAACAGCCACTTCGGCCCTTTCAAAGGCTGGCACTTGGCCCTTGTCACCATAGTCCTTACTTATGCTACGATGATGGTGGCAGACATTCCCAACTACTGGAATTTCAAACTCACTACGTCCATTCCGTGGATGAAGACCTTTTACGACCTCATCAATGAGGTTCTCCAGCAGATGATGGACGGCCCCCTCTGGAGCTCTTTCCTCCTGGTGGCCATCTTCGCTCCCGTCTTTGAGGAATGGCTGTGCCGGGGAATGGTCCTCAGGGGCCTTCTCACCCGGATGAAGCCCGTCTGGGCCATCGTGGTATCGGCCCTGTTCTTCGCCCTCATCCACATGAATCCCTGGCAGGCGCTCAATGCCTTCTTGCTTGGCCTGGTGATGGGGTATGTCTATTACAAGACCGGCTCCCTTCTCCTGACGATGCTCATCCATTTCGTGAACAACGGGACGGCCGTTATCCTGACTCAGGTATCTTCACTGCAGGAAACGGATTTCTGGGTGGAGATGATGCCGATGCCCGTTTTTATCGGCCTGTATGTCGTTGGACTGCTTGCCCTGGCCGTTTGCCTGATGGTTTTCCGCCGCATTCCGTTGGAGCAGGAAAGGGGCAATATCGACAGCGTGGAACTAAGCATTGACTGATATGGAACAGGAGAAGAAGAAAGCACGCCTGTCCATCCTCAAGCGCAGTGATCACAACTACCTGATACCGTTCGTGATTGTTGTCACCACGCTGGTGGCCCTGTGGCTGCTCTTTTTCGCCCATAACAGCGTGCTCAACTGGATCCGTGCCACGGTGGAGGTGAAAAGCCAGGAAAAGGAAATGGCCCGACTCCAGTCCGAGATTGACCGGATGCAGCAGGAGATTGACGATCTGCGCAACAACCGGGATTCCCTGGAATCCTTCGCCCGCGACACCTACCACTTCGCCGCTCCCGGAGACGATGTCTATATCGTAGAATAATCCACGAAATAACGCTTTCGCACGGGCAGCCTCGCAAAAACGCCCCCTTTTGCAGGGATGGGTAGGCGGGGCTTTGTTGTCGGCCTGCGATGGTCGCCCGGCCAGGTGCTATCGGGAGAGAAGGGAAAAGAGGCGGGCGGTACGGACGGCCTCGGCGACATCGTGGACGCGGAGCCAGGAGGCGCCCCGCTCCAGGGCGGCAAGATGCACCACCTGAGTAGCGGGAAGGGATTCCTCCGGGGTGATTTCGAACAACTTGTAAATCATACTTTTACGAGACACTCCCACAAGGATGGGATGCTCCAGGGAAAGGAGCCGGTCCATCCCGCCCAGCAATTCGTAGTTCTGTTTCAGGGTTTTGGCAAAGCCGAAGCCCGGGTCCAGAATCCATTCCCGGATGCCGGCTTCGCGGGCTTTTGAAGCGAAATCCTCAAAATACGCCTTTACCTCGGCCACGATGTCTTCGTAGGAGGTGAGTTGTTGCATCGTCTCGGGAGTTCCTCTCATATGCATCGCTACATAGGGAAGGCCCAGCCGTCCCACCGTTTCCAGCATTTCGGAATCCATGGCGCCGGCACTGATGTCGTTCACCATAAAAGGGCCGATGATATCGAAGGCCCGCCGGACAATTCCGCTCCTGTAGGTGTCGATGGAAATGGCGGGATGGAAGGAAGAGCCTCTTTCATCAGCCAGTTGTGTCAGGACGGGCTCGAGACGGGCCCACTCCTCTTCCTGGGAGGGCTGTGCGGAACCGGGACGGGTGGAGCAGGCTCCGAGGTCCACGACATCGGCCCCGTCGGCCCACATTTGTCGTACACGGAGGACGGCCGTAGCCGAATCGGCCCGGCTGGAGGCATAGAAGGAATCTCCGTTGAGGTTCACGATGCCCATAATATGAATCTTGCGTTCCATCCACGGCAAAGGTAGGAAAAAATCACTATCTTTGCAGTGCAATTGCAGAAAATATGGAAAAAAGAACCCGCGTAAGATTTGCCCCGTCCCCCACCGGTCCGCTCCATATGGGCGGCGTGCGCACGGCCCTGTATAATTACCTCTATGCCAAACAGAAAGGAGGAGACTTCATCCTCCGCATCGAGGATACGGATTCCAACCGTTTCGTCCCCGGGGCCGAAGAATACATCATCGAAGCCCTGGGCTGGTGCGGCATCATCCCCGACGAGGGCGTGGACCAGGACGGAAAGGTGGTGGAAACGGCATCCCCCCGTCATCCGCACGCTCCCTACCGGCAAAGCCAGCGGCGCGCCATCTACCGCCAGTATGCAGAGCAGCTGGTGGCTGCCGGATGGGCGTACTACGCATTTGATTCGGCCGAAGAGCTGGACTGCCGTCGCGCTGCCGCCGAGGCTGCCAAGGAGACGTTCATGTACAATTCCGCCACGCGGGGTGGTCTCCGCAATTCGCTCACCCTGAGCCCGGAAGAAGTGAAGCGGCTTTTGGAAACCACCACCGACTGGACCATCCGCTTCAAGATGCCGCTGGGCCGTATCGTGGAAATGGAAGACCTGATCCGCGGCCACGTGGAGGTGAACACGGACACCCTGGACGACAAAGTGCTCTGGAAAAGGGCCGATGAACTCCCCACCTACCACCTCGCCAATATCGTGGACGACCATCTGATGGAAATCACGGAGGTCATCCGCGGAGAGGAATGGCTTCCCTCCCTGCCCCTTCACTACCTCCTGTACGAGGCTTTCGGCTGGAAAGACACGATGCCCCGTTTCGCCCATCTTTCCCTGCTGCTCAAACCCATCGGCAATGGAAAACTTTCCAAACGCGACGGTGACAAAATGGGATTCCCGGTGTTCCCGCTGCGCTGGAAGAACCCGGTAACGGAAGAAGTCTCCCGCGGCTATCGCGAGGACGGCTACTTCCCGGAAGCTTTCGTGAATATGCTGGCCATGCTGGGCTGGAATCCCGGAGACGAGCGGGAACTGTTCACGATGGAGGAGCTGGTGCAGGCCTTCTCCCTGGACAAGGTGCAGAAAGCCGGTGCCAAGTTCAACCCGGACAAGGCCAAATGGTACAACAAGGAGTACCTCCGGATGAAAACGGCGCAGGAGCTCACAGACCTCTTCATTCCCGTCCTCCAGGAGCACGGAATGAAAGTGGTGGACTGCCCTTGCAACGCCCTCACCGCTGGCGCCAGTTTCGAAGGCTTCGGGGCCGATTTCAAAAACCACATCTACACCCGCGAATACGTGCAGGCCGTGGTGGAACTGGTCAAGGAGCGCGCTACCTTCGTGGCCGACTTCTGGGACATCGCCGCCTACCTTTTCATCTCCCCCGAGGAATTCGGGACCTATGGCGTCAAGGCCGGCGCCGGTCTGCCCACCAAGGCTGCAGACCCCAATCGCCCGGCAGACCCCCGTGCAAAAGTGTACGACGACAGCCTCACGGCTCCCTTCCTGGCCAAGGACGTGGACAAGTTCTGGAAGGAAGATCACTACGAATACTGTTTCGAGATTACGCAGTACATCTCCGGCGCCGCCTTCGGCTTTGACGACCTGGACAGCTACCGGGGCGCTATGGACAAGGCAAGCCTGGAGTCCGCCATCGAGGAGTACATCAAGAAGGAAGAGTACCCGATGGGCAAGGTGATGAACAGTCTCCGCCTGGCGCTTACCGGCGCCGCCAGCGGCCTGGGCATCGCCGATATCCTTTCGTTCATCGGCCGCAGGGAATTCGCTCGCCGGATGGGCTACGTGGCCGACCGACTGGGAAGGAAATAAGAATCTGTTTTTTTTCAGGAAAGTGCTTTCTGTGCCGCCCGGACCGCGTTTCGGGCGGCCTGTTTTTTTCAGCCCTTGCGGATGCCCCTTCCTTTGCCCATTTTTGTGAAAAATGGAATGCATGGACGCAAAACAGAAAAGGCATCAGCTGTACCGCAGTTGGAAAAAGGGCTGCTATCACCTGTGTACGGATGGATGGAAGGAAGGAAGAATCTTCAACGACAGGGAGGAGTTCCGGGACGGAATGGCGATGATGGGTCTTGCCTCCCTGAAGTACGACCTGAGCATCTACGCATTCGAGTTGATGCCCAATCATCTGCACATCCTCCTGAGCGCTTCCGGATCCACCTGTGTGGATTTGTTCGGCTTCATCAAATGGAAACTCAATATGGAGCTCCATTACGACGGCTATCCTCCGCTCCCGGAGAGCTACGACTTCAGACTCATCCCCGTGGAGTCGGCCGAAGCCTTCAGAAAAAACGTCCTTTACCTGGCCCGGAACCCTTATGAAAAAGGCTATTGCCTTCCGGGAGGGCATTTGTGGGGGAGCAGTTATCTGCTGTTCAACCAGTTCTCGGAGGCCGTCCGGGGCATTCCGTCCGGACAGATGCCCTCGCGGGAAGTGAACCGGCTTACGGGAAGTATGGAGTCGTTTCCCCCCGAATGGGAAATCCATCCCGAGCTGGGCATCCTTCCCAGGAACTTTGTCCATACGGAAAAGATACGGGAACTGTTCTCTTCGCCCAAGGACTACCTGA
This sequence comes from uncultured Bacteroidales bacterium, assembly GCA_900319405.1. Taxonomy (GTDB): domain Bacteria; phylum Bacteroidota; class Bacteroidia; order Bacteroidales; family UBA932; genus Cryptobacteroides. Next base: position 58,855 of record ONOH01000012.1, on the reverse strand, counting down.
GCCGCCTGGTGAAGGATTACGAATCCTTCGTCTCCCTTTCAGATTCATTGGGAGAGGAAATCTCCTTTTCTTCCGAAGAGGTCCGGGATATTGTCTCCCGGATGCTCAGGATTCTGTTTCCGGAAAAAAGTCCGGCCAATCTGTCATCGCAGGAGAAATGCCGGGCTGCCGTAGAACTCAGTGACAGATACCGTTTGTCGGCCAGAGACTTGAGTCTATGCCTGAGAATCCCGGAGCAGATTATCCTGCAAACTCTCCGTTCCAAGGACTACGGGAAAGACCGATAACAAAGTCCAGCCTACCCACCCTTGCAAAAGGGGGCGTTTTTGCGAGGCTGCCCGTGCGAAAGCCTACCCACCCGGACAAAAACAGGTGTTTTTGACCAGATGGGTATGCTGTAGGACAGGTTTTTTGGGATAAAGGCGGTCAGTGCTTGCGGCGGATGGCGGGGATGTTCTCCAGGTCGGCCTTCTTTTCGCCGGGGCTTACGCACAGGACGGGTTTTTTCTCCGAGGCGAAGTTGTAGTATTTGGCGTTGTCGGAGTTGTTGTAGCCGATTTTGATGGTGTTGGAGATGCCGGGTAGGGTAACTTCGTCGCCGTAGGCGGGGGTGTCCCATTCGAAGGCTTCGTCGATGATGACCAGATTGCCCAGGTCTTTGTTGAGTCCCAGGCCGCCCAGGTCCATTACGAAGCCGGTGACAATGGCGGTGATGCGCACGTGGTCCCCGAAGGCGGGATCGTCCTCCCAGATGATTCCTTTCTTGAAGTGGTTGGCGTCTCCGGTGTATTCGGTGATCATGTCGTCAATCTTCTCCAGGTCGCTCATTTTGGCGCCGCTCTCATTGTTGCCCGTGGTAATGTTGATGAGCACGTTCTTGGCGGTCTTGAGGTCGAAGTCGTTCAGGAGGGGGCTCTCGAAGGCGCCTTTCACGGCGTCCTGCAGACGGTTGGGACCGGAGCCCTCTCCGCTGCCCATCAGGGCCATCCCGGAATTGCGCATCATCTTGCACACATCCTGGAAGTCCACATTGATGTATCCGTGGCGGCTGATGACCTCGATGATGCCGCGAACGGCGGTGGCCAGCACCTCATCGGCCTTGGGAAAGGCTTCTTGGATGAGGGTGTCTCCAAAGAACTGGTACAGTTTCTCGTTGTTGATGATCAGGAGCGAGTCCACGTTCTTTTCCAGCTCGTGAATGCCGTCCACGGCCTTGGACTGGGATTCGTTACCCTCGTTCTTGAAGGGGATGGTGACTACGGCTACCGTGAGGATGCCGCGGTCCTTGGCCATTTTGGCGATGACCGGGGAGGCTCCGGTGCCGGTGCCGCCGCCCATACCGGCGGTGATAAACAGCATCTGCGTACCGCAGTCCAGCACCTTGCGGGCAATCTCGTCCTGGGCTTCCAGGGCGGCGTTTCGGCCTGCGGTGGGGTCCGTTCCGGCTCCCAGGCCGTTCTGCCCCATCTGGATCTTGACGGGCACCTCGCTGTTCTGCAGGGCCTGAGCGTCGGTGTTGCAGACAATGAAGCTGCAGCCCTGGATGTTCTGACGGTACATATAGTTCACGGCGTTGCAGCCGCCGCCGCCCACGCCTACTACCTTGATGATGGCGTTCTCCTGGTTCCAGTCATTGGGAGTGATGTTGTTGTCGATATCGTAATTCATGGTCTATTCCTCCTCGTTGGCTTTGTCGTAAATGTTCAGGGCGGTTTTCTCCACTTTGCTCCAGAAAATGGACAGGATGCCGGTTCCTTCCTTCTTAGGCACCTTTACCTTCTTGGTCATCGGCGGCTGTTTCTTGGGCTTCTCCGGTTCGGGAATGGGCTCTCCGAACTCTTCGGGCGCAAAGAGCATTTCGTCCGGGGTGGACGGGGTCTCGTTGGTGACTTCCACTTCGATCATCTCTTCTTCGGCCGGTTCTTCCACTTTCTCAGGACGGGTCACGCAGTCGGGCAGGTGGTCTTCCTTGGCGGCCAGCACCATGCCGATGGCCGATGTGGCGCCGGTCGAATACACCCCGCTTCCCACCGAAGCGGAGAACATATAGCGGGGATAGCCCTTGCGAACTTCATAACCGGATATCTCCTTCACCAGCGGGACGAAGTTGGCCAGTTCGGCCCCGCCGCCGGTAATCACCAGTCCGCTGCGGAGAGAGTTCTGCAGGCCGCTCTCCTGGATGTAGTACAGGACGGCTTCGATGATTTCGCGGCAGCGGCAATCGATAATCTCGGAGATATAGCGTACGGGCACCTCCTTGTACGGCGGTTCCAGGCGAATCTGGAGCACTTTCTCGCTCAGGGAAGCCAGTTTGCCGGGGATGCAGGCGCCGAAGCGTCTCTTGATCTTCTCGGCCAGATCCTCGGAAATGGAGCATTCGGTGCGGATGTCGTTGGTAATGACCTTGCCGGCGAAGGGGATGGAGGCATAATAGCGCATAATGCCGCCGTGGTAGATGGCGACGGAGGTAACACCGGCCCCCACGTCGATGAGCGCCACGCCGCCGGCCATCTCGTCCTCTGTCAGAACGGCGTGGGCCACCACCTCGGGCAGGAAGTATTTCTTCGCGATGGCAATGTCCAGTTGGTTGAAGATCTTGTCAAGGGCCGTGGTGGCGCTGCGGTTTCCCACAAACACCTTGAAATTGCCCTCGAGCGAGGAGGAAAGCGTTCCCACTACCTCGTTCTCCACCAGCTGAATCTCGTCGTCGATGGAGAAGGACTGGGCGACGGCTCCGTACATAATCTGCCGATCGGGATTGGACAGGGGATAAGTCTCCAGGGCCATCGATTTGAGGTTTTGCACCTCTTCCGAAGAAATGTAGTCGTCGGCGTTGGTGCGTTCGATACGGGCCGATGCCGTCACCTGCGCCACTTCGCTGCGGGGCATTCCCACCACTACCTGCAGAATCTGGATCATCAGCTCCCTCTCGGCCTCCCGAATGGCTTCCTTGAGGCGGTTGGCCGCCTTCATCGGGTTGGAGATAAGACTGGTACGGATACCCTCGGAGGGGGTTTCCTTGTAGTACACGATCTGGATGTCTTCCCCGTTTACACGGGCGACGCAAAGTCCGAACTTCGAACTTCCCAGATCAATAGAGGCAATGTATTTTTCTTCCATATCGTAGTGTTTTATTTTCTGCAGACCAGTTGTTTCCGGTGGCGGACATCCACCAGGCTGTACCAGCCGGGATCTTTCGAGGGTGCTACACTTTCATAATAGGCGGCCATCAGGCCGAATTTTTCTTCTACCCGGGACGGAGGTCCAAAAAGGAAACGCTCTTTCCCTTCGCGGGGAATCAGGACCAGGTTCTTGTCCTTGTTCACGTGAATCTGGCTGATGTTCTGCTGCCAGACGGTGCCTTCCATATGCCGGACCAGGTGGATTACCTGGAGGAGCCACGCTTTCTCTTCCGGGCTGGTGACTTCCCCTTTGAATCCACGGGGGACCTTCAGCGGCAGATTACCGTCCACTACGGGAACCTGTACGCTGCCCCGGGACTGCAGGGGAAAGAGGAATCCGTCCGCGTCGGAATAATAACCGTTCTGTCCGTCCTGGAAGCGGACCACCGGCTCCCGCTGGCTTATCGAGACGTGCAGGATACCGTCGTCGGTGAGCCAGGATTCGCATTCGCGCACGGCACTGTGGCTGCAGATAATCTTCTCTATCCGGTCCAGGTCCACGCTGTCCATCGGCAGGCCGGCATAGGCCCTGTATTCGTTGTCCAGCCAGAATTCTATGTCTTCGCGGGTGACAAAACGGCGCTCCAGGCTGTCGGTCACCAGAACCTCCAGTTTCCCTTTACCCTGGCATGTCCTGCTGCGGCGTTGCTTCCGGGCCATACTCGTGGAGAGCACCCAGACAAGGCAGCAGCTTAAGATGACAAGGAGACCAAGTCCCCGACGAAATATGGGTTTCATTCTATGAAACGTTAAAGGTTATACAGCTTCGTTGCTGCCTGGGATCCGAGACGGGTATTGACCAGTTCGGTGATGGGTTCGATGAAGCGGTCGATATTGCCGGCTCCGAAGGTGGCGAGTACATCCAGCGGCTCTTCGGACAGGTAGTCCATCAGTTCTTCCTTTTTCAGGAGCACCTTTTCCGGGAGGGTAACATCCTTGAAAATCATCTCGGAAGTGACGCCGGGGATGGGCTCTTCCCGGGCGGGATAAATATCCAGGAGGATCAGTTTGTCCACCTTCGAAAGGGCCTCGGCAAAGGCCGGGGCGAAGTCCCGGGTGCGGGAGTACAGATGCGGCTGGAAAATGGCCGTCAACTTGCGTCCGGGGAAGATGTCCCGCATCGAGCTGATGGCCGAATTGAGCTCGGCCGGATGGTGGGCATAATCGTCAATGTACGAGAGCCGTGGCGTGTTTACGTGCACTTCCAGGCGGCGCTTCACCCCTTCAAAGGAGCCGATGGCTTCCCGCACCGCATCGGCCGGAATGCCGTAGCAGAGGGCGGCGGCTGCCGCCGCGACGCTGTTTTCGCAGTTGACCCAGCCGGGAATTCCCACACGGAAGTCCTTCACGATTCCGGATGGAGTGTGGAGGTCGAAGTGGAAATACCCGCACTCGTCGGGTGCAGCTCCGATCGGGTAGAAATCGGCCGTCCGGTCAGTATAGTGATAGGTAAGAAGCTTGGCAGGGGTATCCTCCGGGCCGATGGGCGTGCCCTTTTTGGCGATGACGGTGCCGCTCACCTGCGAGGCGAAGGTCCTGAAGGCTTCCACCACGTGGGTATAGTCTCCGTAGATGTCCAGATGGTCCGGATCCACGGAGGTAATGACGGCGATTTCCGGGTACAGCGCCAGGAAGGAACGGTCGAATTCATCGGCCTCCGCCACGATGGCAGGGGTTTCGGACATTAGGAGATTGGTGCCATAGTTGCGCGAAATGCCCCCCAGAAAGGCACTGCATCCCTCTCCGCTCCGGGTAAGGATGTGCGCCAGAAGGGTGGAGGTGGTGGTTTTTCCGTGGGTGCCGGCCACAGCCAGGCAGTGCTGTCCGCGGGCAAGCTCGCCCAGGGCGCGGGAACGCTTCATCAGGAGATATCCTTCCTCGCGTGCCTTCACCATTTCTTTCAGATCGGCCGGAACTGCCGGCGTATAGACCACCAGCGTTTCATTCTTGTCCGGGGGCAACAGGTCGGGCCGGTCCATATAATGCACGTCGATGCCTTCCCGCTCCAGCGCAAAGGTAAGGTCCGACGGGGTGCGGTCGTAGCCGGCCACCTGGAGGCCTTTGAACTTGTAGTACTGGGCCAGGGCGCTCATCCCGATACCCCCGATACCGATGAAATAAACGTTCTTCATTTATACCAGTTTATAAATCTCGTCACAAATTACCTGGGCTGCGTTGCGCAGGGCCATTTTCTCTGCATTCTTTTCCAGGATGGCAATGCGCTCCGGATTCCTCAACAGGCCCAGGGCCGTGGGCATCAGCTCGTCCAGGGCCTCCCCGTCCTTTACCAGCGAGGCGGCGTCTTTCCGCACCAGGGCCATCGCATTATGGGTCTGATGGTCTTCGGCCACGTTGGGGGAAGGCACAAAGACGGTGGCTTTCCCCATGGCACAGAGTTCGCTCACCGTGCTGGCGCCGCTTCGGGAAACCACTACGTCGGCCGCAGCATAGGCCAGGTCCATCCGAGCGATAAAGTCGTAGTGGACAATTCCTTTCACCTGGGGATGGCTTTCCATGAAGGCATCGATTTCCTTCTTGTAGTATTTGCCGCACTGCCAGATGATCTCCACGCCTTCGCCGTCGGGACATCCGTCCTGGATCCAGTGTTTTACGGCCCGGTTCAAGGTGCCGCTGCCCAGGCTCCCGCCCACGATGAAAAGGTGGCGGGCTTCCGGGCTCAGATGATAGTACTCCAGGGCCTCCGCCTTCATCCGGGGGGTGGCCGGCTGGGAGACGGGCGTGCGGATGGGATTGCCGGACAGGACGATTTTATCGGCCGGGAAGAATTTCTCCATTCCTTCGTAGGCTACGCAGATGGACTGTACGCGGCTGCCCAGCAGTTTGTTGGTCAGGCCCGCAAAGCCGTTTTGTTCCTGGATGAGGGAGGGAATCTTCATCCCTGTAGCTGCCCATAGGAGTGGAGCGCTGGCGAATCCGCCCACGCCTACGGCCACGTCAGGCTTGAATTCCCGGACTATCGCCCTGGCCTGGCGGATGCTGTCCAGCACCCGGAAGGGAACCGTGACGTTGTTGAGAAGGTTTTTCAGGTTCAACTGCCGCTGTACCCCCACGATGGGCAGGCCCTTGATGGCATACCCTTCGGCAGGTACTTTTTCCATTTCCATCTTGCCCTCGGCCCCCACGAAGAGGATTTCCGTGGCGGGATTCAGTTCCTTGAGCTTGTTCGCGATGGAGACGGCCGGGAAGATGTGACCTCCCGTTCCGCCGCCGCTGATGATGACTCTGATAGGCTTGTAATCCATTATACTGTACTGTCTTGCGTCCAGGTAGAACTGTTGTCGTGCTCAATGATGGGGGCCGCTTCCGCCTCCCGCCGGGCCATATTCTCGCGGGCATCCTTGGAGATGGACAGCAGGATGCCGAATACCACGCTGAAGACCAGGAAGGCATTGGTTCCGTGGCTCACCAGGGGGAGGGTCTGTCCCGTCTGGGGAACCAACGGCAGGTGAACGTTCACCGCCATATGCATAAACGCCTGCCCGGTGACCAGGATGATGAGTCCGGTCATAATAACCTTGTCATAGTATCTTTCGCACTCTTTGGCCACCATCGTTCCGCGAGCCAGGAGACTGAAATACAGGATCAGGAGGATAAAGGCTCCCCACAATCCAGTTTCTTCCACGATGAAGCTGAACATATAGTCCCCGAAAATCACCGGGACCTGGTATTTCTGGGTGCTGTTGCCGAATCCTTTGCCCATCAGGCCTCCCTCCTTGATGGCGAGGAGGGCTCCTACGGGCTGGTCCAGTTTTCCCCGGGCCTGTCGCCATTCCAGCGATTCGCGCTTGGAGGAGAGGAGCTGCTGCATCGTGGCGTCGTCGTCGCGCGTGATGCGGCCGATAGCCGTGCCGATACGGCTTTCCTTGAGCCAGCCGGCTTTATAGGCCCCGACCATCAGTCCCACTCCCAGCAGTCCGATGGCCACCACATATCCGATGTCCCGCCAGTCGATACCGCCCACCAGCACCATCAGCACCATAATGGCACCGATGAACAGGGCGCTGGAATTGGACCCCATCATCACCATCAGGGTGGTCAGGAGAATGGGAAGGTAGATATAGAAAATCTTCTGCCACAGATCCTTCTCCAGGAAGGACAGGCGGGGGAAGAGGCGGGCCAGTCGCGGCGCCCATTTGAAATCTCCGTTCTTGAAAGTGTCCAGGGCCCATCCCAGGTACATCACCATAAACAGTTTTACGAATTCGTAAACGTGTACCTGTTTTCCTGCTATCAGAAGGATGCGCCTGGCGCCGTTGATGGAACCGGCCCGCACCAGACCCAGGTTCAGGTTGAGAACCAGGATGATGAGGATGCCGAAACTGAGCAGGAAGCCGAACTGGGACAGTTTCCGATACCATTCCACTTTTACGAAGTAATAGAAACTGAAGATGATGACAAAACCCAGCGCCACCACCTTGAGCTGTTCCACCATAATGGAAACGCGGTCGCTCCCGGTGTCATTCGCCAGGCGCGGCGTGCTGGAGAACACCGAGATTACGGAGATGAGCATCAGGAACAGGGCAATCAGGAGGATTACCTTGTCACCCGAGAATCGGTCCATAAAACTGGTCAGGTGTCCCAGGAAGCTGCCTTTTGTCTTTTCTTCGGTCATATCTTACAGATTACGGACGGCAGCCTTGAACTGCTCGCCCCGGTCTTCGTAATTCTTGAACAGGTCGAAACTGGCGCAGCAGGGGCTCAAGAGTACCACGTCTCCGGCGCTGGCCAGGCGGGACGCCTTCTGGACGGCTTCCTGGGCCGATAGCGCGTCCGTAATGGCGGGAACCTTTCCCTCGAAGGCCGCGTGAATCTTGCTGTTGTCCACGCCCAGGCATACGATGGCCTTCACCTTCCGGCTCACCAGCTCCTCCAGGATGCCGTAGTCGTTTCCCTTGTCGGTTCCGCCCACAATCCAGACCACCGGGCGCGTCTGGCACTCCAGGGCATACCAGGCACTGTCGATGTTGGTGGCTTTGGAGTCGTTGATATACAGGACGTCCTTGATGCTGAGCACGGGCTCCAGCCTGTGTTCGATGGGCTGGAAGCTGGCCAGCGAGCGGCGGATGACCTCGTTTTCGATGCCGGCGGCCTTGGCGGCCAGGGCGGCTGCCATCGAGTTGTACACATTGTGTTTTCCACCCAGGGCGAGTTCCTTCAGGAAAATGTCAGTTTCCTCTTTTTCGTAGCGGAGTACCATCCGCTCATCCTTGACAAAGGCACCCTGCTGAACTTCTTTCTCCTGCGAGAAGGGGAGCATCTTGCAGCGGAGCACAATCTGGGACAGGTGGCCGATGGTGATGGTGTCGTCGGAGTCGAAGATGAAGCAGTCGTCGCTGCGGAGGTTCTTGGTAATCTTGAACTTGGCAGCTACGTAATTCTCCATCTTGTGGTCGTAGCGGTCCAGGTGGTCCGGGGTAATGTTGGTGATGATGGCGATATCCGGACGGAAATCGTAAATGTCATCCAACTGGAAGCTACTGATTTCCAGTACATAATAGTCGAAGTGTTCGGTAGCCACCTGGTAGGCGTAACTCTTGCCGATGTTGCCGCCCAGGCCCACGTTGAGTCCGGCGTTCTGCAGCAGGAAGTAGATGAGCGAGGTGGTGGTGGTTTTGCCGTTGGAGCCGGTGACGCAGATTTTCCGGGCCGGGTCGAAGCGGCTGGCGAACTCGATCTCCGACACCAGGTGGATGCCTTGTTCCCGGATTTTCCGGATCATCGGGGCGGTTTCGGGGATGCCGGGAGATTTGACAATCTCATCGGCATTGAGAATCTTCTCCTCCGTGTGTTGCCCCTGTTCGAAGGGAATCTCCCACTTGCGCAGCTCAGCGGCATATTCTTCCTTGATCTGCCCCTTGTCGCTCAGGAACACATCAAAACCTTTCACTTTGGCCAGAACGGCGGCTCCTACGCCACTTTCGGCTCCGCCCAATACAACTACTCGAGACATATCTTCTTACCTTATCTTTAACAATGCTAATGTACTCACTGCCAGGATGATTCCTACAATCCAAAAACGGACGGTAATCTTGGCTTCGTGCTGCGGCGGCACCGGTTTGGGGAAGATGACCGGTCCGTCGGGCGCCTTCTTGTCCTGGTAATGGTGGTGGAGCGGCGTCATACTCCAGATACGGGTTCCCACGCCGTTGCGCTTCCGGGTGAACTTGAACCAGCTGCGCTGCATCAGCACCGACAGGCTCTCGGCAAAGAACACTCCGCACAGGAGCGGAATCAGGAGTTCTTTACGCATCAGCACAGCACTTACGCCGATGATTCCGCCGATGGTCAGGCTGCCCGTATCCCCCATAAACACCTGGGCCGGGAAAGAATTGTACCAGAGGAAGCCGATGAGCGCACCCACAAAGGCGCTCAAAAAGATGGCGATTTCTCCCGACCCGGGGATATACATGATATTCAGGAAATTGGAGTTGATAAGGTTGCCGCCCAGCCAGGCGATGATGCCCAGCACCACGCCCACGATGGCCGATGTCCCCGCCGCCAGACCGTCCAGCCCGTCGGTGAGGTTGGTTCCGTTGGAGCAGGCGGTAATCACGACGACGATCATCAGCACATAGATGGCCCACTTGGCATACCAGCCCCATGCACCTTTGACCGGCGACAGCCAGCGGTAATCGAACTCGTGGTTCTTCACGAAGGGAATGGTGGTCTTGGTGCTCTTCACCACATCCTCCTCTACATATCGGCCGTGGGTTACGGCGGTTTCCGTCTCCAACACCTTTTCAATGCTGCTGTCCACTGCCACTTTTTCGCGCACTACAATGTCCGGACTCATCCAGACGGTAAGGCCGATGACAAGACCCAGGAGCACCTGTCCCAGCAGTTTCCCCTTTTCCGACATCCCTTCCTTGTTGTGCTTGAACACCTTGATATAGTCATCGGCAAAGCCCAGGGCGCCGCACCAGAGGGTGCTCACCAGCAGGAGAATCACATAGATGTTGCTCAGGTCGCAAAACAGCAGTACGCCGGCGAGGATGGACAGGATGATGATGAGGCCGCCCATCGTGGGGGTGCCCTTCTTCTGGATCTGTCCCTCCAGGCCCAGGTCCCGCACCGTTTCCCCGATCTGCAGCCGCTGCAGGCGGGCGATGATCCGTTTGCCGGCAAACATGGAGGTGAGCACGGCCGTAACAGCGGCCAGCATCGCCCGGAAACTGAGGTAGTTCATCAGTCCCATACCGGGGAAATCCACCCCGGCCGACTTCAGGTATTGGAACAACAGATAAATCATTCGGCAAGCAGTTTGAAGGTTTCGGTAACGATTTCTTTTTCGTCAAAATGGCGTTTTTCCCGGCCGATGACCTGGTAGGTCTCGTGTCCCTTTCCGGCCAGGAGGATGGTGCTCTCCCGGGGGGCGGTGAGGATGGCGGTGCGGATGGCTTCGCGACGGTCGGTGACGATGAGCGACTTTGCGAGCCCCTTGACGTCCAGCCCCGCCTTGATGTCCAGGATAATGGCTTCGGGATCTTCCGTCCGGGGATTGTCCGAGGTGATGACCAGGCGGTCGGCCAGCCTGGCGGCTACCCGGGCCATTTCCGGGCGCTTGGTCCTGTCGCGGTCTCCGCCGCAGCCGAAAAGGCACACCAGCGTCCGTTCCGGAGCGATGTCCCGAAGCGTGCCCAGTACATTTTCCAGAGCGTCGGGCGTATGGGCATAGTCGATGATGACTGAAAGGCCTTTGGGGCCGCGAAGGTTCTCCAGCCTTCCCGGAGCGCTCTCCAGGCGGGACAGGGCCACCAGGGTTTCGGTGGGGTCGGCTCCCAGGCACACGGCGCAGCTGTAGATGGTCAGAAGGTTATAGGCGTTGTGCCGTCCGATGAGGCGGCACCAGGTGTCGGTGCCGTCTAATTTCAGGAGCATTCCGTCGAAGTTCTGTTCCAGGATGCGGGCCGTGTGGTCGGCCAGGCCCTGTACAGAAAAGCTGACCACTTTTGCCGCGGTGTTCTGCACCATCACGGAACCGTTACGGTCGTCTTTGTTGACGAGGGCGACGGCGTCCTTGGGAAGCCGGTCGAAGAACAGTTTCTTGCAACGGAGGTATTCGGCAAAGGTCTTGTGATAGTCCAGGTGGTCGTGGGTGAGGTTGGAGAAAATGCCCATCGCGAAGCGGAGGCCGGTCACTCGGTCCTGCTCTACGCCGATGGAACTCACCTCCATGAAGCAGTACTCACAGCCGGCTTCCACCATCCGGGCCAGGAGGCTGTTGAGGGTGATGGGGTCCACCGTGGTGTTTTCAGTTTCCAGCCGCTCTTCTCCCACATAATTGGCGATGGTCGAGAGCAAGCCGCAGGAGTAGCCCAGGCTGCGGAAAAGGTGGTACAGCAGCGTTACCGTGGTGGTTTTCCCGTTGGTACCGGTGATGCCCACCAGGGTAATTTTCCCGGAAGGATGGTCCCAGAAGGCATCGGCCGCAAGGGCCAGGGCCTTCCGGCTGTTGTCCACCTGCACGAAGCATACTTCGGAAGGGCTCTCCTCCGGGATTTCTTCGCAGATGACGGCCACAGCACCTCTGTCCAGGGCCTGGGAGATATAGGCGTGTCCGTCGCCGGCAAAACCTCTGACGGCGATGAACAATGCCCCCGGCGTTACTTTCCGGGAATCGCTGCAGATGGCGCTTACGTTCACATCGGCAGGTCCCTGGACAGATACCGTATCAAGATGCTGTATGAGTAGGTTAAGTTTCATTATTTCAGGGTAAGTTTCACGCTTTGTCCTTTCTTGCATTCGGTTCCGGCGGCAGGGGACTGGGCCGCCACGTGTCCGGTTCCGCTGTACTGGCAGTTCAGCCCCATCGATTCCAGGGTGTACAGGGCATCCTTGAGGCCGAAGCCCTTCAGGTTCGGCACACGGCCGTTTTCCGCCACGATTTCCCTTTCCATCACCGGTACGGAAGCGGCGGGCCGCAGCGCCTGGTCCCATTCCCCGTCCAGCGCATAGAGCTTGTCCACAATCTCACGCACGGCCATGGCCGGTTTGGTGCCGCCATAGAAGTTACGGTGCGAAGGATAGGAATAGACGGTCACAAGGATGGTGTATTTGGGATTGTCCACTGGGAAGAATCCCACGAAGGTGCCCTGGAATTTCTTGCGTCCATAGGCGTCGCTGTAGGGATTGGTACTGCCGCCCCTTTCCTTGGCGGAAAGCACCACGCGGGCGGTTCCGGTCTTTCCGCCCACGGGCAGTTTGGCCGATTTCAGACGCGTGGCGGTACCTTCGTTCACCACGGCGCGGAGGGCCCGGGTGACGGTATCGGCCGTGGCGGGAGAGCAGATACTGCTGTTCAGGGCGCTGGGCTCGAAACGGCGAAGCACCTTGCCGTCTTTCTCCACGCTCTCCACCAGGTAGGGCTTCATCATCCGTCCCTTGTTGGCAATACCGTTGTAGAAGGTGGCCACGTGCAGTGGCGTAATGCTGAGGCTGTATCCGTAAGCCGTGGTTCCAAGCGTCGTTCTGGACCAGCCCGGGGTTCCGGGACGGTTTACCACGGGGGTGCCCATACCGGAAATGTCAAAGTCAAAGGCCTCTCCGAAACGGTAGGAGTAGATGTGGTCGAACATTTCCTGTGGCTTTTTGCCATAGTAGTTTTCGGCCAGCCAGGTGAAGACGTAGTTGGAGGAAATCTCGAATCCGTGCATCACGCTGATGTCCCGGCGGCCGGTTTCCCGCTGGTAGTCCAGGATATGCACATCCTGGTTGTACCCGCCGGGGACGAAGCCGTTGTTGGTGGGCAGGGTCTGCTCCAGGGACTTCACGTGCCCGTCTTCCACCAGCGAAACCAGGGTGACGGTCTTCATCACGGAGCCTTGTTCGCCCACTTCCCTCAGGCACAGGTTTTCCCGCTCCCAGAGCGTGGTCTGCGGCGTGTCGCCGCGGGAGAGGTTCACCATTGCGCGGATGGCGCCCGTCTTGGCTTCCATAATGATGCAGATGCCGGCGCGGACCTCGTCATCGGCCTGGATCTGGGCGCGGAGGGCGCGGTCGGCGATGTCCTGGAAATCCACATTGAGGGTGGTGCGGATGTCGTTGCCGTCCACCACTTTCACCTGGGCCGAATCCAGGTCCCGCACCCAGCGCTTGTTGTCGGTCACGCGGCGGTACTCGTAGCCCTCGTGGCCGTGCAATTCGCTGTCGAAGCTGGACTCCAGGCCAATGCGGTTGTGGTCTTTCACATAGCCGATGACGCGACGGGCCAGGGAATCGTACGGATAGATGCGTTCCTCGTGCTTCTCCACGATGAATCCTCCGGTATAGGGCCCTTCGCGGAACAGGGGGAAGCTTTTTACCTTGTCCAGGGTGCTCAGATCCACATTCTTCTGGATACGGAGGTATTTGGCACCTTTGTCGCGGCCCTCCAGGATGGCCTTGGCGTAAGCTTCGGCGCTTTTGTCCCGGAACTCGTTGCTCAGGTAAACTGCCAGTTCCCGGGCTTTGGCCCTCCAGGCGCGCTCCAGGCTGTCTTTCCCGAGGTCAATGTAGTCCTGCTTCCGGACGGTGCAGTCCATATAAATGTCGTATAGCGGGGCCGATATCGCCAGCGGACGGCCGTCGGAGGCCAGGATCTTTCCGCGCACCGGCTGGTCCACGTGCTTCTGCACAGAAGGACGGAACAGGCCGATGACCCTCTCGTCCACCGTGTAAGTGGCCTGGATATGGATGATGCGCACCACGATGGCGATGCCCAGGAGCATAAACAGCAGGGACAGGAAGAACATCACCACGTGGATTCTGTCGCGGTTTTCGATGGTGTCCTTTATTTCGCTCTGTTTCTTGCTCATTTCTTTTTGATGATGGTGGCGGGTTCCTGGGGCAGGGTCAGTTCTGCACCCAGCTCTTTCAGCCGGCTTTCCGCGGCCGATGCGCTGTGCAGTTTCACCAGGGCGGCCTCTTTCTCGGCATAGTGGATGCGGAGGACGTCCAGGGCGGCCTGGTTGTCGCCGGCGCGGGTAAGGGTCTTGTCCACCTGCAGGCTCAGGAGGATGGTGACCCACATCAGGAGGAACAGGTACATAATGTGCATATAGTACTTGTCGGCCCGGATGCGGAGCAGGAATTCTCCGTTTCTGAGGGCTCGCAGGAGGTTGCGGAAGGTGGCCCAGGCACTGTTGAAACTCATAGGGCGGCCCTCCTTTTCGCTACCCGGAGTTTCGCGCTGCGGGCGCGGGTATTTCCGGCGATTTCACTTTCCGTCGGGACAAGGGGCCTTCGGCCCACGGCTTCCAGCGGCGTTTCTATCCGGCCAAAAGCATCCTTCTGTGCGTTTCCCTCCACGTTTCCGCTCTTGATGTAGTTCTTTACCATCCGGTCTTCCAGGCTGTGGTAGGTAATGATCACCAGCCGTCCTCCCGGCTTGAGGCTGCGGGTGGCGCCTTCCAGGAATTTCTCCAGGGCCCGCATTTCCTGGTTCACCTCGATGCGGAGCGCCTGGTACACTTTGGCCAGCAGCTTGTGGGCGGCGGCGGGGGGCAGCATCCGGCCGATGGCGCGGTCCAGGTCCCCGGTGGTCTCCAGGGGCTTTTCGGCGCGCGCCTTCACGATGAGGCGGGCCATGTTGCGCTCGCCGGCCACTTCTCCGTACAGGCCCAGAATGCGTGCCAGGTCTTCCTCGGCATACGTGTTCACCACTTCCGCCGCCGTCAGGGCGGCTTCCCGGTTCATCCGCATATCCAGCGGCGCATCTTCAAAGCGGAAGCTGAAGCCCCGCTCGGCCGTGTCGAACTGGTGGCTTGAGACCCCCAGGTCGGCCAGGATGCCGTCGAACTGCACCCCTTCGTGGCGGGCATAATTCTCAATGAATCGGAAATTGTTGTGGATAAGCGTCAGACGTGGATCTTCGGCTGCGTTGGCTATGGCATCGATGTCACGATCGAAGGCGATGACTCTCCCGCCATCGTTTAAGCGTGAAAGTACGGCAGCGGTGTGTCCACCGCCTCCGAAAGTGGCATCGGCATATATTCCATCGGGATTTGTGACCAGGGCAGAAACACTTTCTGCCAGGAGCACGGGGATATGATATTCAGACATTTTGAGACCCTCCCTTTATTTCTTGGAAGATAGTCTCGATGCGGTTTCCTTGAACTTCTCGTCGGAGAGAAGGTCGGCCTCCCTGGCCTCCGCGGCCCAGATCTGGAGTTTGTAGCCGACACCGCCGAATACTACCTCTTTGGTAATACCTGCACTATCAAGCAGCTCTGACGGGATGTTCAGCCGGCCCAGTTTTCCATCCGGGGTGGCGGTGAAGACGCCGTCATTGTACTTGGTCCAAAAGTCAGCGTCTTCCGTGTTGAGTTCGGGATCCAGGCCTTCCAGAACGAGGTCGCTCCGGCGGATCCATTCTTCATACGCGAACACGTCCAGGCAACGTTGCTGGACGTTCTTTTTCACGATGAGGGTCATCTCTTCGGCACCGCCGCGCACCAGGGCGTCACGGAAAATGGCAGGGAGCACGATGCGCCCCTTGTCATCCACTTTGCCGTTGGCTTTGCCGAAAAATCTGACCATAAAAACAGTTGAACTTTTTACTTTCACGCTTGGTTACAAAGATAAGAAAAGTTTTCCATTTTCTTACATTTTATTCCAAAATTTTCCACAAAGTTTTCCACACACAAAAAAGAGACGCTCCTGAGCGGAACGTCATAAAAAGCGGGGTGGATGGAAATCAGAGTTCCCGGCGGAGACTGGCCTTGGGAATGTCCAGCAGGGAGCGGTACTTGGCGATGGTGCGGCGTGCCACTTTGTAGCCCTTGCTTGCCAGGCCTTCCACCAGTTCGTCGTCGGTGAGGGGATTATGCTTGTCTTCCCCGTCCACCATTTCACGGAGCGCCTTCTTGATTTCGCGGGTGGAAACTTCCTCTCCGTCGTGGTTTTCCAGACCTTCTGAAAAGAAGTATTTGAGGGGGAAGATTCCGAAGTGGGTTTCAATCCACTTGCTGTTCACCACGCGGGAGATGGTGGAGATGTCGAAACCGGTCTTCTCCGCGATGTCCTTGAGCACCATCGGCCTCAGGGAACTTTCGTCTCCGTCCACGAAATAATCGTGTTGGTATTCGATGATGGCACGCATCGTGCTTTCCAGGGTATTCTGCCGCTGGCGCAGCGCTTCGATGAACCATTTGGCCGAGTCAATCTTCTGCTTGACAAATGTGGCGGCTTCCTTTTCGGCCCGGGACTGGGATGTCCGGCCGTTTTCCATAATTTCGGAATACTTTCGGTTGATGCGGAGCTCGGGGATGCTGAAACGGGGCATTGACAGAATCATATGGCCGTTTTCATAGTCCAGCTGGAAATCCGGGACCACTTGTTGGGCCTGGTCGTTGTAGGAGTCGTCAATCTGGCCACCGGGAGAAGGATTCAAATGGCGGATCTCTTCCAGAACGGCCTTCATTTCTTCCTCCGTCAGATGAAGGCGGTTCATGATCTTGTGGAAATGGCGGTTCTTGAAGGCGTCGAACTGGTCTGTGAGAACGCGAAGGGCATTGCCTACGGACGAAGTGCGTTTCTTGTCTTCCAGCTGGATCAGAAGGCATTCCCGAAGGTCCCGGGCGCCTACGCCGGAAGGCTCGAACTCCTGCACCACCTTCAGCATCTTCTCCACTTCCTCCGCATTGGATTCGATGCCTGCCCTGAAGGCCAGGTCATCCACCAGGGCCTCGATATCCCGGCGGAGATAGCCGTCGTCATCCAGCGAGCCGATGATGAAGGAGGCGATGGTGCGCTGGTGCTCCGACAAGTTTCGGTACCCCAGCTGTTCCAGGAGGCTCTGGGTGAAACTTTGTTTGACTGAAAAGGTGTTGTATTCCGGACGCTCGTCCTTTCCCCAGTTGTTTACGTGAAGGTTGTAGGATGGGATGTCATCGTCCTGGGGGCCGTAATTCTCTTCCAGGGAGCCTCCGCTCTGCTCCTTTTCTTCCACTTCCGAGATGGAGACATCCCGGGGCTCGTCTTCTTTCTTCTGGGGGGTATCATCCAGGACAGGGTTGTCATTCAGAACCTCTCGTACGTGCTGTTCCAGGGCCTGCACCGGCATCTCGATCAGCTTGATGGTCTGAATCTGGAGCGGTGACAGCTTTTGCTGCTGTTTCTGCTGGAGTCCCTGTTCGATGGCTGCCATAGCTTAACGCGGATAATTGATGCTTTCCTTGATGATAAAAGCGGTAGGATACGTACCTTTGAGGGTGTTGAAAATGCGCAGGGCTTCATCCTTGGAGCGGAAATCTCCTATGCATACCTTGTAATTGGGACTCTCAAAAGAGCGGTAAACGCCTGTTCCGGGAAACTGTTTCTTCAGGGAGTGCTCGATACTCTCGGAGCGGGAGCGCGCCTGGGGGCCGTTGTCGTAAAAGACCCGGATGCGGTATCCGGAGATGGGTTTGGCGGCATTGTCGTGAATGTGCTTCTCCAGGGCCTGACGCACGGGAGCGCTCTGTTCCACCTGGACGCCTGAGCCCAGGACGGAGAGGATGCTTTTCCCGATGAGGGCGGAATCAACCGGAGCGGTACGGGTGGTATCCTGTGCCTGCAGGGAGACGACGCCCAGCCAAAGGGCCGCGAGTATGAGAAGGAAACGTTTCATAGTCTTACTTTTTGAATTGGGAGATGTCCAGGTCCCGGAACGAAATGGGTTTTTTCAGAACACTGTTTTTCTTGAGGGCACCCTGGATGTCAACATCGGCCTTGAGGCCCTCCAGAGAGCTCTTGGAAGCTATCAGGAACACTTCCAGGATGGAGACGCCTTCGTCCAGCACCACGGTGCAGGGGACTTCGTAGGTTTGCATGGTCTTCCCTTCCAGTTCCAGCGGGCCGGTGGCAAAATGGGCGATGGGCTTGTCGTTGTAACGGATCACGCCGCTCACCTCGTGGACGGCCAGGCTGCGCGCGGGATTGTCAATGTCCAGCAGCAGTTTGGCATCTACCGAACGGGCCGACGTGGGGACGATATACGCCACCCCGACACCTGTGATCGCGATGTCTTTCACTTTGGACAGACCGCAGGAGCAGAGGGCGAGGGCCGCTGCAATAAAAATGCCAATATGCCGGAGTGCTTTCACAGGCGCAAAGGTAGTGAAAATTTTTTATTCGCAGATAAGGGTGGCCGATGTGCAGTCTTTCACGCGCACGCGAACATAGCTGCCTTCCCGGCGGTCCAGGGCGGGGAAGACGCACATCATATTGTTGGATGCACGGCCGCAGAGTTGGCCGGGATCCCTTTTGGAGGGGCCTTCCACCAGGACTTCCACTTCCTTGCCGATCTGGGCGCGGTAACGCTCCAGCGACTTTCGGTTCTGGAGCCGGATAATCTCGTTGAGGCGGCGGTTCTTGACGTCGGCAGGGACATCGTCCTGCATCGTGCGGTTGGCCAGGGTGCCCGGACGGTCGGAATAAGCAAACATAAAAGCCCAGTCAAAACCCACCTGTTCCATCAGGGACAGGGTTTCCCGGTGGTCTTCCTCCGTTTCCGAGCAGAATCCGGCAATCACGTCCGTGGTGAGACCGCAGTCGGGGAGGAGGCTTCGGATTTTGGCCACACGTTCCAGATACCATTCCCGGTCGTATTTCCGGCGCATTTTTTCCAGCATCCGGGAACTGCCGGACTGGACGGGCAGGTGGATGTGCCGGCAGATATTGGGCTGGGCTGCCATCGTTTCGATGACCTCGTCACTGATGTCCTTGGGATGCGAGGTGGCAAAACGGACGCGAAGGTCCGGTGCGATGGCGGCTACACGCTCCAGGAGGCGGGCGAAGTTCACCGTTTCGTCGGCACTCTTCCAGAGATAGGAATCCACATTCTGGCCCAGCAGGGTGACCTCCTTATAGCCGCGCCGATAGACGTCACAGGCTTCCCGCACGATGGAGTGGGGATCCCGGGAACGCTCGGCCCCGCGGGTATAGGGCACCACGCAGTAGGAGCACACATTGTTGCATCCCCGCATAATGGAAATAAAGGCCGATATGCCGTTGCGGTCGGTCCGGACGGGGGAGATGTCGGCATAGGTTTCGTCCCGGGACAGGAGAACGTCTATCTGGGGGTGCTCCGGGGTAATGGCCTCCAGGAGGCGGGGGAGTGAGCGATAGGCGTCCGGCCCCACCACCAGGTCCACCTTACCGGTGTCCAGAAGATTGTCTTTCAGGCGTTCCGCCATACAGCCCACAATGCCTACCAGCACCTGCGGACGGGCTTTTTTCTGCTGTCCGAATACCTCCAGCCGGCCCCAGATGCGCTGTTCGGCGTTGTCCCGGATAGAGCAGGTGTTGGCCATAATGAGCCCGGCCTCCTCCATCTTTTCCGTGCGCTCATATCCGGCCTCGCGGAGAATGGCAAAAATGACTTCGGTGTCATTGATGTTCATCTGACACCCGTAGGTTTCGATATAGGCTTTTTTCATCGTTCAGCGTTTTCCCCCGTAGGCCAGGTCTCCTGCATCTCCGAGGCCCGGAATGATGTAGTTGTGGCTGGTGAGTTCTTCATCGATGGCGGCTACCCAGAGGGTGTAGCGGTCATCCAGTTTCTGCAGGAGCTGGTCCACGGCGTAGCGGCTGGCGACGGGGCAGACCAGATGGATCCGCTCCGCTTCCCCGCCTTCTTCCTCCAACTTCTGGAGGGCGCTTTCCATCGAGGCGCCGGTGGCCAGCATCGGGTCTGTCACGATGAGGGTTTTCCCTTCCAGCGAGGGACAGGTGCAGTAATCCGAGTACACTTTGAAATAGTCTCCCTTTCCGTGTCGGCGGTAAGTGGAGAGAAAGGCGCATTCGGCATGATCGAAAACGTCCAGGACCCCGCTCTGAAGGGGCATTCCGGCCCTCAGGATGGCGGCAATCACCAGCGGGGTGTCGATGGTGGATACCCTGGCCACGCCCAGCGGGGTGGTGACATCCTTGACGGAATACGCCAGCGTGCGGGAAATCTCGTAGGCGAAAATGCGGCCCACCCGCTCCAGGTTGATGCGGAAGCGGAGACTGTCCTTCTGGATGCGGGCATCCCGGATTTCGGCCATATGGTTGTTCAAAACCGTATTGTTCTCTCCAAGATTGACAACTTTCATAGCGGCGGGGATTATAGATAGGCTTACAAATGTACAAATAATTTCCGAATTAGTTCCCCACCCTTTCTTCGCTGAAGGAGTAGAAAGAGCCTTCGGCCACGATGACGTGGTCGGTGAGGATGATGCCGATGGCCCCGAGGGCTTTTTTCAGGAGGTCGGTCTGGAAGATATCGGCCTGTCCGGGGAGAGGCGAGCCGGAAGGATGGTTGTGTACCAGTATGAGGTTGCTGCACTGCTTCTCGATGGCTTTCTTGAGAATGCGGCCGATATCCAGCGGCGTCTGGTCCAGGGATCCGGAAGTGATCATTTCCTTGCCAATGATGTAATTGGCCTTGTTCAGGAACAGGGCCCAGCACTCCTCGTGATCCAGGTTCTTGAGGCTGGGAAGCATCAGCTGGTACACCAGTTGCGGCGAGGTGACGGAGCGCTTGTCGATGACCGATGCCTCTTCGAAACAACGCCTTCCCAATTCCAGGGCGGCGCTTATGCCGATGGCACGGGCTTCGCCCACTCCTTTGTGAGAGATGAGCCGCTCCAGGGGCATGGCGCGCAGCAGCGACAGCCTTCCCCCGGCGCTGACCATCAGCTCCTGCGCCACTTCCATCACGCTTCTTCCTTCGGTTCCGCTCCCCAGAAGGATGGCCAGGAGCTCGGCATTGGAAAGGGCCTTCGCGCCCCTGAGGCGCATCTTTTCCCGGGGCCTCTCATCCGGACACAGTTCTTTGATTTTCATACGCGCAAATCCATTGCTCCAAAGATAAGGCAGATGGACAAAAAACAACACAATCGTAAAAAAGATTGTGTTGTTTCAGATGTTTTTTAGCTGTTTTTTACGATTGCTATTGAATGAAGGCAATGATTTCTCCCTTCTCCACCCGGTCTCCCTGCCTGGCGGGAACGGCTACAAGAAGACCGTCCACGGCAGCCACGATGTCTTCGATTCCGTAGAAGGTCTGTACATGCCCGATCACTTCTCCGGCCTTGATCTTCTTTCCGACGACCGGGGCCTTGGAACTGTCGTCCACATCCAGTTCCCAGAGCAACTGGCCCTTGACCGGACACTGCACGGGAGTGGCCTTGGGATAGCGCTCCGTGTACTGTTCGATGGAATACTTGGGCATTTCCACAACGGGCCGTTCTACGATAATGGGGGCACCGGCCTTGGCCTTGAAGTCTTCCAGTTCCTTGTTGAAGCGCTCCTTGGCAATGCCGCTCTTGTAATCGCGGTACTGGCGCTCGTGCATGGCCAGTTCGAAGAGTTCTTCATCGTCCTCTCCGTACTCCCAGCCTTCTTCGTCCATCATCTTGCGGAACTTGGGCAGTTCGTCCGGATAATTGTCCTGCGGATTTCCGCTGGAGAATTCCATTCCCTTTTCCTTAGCCAGGGCCACGACTTCCGGATCCAGTTCTCCGGGCAGTTTGCCCATCTGGCCCAGAATCATTCCCCAGGTGTCCTTGTCGATGGTGGTCCAGCGGGGCTTGTCGCCCAGCATATTGAAAAGGTTCATCAGGGCCGTGTTCTTCACGTACTGGCTGAACGGGGTTACCAGCGGCGGATAACCCAGGCGGGGCCACACGTACTCCACTTCTTCGAAGAGCTTGACCATCAGGGTGTCCAGGCTCATCTCGGGGCGTCCGTGAGCCCTTTGGGCGGCATTGATGGCGCCCTGGAAGCCTTTGAGGTCGGCCATCATCGACCCCATCATTCCTCCGGGAAGGCCGCAGCCCACCAGGAGCGAGGTCATCCGGGCGTTGGAGGAGTTGATCCAATACCCCAGGAAATCGTCTATGAACTTCTGGGTGAGGCGGCGCACCTCCATATAGGCATCCATATTGAGGTCCTTGACCTGGAAACCGTCGCAGCGGAGCATCTCGCGGATGGTAATCACGTCGGGATGAACCTTTCCCCAGGACAGCGGTTCCACGGCCACGTCCAGATAGTCTGCTCCGGCGCGGGCCACTTCCAGCATGGAGGCTACAGAGAAGCCGGGGCCCGTGTGCCCGTGGTACTGCACCTGGATGTGGGGATACTTCTTCTTGATTTCGGCCACCAGCTGCCCCAGCACGTTGGGGCGGCCGATACCGGCCATATCCTTGAGGCAGATTTCATCGGCCCCGTATTCCACCACCTTGTCCACAATGTCCATATAATAGGCTACCGTGTGGACGGGGGAGTGTGTGACGGAGAGGGCGACCTGTGAAATCATTCCGCCCTTCTTGGCGCCGATGACGGAGCCCTTTAGGTTGCGGTGGTCATTGAGGCCGCAGAAGGAACGGGCGATGTCCGTCCCCTGCTTTTTCTTCACCTTGAACATCAGTTCCCTGACATCCAGCGGTACGGGGTTCATCCGGAGGGCGTTGAGGCCGCGTTCCAGCATATGAGTCTGGATGCCGGCCTTGTGGAAGGGTGCGGTCCAGGCGCGCACAGCCTTGTTGGGGTTCTCTCCGAACAGGAGGTTCACCTGCTCGAAAGCGCCGCCGTTGGTTTCCACCCGGTCGAAGCAGCCCATTTCGATGATGGCGGGAGCCACTTCCACCAGCTGGTCTACACGCGGAACATATTTCCCTGAACTCTGCCACATATCCCTGTACACCAGGGAGAACTTGATTTCACGTTTTGCCATATAGGAATGATAATATTGGTCTATCTACAAAGATAAAAAATATTTTGTGAAACCGGAAATAATCCTTACATTTGCAATCCCAATACGGTGGATGTAGTTCAGCTGGTAGAGCATCGGATTGTGGTTCCGAGTGTCGTGGGTTCGAGTCCCATCATCCACCCCACAAAAAAGCAGCCTCTTTTCGGGAGGCTGCCTTTTTTGTTATGCTGCTTGGGACAAACTAATTGCCATTCAGGTGGTAGGTGTTCTTCTTGACCTCTTTCTTGTCGGAAGTGAGTTCGTAGAGGGTGATGGAAAGGTGGAGGCTGTTGTACGGGTCGTAGTTCTCATCCTTGAGGATATCGGCAAGGGGGACGCTGAGGACATCGCTCTTTTCCTTCAGAAGCTCGGCATTCATTAGCGAGGGATTCTCTCCGTTACCGTCGTGGAAAAGGTAGATGTTGAGTTCGATGCCGTTCAGTTCCCACCAGGCCTGAACGTTGTGGGCATAGTTGGAGGCGGGGTTGTAATAATAGGTGTAAAACAGGTTGAGGCAACCGCCGCTGACACTGCTGTCTTCTACAATGATGGGGTCCTTGAACTCGGTTTCCATCTGATCCAAGGGCTTGGGATTCAGCATCCGGACGATGATGAAGTCTTTAAGAACGATATCAAGTTCCCGGTTCAGGATGTCGCAAAGGATATAGAAACGTCCTCCTTCCTGCTTCCAGGCTTCGCTGTCCGTTTTGTTTTCCACCACCCGGAAGGAGCCGCCGCTGTCCGACAGAAGGGAGCCCTGGTAAGAAGTGACGAAATCCCGGTAATTGTTGACCACGAAGGTGCTCTCCTTGTTGCAGGAGGCAAGGCTGGCCGTCAGGCAGATGATAAGGGGAAGAAGGAACTTTTTCATACGTTTCTGGATTTTCGGGTTGTCGGGCGTGCAATCAGCTGAATATCGATATCTTCTACGGTGTATCCACGGAATTTGCGCCGTTTCATATGCGAGGTGATGAGGCTGTGAAGCTCTTCGTCCAGCACATCCCGGAAGGTGTGGTTTTCCCGGTCGTAGAGGTGGATGTGGCGGAAGGTGTTGATGTCGAAGAACATCTTGTTGGTGGAGGACAGGCGCCGGCTGTAGATGCGGAGATCGGCCAATTGGGACAGGATGTTGTACACGGAAGCGGCGGTGACTTTTGATCCGCGGCTTTCCAGCTGTTCCCGCACCATATCGACCGATGCGTGACCCAAATCCATCATTACCTCGTGAACGGCGATGCGTTGGCGAGTGGCTTTGAGCTTGTGTCTGCGAAGCTGAGAGTGAAAATCTTCCAGCGTTGGAGTAGGAGGAGGTGTGGAAATCATAGATTTATGGGTGCAAAAGGGATTGGGCGTTGGCAATGGCAGCGGGCGTGATGGTGGAGCCCGAAAGCATCCGGGCCAGTTCCTGCACGCGGCCTTTGTCGTCAAGGCATCTGACCGACGTCAAATCGCCGGTTTTGGATACAAGGTAATGGGCATTCCCCTTGGCGGCTACCTGGGGAAGGTGGGTGATGGCGAAAACCTGCATTTCGGTTCCCATCGCACAGACGAGGGAGCCCATCTTGTCGGCTGTACTGCCGGAGACGCCACTGTCGATTTCGTCAAAAATCAAAGTGGGCATATGCGTGAAGCGGGCCATAACGGCTTTGATGCTGAGCATAATCCGGGAAAGCTCTCCGCCCGAGGCTGTTTTGGCCACATCGGCCGGTGTATGCCCGGTGGAAGAAAAGAGGAAATGGATGCTGTCTCCGCCGTCGGCTCCCGGGGTGCTGTCTTCCAGCTCCACCCGGAAAAGGGCGTGATCCAGTTCCAGGGCGCGAAGCTGCTCCTGAATGGCCGTTGCAAATCCGGGCGCCCCTTCTTTGCGAAGCCGGTGCAGCTGCTCGCAATGCCCTGCAAAAAGACGCTCCTTCTCCTCCACCGCTTTCCGGGCCGATTCCACCTGCGAAACCAGATGCGTGGCATCTGTCACCAGGCTTTCCAGCCGGTTGCGGCCGGCGATGAGTTCCTCGACGGAAGCGGCACCGTACCGCTGCATCAGCTCGTAAAGCAGGGAAAGACGGTCTTCCACGGTCTGGAGCCTTTCGGGCGATGTGTCCGTGCGCTCGTTGGCCGTGACAATCTCGGCGGCGATGTCTTCGACTTCCAACCGGGCCGATGCCAGCCGCGCGGCCAGACCCTGCAGCTCCGGCAGGAAGGCGCCGGCTTTCTCCAGCATTCTGGCACATTCCCGCAGGCGCCGGGAAAGGGCCTCTTCGTTTTCCGGGCTCAGAAGATGCTGGGCCCTATACAGGTTTTCCTTGATTTCTTCGGCGTGGGCCAGCTGCTTCTGCTCGCTTTCCAGCTCTTCCAGTTCTCCTTCCCTGAGGCGTGCCCGGTCCAGCTGTTCCCAGCGGGCCTGGTTGTACTCCTGCTCCTGCCGGGCGCGGGTGAGCCGGTCCTGCAGGGATGCGAGTTCACGCCTTCCTTCCTGAAGGGCGGTCCAGGCAGCAGTGCAGGCTCTTCGTGCTGTGCTTGCTCCGGCCCAGAGGTCCAGGGCTTCCATCCGGAAACGCTGGTCCGACAGGCGGAGTGTCTGGTGCTGGGAGTGGATGTCTACCAAGCGGGTGGCCAACTCCTGCAGGACATTGACGCTGACGGGTTCGTCGTTGGCGAAACTCCTGGAGCGGCCGCTTCGGGCTACGGTGCGGCGGAGGATGAGCCGGTCCCCTTCGGCGGGAAGGTCGGCATCGGCCAGAACCGTCCGGATGTCTTCATCCAGGCCAAACTCCGCTTCCACTACGCAACTGTCCGAGTGCGGTCCCACCATCCCGGATTCGGCCTTGGCGCCGAGAACCAGCGAAAGGGCTCCGAGGAGGATGGATTTTCCAGCTCCCGTCTCTCCGCTAATAATGACAAGGCCCTCCGGAAACCGGGTTTCCAAAGAGCCGATCAAAATGTAGTTTGAGACGGTGAGGCTGTAAAGCATTGCCTATTTGCCGCTAGAAATGTCGATGGGATTGTCGTTTTGGGCCTTGCGGTAGAACAAGTCTCCGTTTTCGAATTCGGAAATGGCTACCAGGTCCGGTTTGGGCTGGCGCTCATAGTATTTGGAGATTTCAATCTGCTCCTTGTTCTCGAAGACCTCATCCATTGTGTCGCGGTCTCCCCGGAACTCGTCCAGTTTTTTCATCAGTTCCTTTTTCTCGGCGACGGCAATCTGATTGGCGCGCTTATAAAGGATGACCACGGATTCGTAGATGTTGCCGGTAGGGGCAGCGAGGGTCTTGATGTCTCGCGTAACGGTGTTTACTGGGATTTTCTTCTTGCTATCCATTGCTTATAATTGTATTGTCTATATAAGATACCCGGCGGGGAAACAACAAGTTTCAATTATTTTCATTCGTAAGCTGTTCGTCGGCCACGCCGTCTTTCCCCAGGATTTTCTGCACCTGGCGATAATGCCCGTCCAGTTCCTTGCGGTAATGCGACTCGGGATACTCTCCCACAAAATTGAGGTAGTCGTCCACGAAAGTGAGATAACGCTCGCGCTGCTTCTGCCAGACGCTCATACGGGCATAGTGGAACGAAGACATGGCGGTGTAATAAAGGACGTCTTCCCGGTAATTGTTGTTGGCGTTGGTCTTGAGCACGTTGAGCAGTTTCACCCGAGCCGAGGGATAGTACTCCATCCGGTAGTACTGCCGGCCGGCTTCGAAGTCCTTGCGGTCCAGGCGGTCCTGCAGGTCAGCCATCATTTTGCGGCAGACTTCCATATGAACGTCGTCTCCCCGGTATTCCCGCATATACTCGGCGATGTGGGCCATGCAGGTGCGGGTGGGGAGCTGGTCCAGCTCCCAGCGGTAGGTGGAACGGTACAGGCAGTCCAGACGGTAGAACGCCGCTTCGGCAGCGAAGGGGCTGCGCGGGAAATTCTGCACGAAGCGCTCGAAGTTGGATTCGGCCGTGTAATAATCCTTGTTGCGGTAGTTGGACAGGCCCCAGTAGTACTGGACCGTGTCGTCCCGGGCGGTGCCGCTGGTGAGGACGGCCATCGATTCAAACAACTGGGCAGCCTTCTGGTACTTCTTGGTGTTGAAAAACTCCATTGCGGCCTGGTACTTGGCGTCCAGGTCGTTGGAGGACAACAGAATTTCGTACTGGCTCTTGCAGGCGAACAGGCCAAGCGCAAGCACCCCGAGGGCTGTGATTTTGAGTTTATTCATTGTTTTATGCGTTTACATGCTCCAAAAGGAATTTTTCCGCATCCCGGGCAGCCATACATCCCGAAGCGGCAGCCGTAACGGCCTGGCGGTAACGGGGATCCTGGACATCGCCGGCGGCGAATACCCCGGGGACGGCGGTGCAGGAACTTTTACCTTCGGTGAGGATGTAGCCGTTCTCGTCCAGCTTGAGCCAGGGAGCGAACAGAGCCGATGCCGGCGTGTGGCCGATAGCCAGGAAAAATCCGTCGATGGCGATATCAAAGACGCTGCCGTCCTTGCGGAGAAGGCGGGCGCCGGTGACCCCCATCGCATCGCCCAGGACTTCCTGCGTGTTGCAGTTCCAGAGCACCTCGATGTTATCAGTGGAGAGAACCTTCTCCTGCATGATCCTGGAGGCTCGGAATACATCCCTGCGTACAATCATATACACCTTCTTGGCCAGGCTGGCCAGGTACAGGGCCTCCTCGCAGGCCGTATCTCCGCCGCCCACGACTGCCACGGTGCGTTTCCGGTAGAAGAACCCGTCGCAGGTGGCGCAGGCCGATACGCCGGCCCCCTTGAATTTCTCCTCGGAGGGAAGTCCCAGGTAGCGCGCCTGGGCGCCGGTGGCGATGATGAGGCTTTCGGCCTCGATTTCCGTCTCGGCGTCGATGGTGATGCGGAAAGGACGCCGGTCCAGGTTCACGGCGGTAGCTGTTCCCTGCCGGACATCGGCCCCGAAATGGCGGGCCTGCTGCCGAATATTCTCCATCAGGGTATTGGCATCCACCCCTTCGGGAAAACCCGGGAAATTTTCCACGATGGTGGTGGTGGTGAGCTGACCTCCGGGCTGGATGCCCTCATATACGACGGGGGAGAGGTTGGCGCGGGCCGCATAGATGGCGGCGGTAAAACCGGCGGGACCTCCGCCCAGAATCAGGGTTTTGACGTGTTCCATTCTTATCTGTACAGGGTGGTGGTGTAATCTTTCTTGAAGACGATGCGGCGCACGGCTACATTGTGGTGGTTGCCGTTGGCGTCGGTGTCAAAGAGGAAATCCGTGTGCAGGCCGGAACTTCTTTCGTGGCCCAGCCGATCGGCCCAGTTGCTGCCGTAACGGGCGGCGCGCACGATGAAATAACGGGCGGTATCGTAGCCCTGAAAGGCGAACTGCGAGGGTTCAGTGCGGAACAGGGCCCGGTAGGTGCGGGTGAAGCGGTCCACTTCCGGTGCGGCGTAGTCGGCGTGGTAGGAAGTGCAGATGTGCAGGGCGGCTTTGTGGTAGGCGCTGCCTTCGATGGTATCGAAGGTGCGCAGTTTGGACGGAGCGTACATCACGATGTCGTAGCCCTTGCCCAGCATAATGCCCAGGTTGCGGACCACGTCGCCGATAAAGGCTTCGCTTTCGGAGGCAACTACTACGCGGTTGGTGCCTTCCTTGGTCATGGATGCGCTCAGGATGTTCGGGATGCCCCGGCCTTCCACGATGGCGTAGTTGAGGATGTCGTAGGTGAGTTCCCGGCGGGCGAGGGCGCTGCGGATGGCCACCGAGGCCGTTACGCTGCCGGCGCCTTTCTCGCTGATGAGGATAATTTTGTCTTCTTCCCCGGCATCGTCTTTCACCCACTGGCCCAGATCGTCATACTGGTTGTCGGTGGAGGAGGGAGCCTGGATGAAGTTCCGGTAATAGCTGCTCAGGGAAGAGGCCTTCTGGTCCAGGGGGGAGATGACGGGAACGCGTCCGTCCACTCGCTGCAGGATGGCTTCCAGGTCCCTGGATGCGACGGGGCCCAGGACGAAATCGCTCCGGACAAGGGCGTCGATGGGAGGAAGGCCGGCCGACAGGTCATATACGTGGGCCTGTACCTTCAGGCCTTCAGCTTCCAGGTCTTTCAGGGCCAGGAGTACGCCGGAGTAGAAGTCCATATTCACCTCGCTGGGCTTGGAGCTGGCGCGGAGGGGCAGCACCAGGGAGAAATCCACCACGTCCCGGGAGCGGAGGTTCAGAAGTTCGCTGTCGGAGACCTCCGGAACCTGCAGTTCCTGGGCCGGGAGGCGGTTTTCCTCGGCATCGGGTTCCTTCGTCTCCACGGTCTTCACGGTATCGGCCGCTGCGGTCGGCACAGCTTCGGCTACCGTCTTTACGGGAATCTTAAGCACCTGTCGGGTGCTCAATTTCTTGTTCTTGAGACCGTTCAGGTCCATAATGTCCTTCACCGTCACGTCGTAGCGACGGGCGATATCGTCAATGTCCTCGTACCATTTGACCGTATGCTCCGCATAGGAGGACGCGCCTTCCGCCTGCTTTTGCGGGACCGTTTCCCCCTTGGATTCCGTGGCGGCATTCTCCTTGATGGGAATGAGCAGGATGGCATTTTTCTGCAAACCGGTTTCCCTCAGGGCGGGATTGGCTTCGTACAGGTCTTCTTCGGTGACCCCATAAGCCTTGCAGATGCTGTATAGCGTCTGGCGCTCCAGCACGACGTGGGAAAGATATACCTTCCCGTTCAGTTTCACTTTCTCCTTGGATACGGTGACGGGGGTGGGTACGTATTCCTGGGCCAGGGCTGCAGCGCAACTCAGGACAAGGAGCGAGGCAATCAATGTGATCAGTCGTTTCATCTTGCTATAATATTATAAGGTAGCGGCGAAATCGGTAAGGCGGGTGCAAAAACGCTCCCAGCCGAGGCGTTCCTTTTCCAGACCGATGGCTTTCCGGCAGCTGTCGCGGAGGGCTTCGTCTGCGAAGAACCGGAGGATTTCCTGCCGGACGGCTTCCACCGTCGCCTCCGGAGCGACAATTCCCGTGCCACGGGCGCCGATGGTCTCCTTCAGCCCCCCCACGTCGGTGACGATCATCGGGACGCCGAAGTGGCAGGCGATGGCGCTGATTCCGCTCTGGGTGGCGCTGCGGTAGGGGAGGACGGCCACATCGGCCACGCTCCAGAATTTTTTCACTTCCGAGTCACGGATATAATCCGGAAAGACGTGTATCCGGTCTTTTCCGGGGAGGCTTTCTATGATGGCCCGGTATTTATCGAAAGAGCCGTACGGTTCTCCGGCAATGACCAGCTGATAGTCTTCGGGGAGGTCCCGGAAGGCTTCCAGAAGGATGTCCAACCCCTTGTAGTCCCTGATGAGTCCGAAAAACAAAAGGGTCTTGCGGGAGGGATCCACCCCCAGGAGCCGGGCGGCCTCTTCCCTTTCCATCAGCGGGCCGAAGTGGGAATAGATGGGGTGG
The DNA here is from genome assembly GCA_900319405.1 of uncultured Bacteroidales bacterium. Lineage (GTDB taxonomy): Bacteria > Bacteroidota > Bacteroidia > Bacteroidales > UBA932 > Cryptobacteroides. The sequence goes on along the minus strand of ONOH01000012.1, from coordinate 28,531 downwards.
GGCAGCCGGATGTGCGGGGCTTCGGGCCAGAGGGTCAGGAGGTCTTCCTCCACCCGGTCCGACATGCTGACGAATCCGGTGCAGCCCTTCAGGAAATAGCGGGTGAGGGGCTTGTCAAACCAGTGCGGTTCGTGCGGGATCACGTTGTCCAGGACCACGACGCTCTTGCAGCCGCAGTGGCGGGCGACATAGCCCAGGGACGGGGCGAACCAGGACATCCAGTATTTCATTACCAGGAGGTCCGGTTTCCAGGCGCGGATGGCGCGGGCGGTCTTGATCCAGCTGATGGGGTTCACCGTATCCAGCAAAGCTTCGGCCCGGACAGGAGTGGCCTCGTCATCCGGGGTTACGTACTGCGTTTTTCCGGGAAAAAGGAGGCTGGGATACTGCCGCGAAAAGGAATAGGCACGGGTATCTTGACATTTTCCCAGTTCTTCCAGCAAGCTGGCGTTGAACTGGGAAATGCCACCGCGGAGCGGGTAGAAGCTTGAAAGGATGGCGATGCGCACCTTTATTTATTTTCCTGTTTTGTCTTGATGTAGGCGGCGTTGAGGCCGGCGAGGAGCTGGTCGGTGATGTCCAGTTTAGGGTCTCCGGCAACGACGGGGGTGGAAAGGATGCCGCCGGCCGTGGTGAGGATGAGGGCATACTGGTGCTCGGCGTTGAATTCCACCACGTATTCGGCGATGGCGTTGGCAATCTGGTTCATCATCACCTGCTGCTCTTCGGCCATTTCCTGCTGCTTGCGCATGGCGTACTGCTGGTATTCCTGCTGTTGCTGCTGGAGTTTCTGGTACTGGGCCTGGGCCACGGAGGTGGTGAGAAGGCCTTTGTCCACCTTGTTCTGGAAATCGTTGGCGTCCTTCTCCAGTTTCTTGCCGCGACGGTCGATCTCGGCCTGAATGCCGGAGGTCTTGGTCTCGAATACGGAGTTGAGGTCGTTGGCCATATCGTAGCCTTCCATTACTTTGTCCATATTGAAATAGACAATGCTGCCGGCGACGGCGATGCTGTCTTTGGCGGAAGTTGCTGCGGGAGCGGTCGTCTGGTTCTGCTGGCAGGAAACGGCGGCGGCCAGGATGGCTGCGGCGCCAAATGCGATGAGGGTCTTTTTCATTATTCTTGTTTTAATTGATAAATCCACTTAAAGTGTGCAAAGTTAGTTATTTTTTGCGGATTTCCCCAAGGTAAGCCTGAATTGTTTGCTCAAGACCCAGATAAAGGGCGTCGGAAATGAGCGCGTGGCCGATGGAGACCTCCTCGGTCCAGGGGATGGTGCGGATGAACCAGGCCAGGTTTTCCAGGGAGAGGTCGTGCCCGGCATTGAGGCCCAGCCCGGCGCTGCGGGCGGCCTTGGCAGCTTCCAGGTAAGGGGCGATGGCCTTTTTCCGGTCCAGGGAGTATCCGGCGGCATAGCCCTCCGTGTACAGCTCCACGCGGTCTGCCCCACAGGCGGCGGCCCCTTCGGCCATCCGGGGGTCCGGGTCTATGAAAATGGAAGTGCGGATGCCCTTGGCGCGGAAAGTACTGCAAAGTTCCGTCAGGAGATCCCTGTTGGTAAGGGTGTCCCACCCCGCATTGGAGGTGAGGGCGTTGTGACCGTCCGGCACCAGGGTTACCTGGTCCGGCACCACTTCCAGCACCAGGTCCACGAAACTCCGGACCGTGGGGTTGCCTTCGATGTTGAATTCGGTCCTGACGAGCGGACGAATCTCCCTGACATCGGCGTAACGGATGTGGCGCTCGTCGGGGCGGGGATGGACGGTGATGCCTTCGGCACCGAAGCGTTCACACGCCAGAGCTGCGCGGGTTACGTCGGGCAGATTGCCTCCACGGGCATTGCGAAGGGTGGCAAACTTGTTGATATTTACGCTTAATCGGGTCATATCTCTCACATGATTATTTCGCAAAGATAAGATTTTTCTTGATAATCGAAACCCAAAGGCCGGCTTTGCCGGCTATTTGTTTGATATCTTCGGGAAAAGTGTTAATTTCGCAGGCTGATTATTTTGCAAAGAAATGCGAATCGGATATTTTATTCTGAACGATGACCTGAGGACCGACCCCAGAATGGTGTCTTTCCTGGGCGGGCTCGAAGAAGCCACCTTCGAGCTGTATGAAATCAAAACCAAGAATGACGTGCAGCCGGAGACGGACCTGGTCCTGTCGATGGGCGGGGACGGAACCTTCCTCAGCGCGGCCCACGTGGTGGCCGATATCGGCCTTCCCATCCTGGGCGTGAATTTCGGCCGCATCGGCTTTTTGTGCGAAAACCGTCCTGAGGCCGTGCGCACCGCCCTGATGGAAGGGGACTTCAGCATCGAGTACCGGACGGTGCTCAACGCCACTCTCAAAGGCCCGGACGCGCGCCGCACGATTGGAATGCTGCCCTATTCGGTGAACGAGGTTGCCCTCCACCGCAGCGGCTCCTCCGTCCTGGGCATCAACGTGAGCATTGACGGGGAACCCCTGCCCACCTATTGGGCCGACGGTCTTCTGGTGGCTACCTCGTCCGGTTCCACGGCGTATTCGCTCAGTGTGGGCGGTCCCATCTGTATGCCGGACACCAAGGTGCTGGTCCTGGCTCCCATCGCTCCGCACAACCTGAATGTACGCCCCATCGTCCTTCCGGAAACGGCCAAGGTGGACATCTCCTTCGAATCCCGCGACGGGCGCGCCACGATGTCCAACGACAATCGCGTCGTGGAAATCCGGCCGGACTGGACCATCCACATCGAGATGGCACAATTTTCGCTTAAACGTATCCGGCTCGCCGAGTCCGGTTTCGTGAAGGCGCTTACTTCCCGGCTGTTCTGGGGTGAGGATATGAGAAACAACGGATAATTTTATGGACAATTTCCCGCAGCATGTCTCCATTATTATGGACGGCAATGGCCGATGGGCGAAGGCCCGCGGAAAAGAGCGCGTATATGGTCATATGGAGGGCGCGGAGAGTGTGCGCGCCTGTCTGGAACTCGCCGTGGAAAAAGGGGTGAAATACCTTTCCCTCTACGCTTTCTCGGAGGAGAACTGGGGGCGCCCGGAGGAGGAGGTGAACGCCCTGATGGAACTCCTTGTGAAATACCTGAAGCAGGAGCTTTCCAACCTGATGACCAACAACATCCGCTTTTTGGCCCTTGGCAACCGGGCCCGACTGAGCGAAAAGGTGAATACCCTGATAGATGAGGTAATGGCCGAATCGGCCCCAAATCAGGGAACCGTCTTTATCGTTTTCCTCAGTTACAGCGGCCAGTGGGATATTCTCCAAGCCATGAAAAAAGCTGCTGCGGAGCTGTCTCCGGAGCAGTTCCAGGCATTGGAGATCAAGGATTTTGCCAATTATCTCGTGACGGCCGGCATCCCGGATCCGGACTTGCTCATCCGTACGTCCGGAG
>ONOH01000012.1:0-25121 GCA_900319405.1 uncultured Bacteroidales bacterium | reverse complement strand
TGGCAGAGCGCCTATACGGAGTTTTATTTTACCGATGTGCTGTGGCCCGATTTCCGGAAACCGGAGTTCCTGGCGGCCTTGGAAGAATACGCCCGTCGGGACCGCCGTTATGGTAAAGTCAAATAAATTGCCTATATTTGCAGGATTAGTTGTAACTCGAATGAATTGTAGAAGGATACTTTGCGCTGCCCTGTTGCTTCTGGGGGGAATCACCCTCCGGGCGCAGAATACGGACAGCCGCATAGAAATCGACTATAACAGTCCCCGGAAATACGTAGTGGGTGGCGTGAAGGTGGAAGGAAACCACTATTTCAATGAGCACCAGATCCTGCAGCAGACCGGCCTTCAGAGCGGTCAGGAAATTACGGTCCCCGGGGAAGATGTCACCGGAATCGTCAAACGCCTGGTGGCACAGCGTTATTTCGAAGATGTAGCCGTGGAGCTGGATTCCCTCAATGCCCCGGCCGATACAGCCTGGTTCAAAATCGTCGTCCGGGAACGTCCGCGCGTATCCCGCTGGACCTATTCCGGCGTCAAGAGCGGGGAAAGAAAGGATTTGCAGGAGCGCCTGAACCTACGTCCGGGCCGCGAGTTCTCCGATTATGTGAAAAACACGTCGGTCGATATCATCAAGCGCTATTATAAGGAAAAGGGTTACCTGAAAGTAGACGTGGATGCACAGGTCCAGCAGGATACGATGATCCGCAGTGCCATCCGGGTAAACTTTGCCGTGAACAAGGGCCGGAAAATCCGCATCAAGCACATCAATTACAGCGGAAATACGGATGTGAAACCCCGGAAGCTGGCCAAGAATATGAAGGAAACCCACGCCAACACGTGGTACAACCTGTTCAAGTCCAAGAAATTCAAGGAGAAGGAATACCAGAACGACAGAAAAACGGTCCTGGATGCCTTCAACGAAGCCGGCTACCGTGACGCCCGCCTGGTCAGGGACTCCGTCTATTTCAGCGAAGACGGAAAACACCTGGACATCGATATGGTTTTTGACCAGGGCCGCAAGTATTATTTCCGCAACATCACCTGGACGGGCAACTCCGTCTATCCTTCCGAGGTCCTGAACAATATCCTCCAGGTCAAGAAAGGAGATGTTTACGACGTGGTCACGATGGAAAAGCGCCTGCACGGAGGCGGCAAGGAGAACGAATACGACGTTTCCAAGCTGTACCGGGACAACGGCTACCTTTTCTTCAGCGTCTCTCCGGTGGAAATCAACATCCAGAACGACTCCGTAGATGTAGAGCTTCGCATTTCGGAAGGCAAACCCGCCACCCTGAACGAGATTGTCATCAACGGAAACGACCTCACCAGCGAGCATGTGGTTCGCCGCCAGCTGTTCACTTTCCCGGGATACCTGTTCAGTCAGAGCGATTTCGAGCGTTCCATCCGCGAAATCGCCTCCATGGGCCAGTTCGACCCGGAGGCCATCATGAGCGGCGGCTACACCATCGTCCCCAACCAGGCAAACAATACCGTAGATATCATTTATAACCTGACGGAGAAGCCTTCCTCGCAGCTGGAACTCTCCGGCGGCTGGGGCGGCAATACTTTCGTGCTCACGGCCGGTGTCAGTTTCAACAACTTCTCCACGCGGAGGATGTTTGAAAAGGGCGCCTGGCGGCCGGTTCCGCTCGGAGATGCCCAGAATCTGGCCTTCCGTTTCCAAACCAATGGTAAGTATTACACGAACATCAGCGCCAGTTTCACTGAACCCTGGCTCTTCGGCAAGAAACCCACATCCCTGAGCCTGTCCGGCTATTATTCCAGGATGACGGACTCGTACCTGGCCATCGGTATCCTTTCTACGGACAAGATGTTCGAGGTGTTCGGCTTCAATGCCGGTCTGGGCACCCGCCTCAAATGGCCCGACAATTATTTCGTGCTGTATAACAACCTCAGCTGGCAGACCTACAAGCTCACCAACTGGACCAACAGCTACTTTGCCTTCAACGACGGTATTTCCCACAACCTAAGTTATACCCTGTCGCTTTCCCGAAATTCCACCGACCAGCAGATTTATCCCCGTACCGGTTCGGAATTCTCCGCATCCCTGCAGCTCACCCCTCCTTATTCGCTCTTCCGCAAATATACTTTCAAGGACGGAGAAAAGGTCCCGGTGGCCAGTTGGAAGGACGTCAACTATGACGAGTGGACGTCGGCCCAGCGCTACAAGTGGATTGAATACCACAAGTGGAAGTTCAATGCCACTGTCTATACCAAACTGGTGGGTGACCTCGTGCTCATGACCCGCGCGCAGTTCGGATATCTGGGCTATTACAACCGCAACTGGGGCTATTCCCCCTTCGAGAACTTCCAGGTAGGCGGAGACGGTATGTCCGGTTATATGACCTACGGAGCCGAGATTATCTCCCTGCGCGGTTACGAGGATTATTCCCTCACTCCCAGAAAGATTACGCCGTACAGCCAGAACCTGCAGAGCTATGCTGGTAACGTCTATGACAAGTTCACGGTTGAACTCCGCTACCCGGTGATTCTGCAGCCGCAGTCCACCATCTATGTCCTGGGCTTCCTGGAAGGAGGTAACTGCTGGAGCGACATCCGCGAGTTCAACCCGTTCCAGATCAAGCGGAGCGCCGGCGTGGGTGTCCGTGTATTCCTGCCGATGATCGGCCTCCTGGGTGTTGACTGGGGCTACGGCTTCGACGATCCCACCAACGGCGGGAGCCAGTTCCACTTCGTCCTGGGTCAGCAATTCTAAAAAGGTATGGTATTTGATATGATAATAAGAAGTGCATTCATTTTGAACGAAGTGAAGAATCTGTTTTGAAAACAAAAAACTATTGTGATATGAAAAAAATCTTTGTTATCGCCCTTGCGGCATTTGCCAGCTTAACCGTCTCCGCCCAGACCATCGGCAAGGTGAACTTCAATGAACTCGTGATGCTGATGCCCGAAATGGACGCAGCCCGCGAAACCATCGCCGCCTCCCAGAAAGAGGCCGAGGAAACCTATTCCGCCATGCTCGAAGAATACCAGGGAAAGATGTCCCAGTATCAGCAGAAGCAGTCCACCTGGACAGCTGCCATCCGTGAAAGTAAGGAGCGCGAGCTGATGGAAATCCAGAACCGTATCCAGGAATTTCAGCAGTCCATTTCCCAGGAACTTCAGCAGCAGCAGGCCCAGCTCACCGCTCCCATCCAGGAGAAAGCCAACAAGGCCGTGACAGATCTTGCCAAAGCCAAAGGCATTACCATCCTGTTCGACAGCACGCAGGCCATCTATTTCGATGACTCCAAAGTGGTGGATCTCACTGCCGACGCCCGCAAGGCCCTGAACATTCCTGCAAACCGCACCCTGGAATCCCTCCAGGCCGAGCTCCAGGCCCAGGCCGAAGCAGCAGCAGCGGCCAAGTAGGTCCTCCCTCCCATGTCCCTTCCCGCCCGGAACCCCTTGCAGGTCCCGGGCGGTTTTTTGTTGCGAGTGGGGAGGAGGATCCCGACGGAAGGGACGGGGCGCGGTTCGGTCAGCAGGCGGAAACGGGGCAGCACCGGTCGCTTGACGGCTGACTTCTCCCTCATAGCCTCGCTGTCGCGAGTCTAACGGTCGTCAAACACACGCCGTCATGCCGCATTCGCGGCACCGCTCCCTGCACCTCCCCCCCGCACGTCCCCGTTTCCGCCAATTCCCTCACCCGCGCCCCGTCCCTGCCATAGGCTTTTGCCGCCTTGACACCGGGAAGGCCCTCTAAGGCCGTTTTTGGGACCGAGGCGGCAAAAGTTTGGGCCAGGTCCCATTTCTGGGTACCCCACCTGGCCCACGTTTTTGGCCTCAGACAGACCTCTAGTGCGTTTTCGGTGGGCGCGGTCCCCGGCATGAAACAGGACCTGGCCCGGAGCGGGACACGTGGGGCACTTGGTTTTAGCAATAATCCTCCAGCACATCACCGGCAGTCCATTCCCGGCCCAGAGATTCGGTGAAGTATTTTTGAGCACCTTCCTCGGTGAAGAATGTTCGGATGCTCTTGTGAACAAAGAATCCGTCCTGGAAGTAAACCTCTGAGAGAGCATAGTTCGTCGCGCCGGAAATAACCGCGACAACAGCCAGATGGGTGCCGTCTTCGGCCATTGCAGCATCATACACCGAGGATTCTTCCCACCGGTTCTTCGTATAGATGGCTCCCTTCGGCAGGCGGGCAAGATAATCCTGCAGTGGCGTGTCTGTGATCTCCTGCGGAATTTGAGGGAACTCTGTTGGCGTCTTCCAGTCCAGCTGCTTGGCTCCTGGTGTCAGGGAATCTTTGAGGGCGTGTTCTTCTTCCCAGCTCCGGCTAGTCATTTCCTCAATCTCGGCCTTCTGCTGCGCCCAAGGTTTGTAATTTGTATGAAGTTGGCCACCGTTCCACATGCGGGCCTCGGCCATTTCTTCATCTGAGAAAACCCAGTCCCCGAGACCTTTGCCGGAACCCTGAGGCTTGCTGTCTCTCTTGGCCCATTCATCAATGCGTTTCTTGCAGGCGGCCGCTTCTTTTTTGGTGACGGTCTTCATCCAGCTGACATCTGGCGGAAGAGCCTTAGTCCGGAGGATGACCGGATTCTTGATGAACGCCTCAACACTACCGCAGAGGTAGGTGATTTTCTTTCGCGTGGCGTCATTATTTAGAGCGTTTTCTAATCTGGTAAGCCAGCGGAGATTCTCAGGCCGGTTGTTACAACGGTTGGTATCGATGTGGTCTACCACCATATGCGGCTGCGGTTCCGGTCCGTGAAAGGCCGTGCATACGACCTGATGAATACGGATGTTGCCGGTGAAAAACATATAGCCGTTGTCAAGATTCTTGGTGCCGAAACTCCAGTTATTGTCCAGCTTACTGGGACGACATCCTTCTCTGGGAAGGCGGCAGATGGCTCCATTATCACGAACCAGGTATTGACGGCCCTTGTATTCGCACTGCATCTCGCGGTCGAACACCTCAAGCAGATTCTTGTTTTCCATTCTACTGCTCCTTCTGCTCGTTGGGAATCAGATCCAAATGTGCGTCAAGGATGACGCAGATACGGGATAGGATGTCCACTCCGGTGGAATACTTACCCTGCTCGATGCGCGACAAATTAGCCGCATCAATGCCGGTGAGAAGTGCCAAATCCCGTGCTTCCATTTTCTTGGCCTCACGTAGTTCCTTGATGCGCTTTCCTATCCTGACACGCTCGCTTTGTCGGTTCCCCTCATCCATTCCCATAGACGGAACAGCATTGAGAAGGAAATCGCGGCTGATGCGGTTTACCATCTGCTCCTTGTCGTCGGAGAAGTTCCGGTCGAAAATGAATTCAATCAAGTGGAGGACATAGCCTTTGTACTCATCGCTGTCGTACATGGCAATGTCTGACATGATTTTAAAGAGCTCGCCATCCGGCGTTTGCACCTCGACAAAGTATCTGTCGAGGATCTGGGCCCGAGACCTTGTCTCGGTCGCCATAAACTTTTTGAGATTTTTATCCATAATTTTCCAAGCGTTTTTAGTGTGGTGCACCCCACGGAAAATTAAACTGGGGACAAATATAAGAAATGTCTTTCAAATTGGTAAATTTGCCAACCAAAAGGTAAAAGCGCTTCCTAATAGAAATGACGGTGGTATCTTTATAGAAATTGCCGCCTTGACAGAGAATTCACCTCCTGTTCACTTTACTGAACCGAAGCGGCAGGGAAATGCTTGGGAAGTGGTGAAAACGTTGCCGCCTCGGTCCTGAAATTGGCCTTGCAGGGCCTTCCCGGTGTCAAGGCGGCAAAAGTATGAGCTAGGTTCTGTTTCTGGGTACCCAACCTGGCCCACGTTTTTGGCCTCTGACGGGCCTCAGGGACGTTTTCGGTGGGTGAGATCTCCTGTATGAAACAAGACCTAGCCCGGAGTGGGGGGCAAAAGCAGATATGCAGGACCTTCCTTATGCAGGGTAGGTGAGAGCTGCGGAGGGACGGGGCGTGGGTGAGAGAATTGGCGGAAACGGGGATGTGCGGGGGCCGATGCAGGGAGCGGTGCCGCGAAGGCGGCATGACGGCGTGTGTCTGACGACTGTTAGACTCGCGGAGCGAGGCTATGAGGGAGGAGTTAGCCGTCTAGCGACCGGTGCTGCCCCGTTTCCGACTACTGACCGAATCGCGCCCCGTCCCCTCAGGGGATGCTCCGTGTGCATCGGAGCGCGTATTTGCACACGGAGGTCTCAGAATGATGTGCCGGGGGGCACCAGACCTCCATTTTGCACACGAAAATGACATTGCCCAAACCGCCTTGACAGAAAAACCGCATTCGCCTTACTTTGGCGGGCCGAGGTGGCAGGCAGATGATACAAAAAAACCGGGACCGACCTGTGTCAGCCCCGGCTAAAGCATTTGGAGAGCGGAAGGCTTAGATGGTTCCCTGCTCGAGCATGGCGGTGGCGACTTTCATGAAGCCGGCGATATTGGCGCCCTTCACATAGTCCACGCTGCCGTCCGGCTGGGTGCCGTATTTGACGCACTGCTCGTGGATGCTCTTCATGATGAAATGGAGTTTGTCGTCCACTTCCTGAGCGTCCCAGGAGATGTGCTCTGCGTTCTGGGTCATTTCGAGACCGCTGGTGGCAACACCACCGGCGTTCACGGCCTTACCGGGAGCGAAGAGGATGCCGTTGTGCTGGAAGAAATGGATGGCACCGGGCTGGCAACCCATATTGGAGACCTCGCAGCAGCACCAGCAGCCGTTGGCCTTCAGTTCCTTGGCGTCTTCTTCGGAAAGCTCGTTCTGGAAGGCGCAGGGGAGGGCGATGTCCACGGGAATGCTCCAGGCCTTCTTTCCGGCGGTGAACACGGCCTTTCCGGGGAACTTGGTGGCCATATCCTCTACCTTGTTGCGGTTGGAGGCGCGCATTTCCAGCATATAGTCAATCATTTCCTTGGTGATGCCGTCGGGAATGTGGCAGACGCCGTCGGGGCCGGAGATGGCCACGACCTTTGCGCCCAGCTCGGTGGCCTTGGTGGCGGCGCCCCAGGCTACGTTGCCGAAGCCGGAGAGGGACACTTTCTTGCCCACGATGCTCTTGCCGGCCTTCTCCAGCAGGTGCTGGGTGAAATAGAGGGCGCCGAAACCGGTGGCTTCCGGACGGAGGATGGAACCGCCCCAGGTGCTGCCCTTACCGGTAAGGACGCCGGTGTTGTACTCACGGGCCAGCTTCTTGTACATGCCGTACATGTAACCGATTTCACGGCCGCCTACGCCCACGTCACCGGCAGGGATGTCCTGGTCGGGGCCGATGCAGTTCCACAGCTCCAGCATAAAGGCCTGGCAGAAACGCATGATTTCCTCGTTGGACTTGCCCACGGGGTCGAAATCGGAGCCGCCCTTGGCGCCGCCCATCGGGAGGGTGGTGAGGGCGTTCTTGAAGGTTTGTTCGAAGCCCAGGAATTTGAGCATCGAGGGAGTCACGGCCTTGTGGAAGCGGAGACCGCCCTTATAGGGACCGATGGCACTGTTGAACTGGATGCGATAACCGGTGTTGGTCTGGACCTCGCCCTTGTCGTCGATCCAGGTGACGCGGAAGGAGAAGATGCGGTCCGGTTCTACCAGACGCTCCACAATCTTGGCTTTTTCGAATTCGGGATGCTGGTTGTACACATCCTCGATGGATTCAAGAACCTCCTGGACGGCCTGCAAATACTCTTTCTCGGTGGGGTACTTGGCCTGAAGGCGTGCCATGATGTCAGTTGTTTTCATGCTTTAGTGCTTTGTTTTGGGTTATGTTTAATAAAAAAAAGGAATATGCTTGGATTCCGTGACAAATGTAAACAAATAAAAGCGATTTACCAAAGGATTTTTACAAAAGAATCTTTTTATTAAAAAAGGTGTTTTATCGATATAAATGCTTACCTTTGCAGGATAGATTGATTAACGATACTATATGAAGAAACGAATAGCAGTTGCGCTCACTCTGGCGGCCCTTTTTGTGGTTTCCTGTAAACCCCATATCTCCACGAGTGCCCGCCATCTGGAGAATTACGCACCGGTGACCATTCCCGCTCCGGACCTTTCGGGAATCACGGACAATGGCAAAGAGGTTCTCAACTTGTACCGTTTTGCGGCAGATCAGGCCGATGCCATCTACTGGGAGCAGAACTTCGGTCCCCGGGAAACTTTCGACGATCTGAAAGACCCGGATGCCCGAACCTTCGCGCTGCTGAATTACGGCCCCTGGAACCGCATCGACAACCAGCCCTTCCTCCCGGGTTACGGCCCCAAACCGGCCGGCGCCCGTTTTTATCCGGAGGATATGACCGTCGAGGAGTTCCGGAAACTTCAGGATCCGGACAAATACAGCCCCTACACCCTCATCCGCAGGAAGGAGAACGGCGAGCTGGAAACGGTCTGGTACCACGAGGCATACAAGGAGCAGGTGCATAAAATAGCCGACCTCCTGCGCGCTGCCGCCGACATCACCATCAAGCCCAGCGTCCGTTCCTATCTCCTCAAAAAGGCCGACGCCGTGCTGACCGACGATTACTATGGGAGCGACCTGGCCTGGCTGGATATGGTGGACAGCAAGATGGACCTTGTAATCGGTCCTACGGAAACCATCGACGATGAACTTCTGGGCATCAAGGCCTCCTATGGCGCCTACGTGCTCCTGAAGAATCAGGAGCGTACGAAGAAGATGAAGGCCATCAGCGCCCGTCTTCCGGAGCTGCAGGCCTCCCTTCCCGGAGACCCGGCCTACCATTCCTTCGTTCCCGGATACGAATCCCATGTCTTCGCCTGCGACGTCATTTATTATGGCGGCTATCCCAATGCCGGGTACAAGAACATCGCCATCAATCTTCCTTATGATACGCGCGTGCAGGAGGAACACGGTACCCGGACCATCCTGTTCGACAACATCATCCGCGAGAAATTCAACCGCACCGTCTTTCCGGCCGGCATGCTGCTGTTCGAGGGCGTGGACCAGGCCCACCTGGACGCCAATGCCTTTTATTGGGACATCGTGTACCGGGAGGTGGCAAAAGGCCTGGGCGTGAAGGAAACCGTCAATGGGAAGGGATCGGTGGCCGAGGCCCTGGGCAACGAAGCCCTCACCCTGGAAAAAACCAAGTCCAACGTGCTGGGAACCTACCTGCTGATGCGGGAGGTGGACGCCCACCATGTGGATGCCCTCATTATGAAACCGGATGTGATCGCCACTTTCGTTGCCAATGTCATCCGCTCTTCCCGCTTTGGCACCGGCGATGCCACCGGCCGCGCCAACCTCATCATTTACAATTATCTGCTTGAGGGCGGCGCCATCGAGCGCAAGGTTTCCGGCAAGTATGGGATCGATTATGGCGCGACGGAGAAGGCCATCGCGGACCTCTGCGCCCGGATTCTGAAGATCCAGGCCACGGGAGACCTGAAAGCCGCCACCGAGTTCGTGAACAAGTATGCCATGGTGGCCTCCGCCATCAAGGCCGATATCGTCAACCTGGAGCTGGAGAAAATTCCCGTTGACATCCGCCTGAACTACGAAAGATAAAAAATCAAAATAATGGCTAACAAAAAATTCAATCTCAAGTATATGGTGTTCCTGCCGCTGGTGCTGGCCATCACCATATTCCTCTGGGCCGTACCCGTGACGTTCTTCGGAATCGACTCCCTGACAGTGGTTCAGCAGCGGGTTATCGCCCTGTTCGTCTTTGCCGCCCTGATGTGGATTTTCGAAATCATCCCCAACTGGTCCACATCCCTGGTGGTTATTGTCGTAGCTCTTTTGACGGTCTCCAACAAGGGAATCAGCTTTTTCTGCGATCCGCAGTACGGTACCCTGGTCCCTTACGGCCGCATCATGAGCTCGATGGCCGATCCCGTGGTGATGCTCTTCCTGGGCGGATTCGTACTGGCCATTATGGCTGAGCGTTACGGCCTGGATGTAACGATGGCCCGCGCCCTGCTGAAGCTCTTCGGCACCAAGCCGGAGATTGTCCTGCTGGGTTTCCTGGTGATGATCGCCGTCTTCTCGATGTTTATGTCCAACACGGCCACCGCCGCGATGATGCTGGCCCTTCTCACCCCGGTGCTTTCCAAGCTTCCGGCCGATGACAAGGGCAAAGTCGGCCTGGCGCTGAGTATTCCCGTCGCCGCCAACCTGGGCGGTATCGGCACGCCCATCGGCACGCCTCCCAACGCAACGGCCCAGGGTGCCCTGGAGCAGGCCGGATATGCCATCTCCTTTGACCAGTGGTGCATCCATATGATTCCCTATGTGTTGCTGATGATTCTGATCGCCTGGTTCATCCTGCGCTTTATGTTCCCTTTCAAAACCAAGAAACTGGTGCTGGAAATTCCGGAAACCAAGGTGAAGAAGGATTGGAAACTGTACGTGGTGTGGATTACTTTCGTGGGCACCATCCTGTTGTGGGCAACGGAACAGCTCACCGGCATCAACTCCAACGTTGTGGCCCTGATTCCGCTGGGCGTTTTCACTGCAACGGGCCTTTTCGGCAAGAACGAAATCAAGGAAATCAACTGGACCGTGCTCTGGCTGGTGGCCGGAGGCTTCTGCCTGGGTTACTGCCTGCAGGATACCGGTCTGGCAAAGGTGCTCATCCAGGCCATTCCCTTCGGCAGTATGAGCGTGGTGGTGGTGCTGGTCATTGCGGGTCTGGTGTGTTACTTCCTCAGTAACTTCATCTCCAACTCCGCTACCGCCGCGCTGCTCATCCCTATCCTCATCGTGGTGGCCAGCGGCATGGCCGATCCTTCCGCTTCCAACAATGCCCAGTTCCTGAGTCTGGGCGGCACGCAGGCGATGATTGTCTTCGTTGCCACCTGTGCTTCCATCGCGATGCTCTTCCCCATTTCCACGCCCCCGAACGCCATCGCCTCCTCTACCGGTATGGTGGATACCCGGGATATGACGAAAGTGGGCCTGCTTATCGGTTTTATAGGCTTTGTGCTGGGTTATTTCTGGCTCACCAAGATCTTCCCGTTTGCATAATTTGCATAAAATGAAAAAAGCAATAATCATCTCATTGGCAGCGCTGCTTACCGGCAGCGCCGCTTTTGCGCAGGAAGAGAAGCCGGCGCACTTCAAGCTGTACGGCTTCATCCGCAACTACATGGTGGCCGATTCCCGCGCGGTGAACGCCGGAACCGAAGACCTGTATTTCTATATGCCCAAAGGCAGAGATATGCTCAACGGCATGGATATGAACGGCGAGTTCAACTGGCGTTTTGTTTCCCTTACCACCCGTCTGGGGCTGGACGTGTCCGGCTACAAATGGGGCACGATGGGCGTTTCCGGCAAGGTGGAGGCCGATTTCTACACCCTCAGCGGTTCCACCCCCATTCTCCGTCTCCGGCAGGCTTTTATGAAACTCAACTGGGACGACTCTCCCGTGAGCCTTACCATCGGCCAGGCCTGGCATCCGATGGCGGTGGATATGCCGCATGTGAACAATCTGGAAACCGGCGCTCCCTTCAATCCCTTCAACCGCAGTCCCCAGCTGACGGCGGAGGTGTCCCTGGGGTCCGGGTTTTCCCTTACGGCCAGCCTCCTGTATCTGAACCATTACCTGCCCACCGGTCCTGCCGGAAAGAGCAAGGATTATTACAAATACGGTCTTCCGGAACTGTATCTGGGCGTGGGCTACAAAGGCGAAAAGTTTGCCGCCAAGGCCGGTCTGGATATGGTGAATATGCGACCCTACCGCAGCATGGCTGCCACCTGGGTCAACAGGCCCGATGCAAAGGCCCGGATCCAGGGTCTGCTTACTACGTTCTCTCCCTTCCTTTTTGTCCAGTACACCAACGGTCTGTTCCAGCTTCGTGCCAAGAGCATTCTGGCCCAGGCCGGCGAGCATATGAACCTTCTGTCCGGTTATGGTGTCTCTGAACTTGACTTTTCCAAGGGTCTGGACGCGACCATGAAATATACACCCATGCAGGACTGGGCCTCCTTCGTGAGCTTCTCTTACGGAAAGAAGTTCCAGCTGATGGCCATGCTGGGCTATATGAAGCAGCTGGGAACCACCAGGGACCTGGCGGATTTGTCCCCTTTCGGTTCGGAGAATCTTTGGATCAACAATTCGGCCGATGTCCGCATCCAGCGGGCTTTCCGTGCTACGCCTACCGTGGCCTGGAACCTGGGCAAGTTCACCGTTTCGCTGGAGTACAACCTTACCGCCGCCGAGTTCGGCAGCGGCACCCGCAATGAGCGCGGTATGTTCACCGGCGGCAAGGAGTGGATCCTGAACCACCGCTTCATCTGTATGACCAAGTTTAATTTTTAAAAAGAAAAACGATCAAATAGCACATTTTTTGCAAGGTTTGCAAAGGAGGTCTCGGTATTTGCGATAACAGCAGGCTGGGACCTCCAGCGTATTACATACCGATGGAGAAGGGTTGACTGTGTATTGAAACTGAACAACTTAAAGCCGGCTTATGAAAAAACGCAAAATACTGACTTTGCTGATAGCGCTGTTTGTCGTGGCCTTGCCCGCAACGGCTGTCTTCACCGGGATGGATCTGGATGCCACCCTGTCCAATCTGCGCCGGGAACTGTCGGTGGATTACCGGCAGATTTCCCAGACCCAGGATCAGCTGAAAGACAAGTACGAAGTCCAGCACCGGAAGATGGTGGACATCGTCAAAAAGTGCAACGACCTGTCCTTGATGCTGTATTCCCAAAAGCAGGATTACACCTTTGATATCAGCTATGCGCTGGAAAAGGTGAGCAAGGAATACCGGGATTTCAACAAGAACCGCACCCCCTACGACCGGGTTGTAACCAAGTTGGATATCGAAATCAACCGTTATGCCCGCCTGATCGAATCACTCCGCCGGCTTCCTCCGGAATTGAAGGAGGTGGAGGTGGTCCCGGACAGCCTGGCCTACCACAATGATACGCTGGATGCCCACTTGTTGCAAAATGCAAGCTTGTTGCAACAGGAATTGCAGGTGCAGGTGGAGGAGTTTCTGGCGATGACACAGCAGCAGGCCCAGGATACTACGGGTTCGGAGGAAGGCGTATCGGCATTCATCCTGAGCGAGCAGGGTCAGACAGATCGTGACACCTGCCTTTTCTACGCGTCCGAACTGTTGAAAATGTATGCCGGCACCCGCGAAATGGTAATGGCCGACAGTACCCACTACCGCGAAGCCCAGTTGCGGATGGCGGAATCCTACGAATATGCCCGGGATTATTACCAGATTCTGCAGAAGAGTGTTTTTGTGGAAGGGCAGACCCCGTGGATGCAGATTCTCTCGAGCCCGGCCGATTTCCTGCAGCAGGTAAAGGCGGATATTGACACCAAGTACAGCCTTTCTTTTATCCGGAAAATATTCAAGGGGGATGCCGATGCGGATGTCAGGGGAGATGAGGCGGGCAAAGACAGCCGCAATGTCAATTCGGCCACCCTGCTCTGGCTCCTGATCTATGTACTCGCTTTCTTTATTCTCTGGGGACTGGCCGCCCTGCTGCTTTTCCCGCTTTTCCGTTTCGTAAAACCGGTTAGGTTGAAAGTGGCCAGGGAGCAGAGGCACTACCTGGCTCTGCTGCTGGGCTGCGTCCTTTTTATCGTCCTCAGTTTCGAGGCGACGACGGACGACAGGGTGGGCAAGTCCATCAGTCTGCTGCACAATTTCCTTTGGCTTCTGATGGCCATCACCACGGCCCTCCTTATCCGGATCAAGCCGGACAAACTGAAAAATGGCTTCAGGAGCTATCTGCCCACCATCTGTACGGCCCTGTTTGTCATCAGTTGCCGCTGCCTGTTTGTGCCCAATGCCATTCTGAACCTGATCTTCCCGCCTTTGCTGCTGGCGATGACGCTCTGGCAGCTGGTTACCAATCTGTGCCGGGGCCGCAAGTCGGACAGGGCAGACAACGTTATCGGCTGGATATCCTTCGGGATTACTGCGGCGGCAATGTTCATCAGCTGGGCCGGTTATATTTTCCTTGCGTTGATTATCCTGGTCTGGTGGTATTTCCAGCTGGCGGTCATCCTCAGCATTTTCACGATCTGGTACCTGATGCTCTGGTATAAGGAGAGCCGGATGGACAGGCGCGTGGCGGAGCACAAGTCCCGTATCACCTACGTAACGGGCCCGGCCCGGGAGAAACTGCTGTTCACCGCCACCTGGTTTTATGATCTGGTGCATGATGTGCTTATCCCGGTGCTGGTGATGGGATCCATCCCGATGTGCATCCAATGGGCGCTGGATATTTTTGAATTCAACGACCTGTTCCGCCAGATATTCGAGGATCCCTTCCTTCGCCAGGGAGGACCGGAGGGTTTCCGGGTATCCCTGCGCAGCCTGCTGTTCCTGGTGGCGATGTTCTTTGTGTTCCGTTATCTGAACAAGGCCATACATACCATTTGGCAGATTCTGCAATACCGCCGTTTTCTCCGCAAATACAATCGGAAGACCGTGCGGAACAACGAGATTAACCTGTCGCTGGGAAACAGCCTTATCAGCGTCTTCATCTGGTTTGTCTATGTGGACCTCGTCATCGTCACCCTGCATATCCCTACCGGTTCCCTGGGGCTGGTGGCCGGCGGTCTGTCGGCTGGTATCGGCCTTGCCCTCAAGGATATCATCAATAATTTTGTTTATGGTATCCAACTTATGGGTGGCCGGTTAAGGGTAGGGGACTGGATTGTATGCGACGGCGTGCGCGGCAAGGTGACGGACATCAATTACCAGACAACTATGGTGGAAACCATTGACGGCACCAACGTGGCTTTCCTGAACTCGTCCCTGTTTGGCAAGAACTTCACAAACCTTACCCGCAATAACGGATATGAGCTTACCACAATACACGTTGGAGTAGCTTACGGTACCGATTTCGAAGAGGTGCGTGAGGCCCTGGTGAAAGGACTGGAAGTGATGAAAACCAAGGATGCCTATGGTAGAGACGTCGTAGAACCATCCTACGGCATCCAGGTGCGTTTTGGCGATTTTGGAGACAGCGGTGTGGACGTTATGGTGAAACAGTATGTCCTGCAGCCGGAGCGCATCCGTTATGTGGAAAAGTGCAAGGAGGTTGTTTACAAGACCCTGAATGAGAGCGGCATCTCCATTCCGTTCCCTCAGAGAGATCTTCATATAATCTCTGACGATAAAGACGATTAGTAAAACCTGAATATCAATGGAAGTAAGATTCAAAAAGAAGTCGGACGCGGTCAATGTGGTGATTACCGCCCTTGCCGCCGTTATCTCCGTGGGTATGATGATTTACGGAGTTATTACCCTGGGGCTGAAGCAAACCTGGCCGGAACTTATCCTCAACATCTTCTATATCGCCTGCCTGGTAATGATGTGGATGTATTTTTTCAAGTGGGGCATTACAACCAAGCAGTTCAACTATTGGTGTACCCTGAATATCGGGGTCACGGTACTGCTGAGAGACATCCTCTTTGCCCCTCCGCTGGCTAATTTCCCGCTCCATCTGGCTTGCCTGACTCTCTCTGTGACGCTGCTTGTGATGCTCACGTATTTTTATGCCCGCAAAGATTGGAAAACCTATTCCAAGGCCAACCTGTGGATGATTTGCGTGGTTGATATGCTCATCGCCCTGCTTTATCAGATAGATATTCTTATTGAGCCCTCCGACCAATTCACCACCTATCTTATGGTGGAAATCTGGATCCGGCCCACCATCACATACGGCCTGGTGGCCTGCTACGTAAACGAAGCAAGCAGCGAAGAGTAACAATTGAAAAACATACCATGAAACAGACACTGATTCTTGGCAACATCATCACGGTGGATGAAAAAAGGCCCTTTGCCAAGGCCGCAGTAGTAAAGAACGGCGTTTTTTCCTATATCGGCAGTGCCGATGAGGCCAAAAAGATAGCAGGTCCCAACGCAAAAGTGCTGGACTATGGAGATAACTTTATCTATCCCGGCTTCCTGGAATCCCACTGCCACCCGTATTTTGCCGGAGACCGCCTTGTGGGACAGGCCCACCTGGCCGACGTAGGATTGGCCGATTATGCCAAATACCGTGAGATTATCAAGGACTTCATCGCTCAGAATCCTGACCGCTCCTATTATGTGGCCTCGGGATGGAATGAAACGGAGGAATATGTGAGCAAGGCGTTTCTGGACGAAATCTGCTCCGACAAAATCCTTATTATGCAAACCGGCGGCGGACATTCCATGCTGCTTAATACAAAGGCGCTGGAATGGGCCGGCATAGATGCGGAATATGCCAGGAAAGTGGGCTACGCCCAGGTTCACGTGGACGCAAACGGCCAGCCGGACGGCTATATCTGCGAAACTCCGGTACTGCAGGTGATAAACAATCTTCCCAAGAATATGGAGGATGCGAAGAAATACCTCCTTGCCTGGCAGGATTTTGCCCTGAGCAGCGGCTTCACCGGCGTGGCAGACGCAGGTATGGAACTCTTCTACCCTGAATGCGCCCAGGCTTTCCACGAACTTGAGGAAGAAGGCAGGCTGAAGCTACGCACATATGCCTATGCTTTGTCTCCTGACAATGTAGAAGACCCCAAAGCGGAGGTCGCACGTGTAGCAGAGCTACGTGCCAAATATGACAGCGACTATTTGCACATCGTGGGAATCAAGTGCTTCCTGGACGGTGTCACGGAGGCTCATACAGGCTGGCAGAACCAGGATTATCTGGACCAGCCCGGATATCATGGCGTGGAACGTTTCAATAGCCACGACAAAATGGTGCAGCTCATAGTTGAGGCCGATAAAGAAGGACTGGCTGTCCACTGCCACTCCGAAGGCGGTGGCGCAACTCACTTCATGCTGGGCTGCATAGAGGACGCCCAGAAGATTACCGGAGACAAGACACAGATGAACGTACTGGCCCACCTCCACTTTGTGACTGAGGATGATATCCGCCGCATGGGGGAAACCGGTACCGTTCCTGCTGTGGCTCCGCTTTGGGTGACAAAGATTCCGGCCGCCTTTGCGATGGAGTCCTCTTATGTAGGTGAAGAACTGGCAAACAAGGCTTATCCAATCAAGTCGTTCTTTGACGTGGGAGCCAATGTTGTATTCCATTCGGATTATCCGGTCTCACCCATGATGAACGTCAAATTGAGTTTCTACATGGCTGAGGCTCGCAATGTTCCTAAGGTTTTATTCCCCTCCATAGAAACCCAGCCGCTGAATCCCTCCGAATCCATTACCCGTGAGCAGGCTCTGCAGGCCATTACCATAAACATCGCAAGGGCCTGGCATCAGGAGCACCGCGTGGGCTCCATCGAGTTCGGCAAACTTGCCAATATGACGGTGTATGACTGCGACTTCCTGCACGACTCCCTTGACAAGGTGGCCGCGGCAAATCTTATTGCCACCATCGTTGACGGCGAGGAAGTTTACAAAAACAATTAATAACCAATAAGACACTATAGCCATGAAAGCAGACAAGATTATCAAAAACGCCAAAGTGTTTACGGCAGACAAGAACCAGCCCCTGGCTTCGGCCCTGGTGGTAAAGGACGGTAAATTTGTCTATGTTGGCGACGAAGCAGGCCTTTCGGCCTATGAAGGCGAGGTCACGGACCTCGGCGGCAAGTTTGTGATGCCCGGCATCATCGACAGCCACGTTCACGTGACCATTCCTGTTGCCTTTGACTACGCCGACCTGGGCGTCCGTTTCGAGCCCGACGGGAAAAAGGGTGCCATGGATTTCATGGCGGGCTATGTCAAGGAGCATCCCGGCCAGAAATGCTACCGCTTCCTGTTGGAGCGTCACTTCCTGAAAGGGGAGGAGATCACCAAGGAAGACCTGGACGCTATCTGTCCCGACACCGAACTAATCCTCTTGGAAGGGGAGTGCCACAGCAACTGGGTCAACTCCAAGGTTCTGGAAAGGGTGGGCATTGCCGATGATACACCGGATCCTGTTCCCGGACTTGCCTATTATGTAAGAAAGGACGGCCACGTAACAGGCAATTCGTTTGAAACTGCCAGCTGGCCCATTCTTTTCGACGGTGTGAACGACCTCACGGAAGATCAGATCCGGGTATCCCTGGAGCGCTGGGTAGAGTATGCCAAAAAGGTAGGCGTCAGCGCGGTTTTCGACGCCGGCTTCCCGGAGCATAACCCCGTCCACGAGCGGATGTATGACATCCTGTGCAAGATGGACAAGGAAGGAAAACTGTCCACCTACATAGACGGCTGCTACGTGCTCACCCGCCCCAGCAAGATGCAGGAGGCCATTGAGGAAGTGAAGCGCTTCAGCCGCAAGTTCAACTCCGAGCACCTGAAAGTGCACACCCTAAAGATCTTTATGGACGGCACCCTCAAGATTGAGACGGCGGCTATGGTTACGCCCTATGTAGACACCGGCGTTACCGGCACCACGGCCTTCCAGCCCGCACAGGTGGCCGAAATCCTGAAGGCCCTCAATGAGGCAGGTCTTGACCTCCACGTCCACACAGTAGGCGAAGCCGCATCCCGCGTGGTGCTGGACGGCGTGGAACTGGCCCGGAAGGAACTGGGAGACAAGTACCACGTAAAGGTCACCTGCGCCCACCTGGAGGTCCAGGCCGATGAAGATCTTGAGCGTTTTGCAAAGCTGGGGGTGTTTGCAAATTACACCCCTTGGTGGCACAACGGAGGCGGCCCGGGCGTGTTGACCCCGATGCTGGGCCAGAAGCGCGCCACCAATATGTACCGCTGCAAGACTGTTTGGAATACGGGTGCCCTGGTGGCCTGGTCCAGCGACAACGTAGCCTACGGGGACTTCACCACCTGGAGCCCTTATCTTGGTATGGAGATCGGCATGACCCGCACCATTTCGGAGAAGACCAGTGTCCCTGCCTATTGCATAAGCCCTGTCGCCAATCCGCCGGCAGAGGAGCGGATGAGTGTGGAAGAAATGCTCATCGGCTACACCATCAACGGCGCCAGGCAGCTGGGCATCGAGGATAAGAAGGGTTCCATCACCCCCGGCAAGGATGCCGATTTCCTGGTCTTCGAAAAGGACCTTCTGACGGCAGAGCATGAGGGCTTCAGCCATAATTTGCCGGAGGATGTGTACTTTGGCGGCAAGAAAATAAGTTAAAAATCAATAATTTGTCATTTGTGAAGAAGTATTATTCCTTACTGTCGGCCCTTTTACGAAGCACTGGAAGAGTGGTACAAGGAACTGTTCGGTGAGGCAGCATAAAGTATATCGCAATGAGTAATACAACAATATCGAAGGCGGTCAAGTGCAACAACGGCACCTTCGTGGGCAAGGAGACAGACCAGCTGATTATCTGGAAGGGCATCCCCTACGCAACGCAGCCAGTGGGGAAACTTCGCTGGAAGAAGGCGCTTCCTGCCGCAGACGATGATGCCGTTTACGACGCCACAAAGCCCGGCCACGTTCCCATCGGCCCCATAAACGACTCCATGGGCACGGCGGAGTTCGGGGAGGACTGCCTTGTGCTGAACATCTATTGCAATACCCGCTGCACGGATGGCAAGAAGCCGGTCATGGTGTGGATTCACGGTGGCGGGTTCTGCTCCGAATCCCAGGCGTCGCCCCTTTACGACCTTACGGGCATCTCCAAAGAGTGCCCCGACATCCTGTTCGTATCCATAGACTATCGGCTGGGGTTCCTGGGTTTTATGAACTTCGAGCGGGTTCCTGGCGGAGAGAACTTCAAGGAGGCAGGCAACCTGGGCCTTCTGGACCAACTTGAGGCCCTCAGGTGGGTGCAGAAAAACATCGCCGGATTCGGCGGAGATCCGGACAACGTGACCATTTTCGGTGAGTCGGCAGGCTCGGCAAGCGTCACCTTCCTCCCGCTCATCGACGGAAGCGAGGGGCTCTTCAAGAGAGTCATTGCCCAGAGTGCCAACATAGCCTACTGCGACACTATGGAGCACGGCCTCCACGTCACGCAGAACTTCCTTAGCGTAACGGGCTGCCAAACTATGGATGAACTGATGAAGCTCACATCAGAGCAACTTGTAGACGCGTGTCTGAAAGCAGGTATGATAGACAAGAACAGCCTTCTGGGCTTTGCCAACTTCCCGCTTCTGGATGGCGTCACGCTGCCCGAGGATCGTGCGGATATGTATGGGATGTGGGGAGACGAAAAGAGGTCGAAGATTGGTTTGATGATTGGGTCCAACCAGGATGAAATCAGGTACTTCGTCCCGTCCGAGGGCGGCGAGGAAGGCTTCCTGGACACGCTGAGATGGATTGCAAAGAAGGATAGAGCCCTGCTTAACGCCAATGAAAAGGCCCAGTACGACGATTTTATGGCTACAATGGCAAACGAAAGCGAGGGCCGCAGGTTGGAGCAATACTGCAACGACATCAACTTCAGGGCCGGTAACACCAATATGGCCATCAGGCACGCTGCCGCCGGCGGTGACACCTATATGTACTTTATCAAGAAACCGGTGACAACCCCTTATCTTGGTGCGGCGCACGCGTGCGAACTTCCATATCTGTTTGATAATTGCATAGAGGACCCGATGGGGAACGGAAAGATTATCGGGAACGACGATTGTGAGTTCCGCCTCGTCGCAAAGGAAATGTGGACAAATTTCGCGCGGACGGGTAATCCATCCACCGGCAAATACGCGTGGAAGAAGTTCTCCGGTGATGACCGCCAGACGATGGTCTTTGGCGACACCATCGGCATGCAGAAGGATATTTTCGGAAGACGGGAGGACCTGATGATGTCCTGGGCGGAGCGCCTGGGGAACGGATCGTCAAAAAGAGTGTGTTAAAAAAAACAAATATGAAAAGGGAATTCAAGGACTTAATCCGTTTCGAGCATTACGATTGCTTGAATAGTGAAATCACAGGAAGCTTCGACGAGGCCCACGCCGTGAAGTGCGTGAACGGAACGTTCGTCGGAACCGAGGAATACGGAGTTGCATCTTGGCTGGGCATCCCTTACGCGAAGCCGCCCGTGGGCGGGCGCCGCTTCAAGGCGCCGGAGTACGTGGACGCGTGCGACAAGGTCTTTGAGGCCAAGTATTTTGGAAAGGGGGCCTTTGGCTCATTGGGTTACCCGGATTGCGTTCAGACGCTGATGTCCGAGGACTGCCTCTATCTGAATATCTGGCTCAATGCCGACGATAAGACGGCGAAGAAGCCGGTAATGGTTTGGATCCACGGCGGGGCGTACGTCGTCGGCTCGGGTTCGCAGGCCTCCTACAGCGGAGCCAACCTGGTCCAGGAGCATAGCGACATCATCTTTGTGAATATCAACTATCGCCTGAACATGTACGGCTTCATGGACTTTTCGTCTGTGCCCGGCGGCGAAGCCTTTAAGACAGCGCCTTGCAACGGCCTGCTGGACCAGGCTATGGCGCTCCGGTGGGTGCACGAGAACATCGCCGCTTTCGGCGGTGACCCGGGCAACGTGACCATCTTCGGACAAAGCGCCGGCGGCGGCTCTGTTTCCATTCTGCCGGTCATGAAGGAGGCGAACCAGTATTTCCAGAAGGTTATCGCCCAGAGCGGCTCCACCACCCTGGCCTTCCCGGTTGAGTGCGAAGCCGCCCAGGGCAAGACCAAGGCACTGCTGGAGTACACCGGCTGCAAGACGATGGACGACATTATGGCGCTGAGCGAAGAGGCGCTCCAGAAGGCGTATGTGGAAGCGGTGGGCAAGTTCACGTCCTGCCCCTACTACGGAACGGAGGTGCTTCCCGAGGCACCCATCGAGCTGTACAAGAAGGGCTATGCGAAACACATCTCCATTATGGCCGGCAGCACGGCCGACGAGGCCAGGCTGTTCATGGGTGAGGGTGCGATGCTGAGCCTGGAAGAACAAAAGTTATTTGCCCGGCGCGCCGTGGGCGACGCATCCAAATGCCTGAAGGAAGAGGACAAGAAATATTACCACGAATTCTGGCGGGTCTGCAGGACCCGGGAGCCGGGACCTATCGAGACGGAGTTCATCAATGAGCTTATGTTCAGGGTCCCCATGCTTCAGCAACTCGACGCGCAAAGTGCGTTCAACAAGACGTTCTGCTACTACTGGTCGTACCCGGCGAGCAATCCGGAGATTGGCGCAGCCCATTCCGTGGAGCTCATGTTCGTGTTCAACATGCGCGGCTTCGGAACAAGCAGTGCTTTCAACGGCACCAACAACTCGGATGAGATCTTCACGGCCGTTATGCAGATGTGGACCAATTTCGCACGCTGCGGCAACCCGTCCACAGACAAGGTGGAATGGAAGGCTTATTCGGCCGACGACCAGAACGTCCTGGACATCGCCGGGCCGGGTGACCTGCGTATCAAGAAGGGCCTGCTCTCCGAGCAGTACAAAGCCGTCCTTCCCTTGCTGGGTTACTACCAGTTTATGGACAATTACTTTACCCCTCATTACCTTTTGGACATCATCGCCGAGCGCGAGCAGAAGTCTTAGGCCCTGTTGGTAAAGCAGATAATCTTCGGCTGAAAGAATATGTCTGGATGGAAAAGAAGTAAACGGGAAGAGTATTATAATAAAAAGTCCCAGCTGATTAACAGACTGAACAAGGATGTAATCAGAAACGGGACGGCCGGATAGCCAGCATGAAAGTGGAATTTGTGGAGACATCAAATGGATGGATGATATGCCGGCACACGAAAACGGCGCCATTGACTTTGCCCTGAGAATTTTCGAAATACTCACCACTGATTACGGCTTCCCTTTCTGGCTTTTGAACAAAGAAAGCCTGAAGCAAATGCTGGAGGAGGCATTGGAGGAGTGGTACAAGGAACTGTTCAGAGAATAGACTAAGCGAATCAGATAAACCAATGGGTGAAAATGCTATAACAATAACATCGGCCTCTGCTGCGGATGCCCCGGCCCTTGCCGATCTTTTCATCGGCCATATTACCGCACACCCGGAGTACATCTCCCACGGAGAAATCCAGATGGGGGTGGGCGTGGGAACCGTCCAGGGGGACCGTTTCATCGCCTGTCCGGCCCCGGACGCCCGGGAAAAATGGATGAAGTATATTCTGGCAGAGATGCGTGACGACGCCATCTCGCAGGTTTGGAAGGCCGTCGATGCCCGGGGTGCCATTATGGGATTCTGCGTGGCCGATATAGAAGGAAACGGGGACTACTCCTTCGGTATGGTGGGCGATGTCCTGGTAAATCCTCAGTGCCGGGGCAACGGCTTGGGCAATACCCTTCTACAGAGGGCTATTAGCTGGTTGCGTTCAAAGGGGATTCAGGATATATATCTGGAGTCCGGAAAGGACAACCACAATGCCCACCGTTTCTTCGAAAAACGCGGCTTCATCCATGTCAGCGAGATCTACAGACTCATTTAGCCTCTATTTCGGCCGATGGCATCCCGGATTCATTTATCAGAGCATTTTACAACCCGTAAATTACTGCGGTTTACCCTGCCGACCATAGCGATGAACATATTTGCATCGCTGTACATCGTAGTGGACGGCTTTTTTGTCGCAAACTTCGCGGGAAAATCCGAGTTCGCTGCAGTTACCCTGATATTTCCGATACTGAATATCCTGGGTACCATCGGCTATATGTTCGGCGTTGGCGGTAATGCGCTGGTTGCAAAGACGTTGGGAGAGAACGATCGTGAGCGGGCCAACCGTCTGTTTTCCTTGATCGTGCTGGCGTCTTCCTGTGTGGGCGTTGTGCTGATGGTGATAGGTTTTGTCTTTATGCCCCAGGTGGCAAGTATGCTGGGCGCGGAGGGAAAACTCCTTGAAAACAGCGTACTGTACGGGCGTATCTTTATTCTTGCTCTTCCCGCCTGGATATGGGTATATGAGTTTCAACTGTTCTTCGTTGCGGCAGAGAAGCCTCGCCTGGGGCTTGCCGTTACGGTAATTACCGGACTGTCCAATGTTGTGCTGGATGCGCTTTTTCTCATTGGCTTCAAATGGGGACTGGCGGGAGCAGCGGCGGCATCGGCCTTGACACAGATTGTGGGGGGCGTGTTCCCGCTCATCTACTTCAGCCGGAAGAACGACAGTGCCCTCAAGCTTGTGAAGCCACTGTGGGACATAAAGTCCCTTGTAAAGAGTTGCCTGAACGGAACTTCTGAATTTATGGAAGAAGCCGCCGCCTCTTTTGTGGGGATTTTCTACAATGTGCAACTGCTGAAGTATGCAGGTGAAGACGGGGTGGTGGTTTATGGCCTCCTGATGTATCTCAGCCTAATTTTCTCAGCCATCTTTGTGGGTTATTCCAACGGGATAGGGCCGGTGGTGAGCTACCATTTTGGCGCGCAGAATCACCTGGAACTCAAAAATCTCAGGATAAGGAGCCTGAAAATCATCGGAGTTGCATCCCTTGCCATGTTTGTCCTTGCCGAAGTGCTGGCCCGTCCGTTTTCTGCTTTGTTCCTGCAAGATGGAGGAAAGCTGCTCTCGGATGCCGTCCACGCGTTCCGCATCTTTTCTTTTGCATACCTGTTCACGGGAATGGCGGTTTTCGGGTCGGCCTTTTTTACTGCACTCAGCAACGGACAGGTATCGGCGCTGATTGCGTTTCTGAGGACATTTGCATTTGAACTGGGGGCGGTGCTTCTGTTACCTCTGTTCTGGGGCGTGGACGGTATCTGGAGTTCCGTCGTTTTTGCAGAATTTATGGCTGCGGCCACCGGGTGTTTATTCATGGCCGCCCTGCAAAAGAAGTATCATTACTAAAACGCATCAGATAACCAATGCTTGGCGTCAGGGACCGTAGTACGGGCCGATGAATCGAACCGCAAAATTGATTCTGCGTAAAAAATTGCCCCGGATTTTTGACTCTGCGCAAAAATCGTGCTCCGGCCCCTTGCCGGGGCATTTTTTTTGTTGCTACATCTATCGGCCCCTTTGTGTTAAAGGTGACGAATACTCAAATAAAAATCAAAAAAAATGAAAAAGGAAAAGTACGAAACTCCCGTGGCCGAGGCCCTGGAGGTGAAAATTGAAGGTGTCATCTGCCTCAGCGGAGGCGTTAATGCTAATATGAACGGAGTTTTTGATGAGGAGACTATTTAAAAAAGAAGAACAATGAACACAAAGAATATCCTCAAGACGCTGGCCTTGGCCATGCTGCTAGTCCCCGCCTGCAATAAAAGCGAGATTCCTAACGATGAGAACGCCGAAAAGAAAGGTTTTGCCCTTCCCGTCACTGTAAACGTAACCTGTGAGGGTGACGATGCCACCAAGGCCACGTATAACGAATCTACC
>ONOH01000002.1 GCA_900319405.1 uncultured Bacteroidales bacterium | reverse complement strand
ATTCGCTAGTAATCGCGCATCAGCCATGGCGCGGTGAATACGTTCCCGGGCCTTGTACACACCGCCCGTCAAGCCATGAAAGTCTGGGGCGCCTGAAGTCCGTGACCGAGAGGAGCGGCCTAGGGCGAAACAGGTAATTGGGGCTAAGTCGTAACAAGGTAGCCGTACCGGAAGGTGTGGCTGGAACACCTCCTTTTTGGAGCGCGTTCTTGACTTGGACGCTCGGAAAGTACAAGGTTGTACTTTAGTCTTTCATTATTATATAGGCTCTTAGCTCAGTTGGTTAGAGCGCTACACTGATAATGTAGAGGTCGGCAGTTCAACTCTGCCAGGGCCTACCTTAAAGCTAACGAGGGGCAGCCCCTCGAGCACCCCGCGGCCTAATCGCCTTTCCGTATTTGCTGCGCAAATACACGGCCCGGCCGCCCGCCTGCAGGCGGGGTCGCTAAAGCTCCGAAAATGCCGGCCACCAGACCGGCATTTTTTGTTAAAGATTTGGAGGTTATTTTTGGCAAGCTGGAGGCGGACGAGTGATGAAGGAAGGAGCAACCTTCCGGTTGTGACTGACTGAAGAACGAAGTCCAACGAACAGATTGGCAAAAAGAACCCCAAAGCAAGGGGGTATAGCTCAGCTGGTAGAGCATATGCTTTGCAAGCATAGGGTCGCCGGTTCGAATCCGACTACCTCCACAAAATCCCTTTCAGAGTATTCTGAGAGGGATTTTTGTTAATAATGGAACAATTAGTGGAACACTTTTGGCCATTTTTCTGTAAGAATCTCCATTTGACTACACCTGACAGGAAATCTTCTTTGATGAAAGGAAGGGCATTGTCTTATTCGGCTTCTTGTAAGAGAAAACCAAGCAAAAAGCTTATATTTGCGCAACTGATTTGTATTTTTTATGAGTGACCAAAGAACCAGATATCGGCAAATCCATCCTTTGGAAAGGAGCTTGTCGCAGATGTCATCAGCATCGTCCGAGAGGGGCGAGAATCTGCATATGCTGCAGTTAACGCGAGCGCCATCGAGACCTATTGGCGTGTAGGAAAACGGATAGTCGAGGAGGAGCAGAAGGGCAGGCTGCGTGCCGAATATGGCACACAGTTATTGCAGATTCTATCGAAAGAATTGACGTCTGAATTCGGTAAAGGGTTTACTGAAAGGAACTTGCGAAACTTTCGTCAGTTTTATGTTCAGTTCCCTGACTTTGAGATTTGGCACACACGTGTGCCGAATCTGACGTGGTCGCACTTCCGGTCACTACTTCCTGTTGACAACCATGACGCCCGCTACTGGTATATGAATGAAGCATCCCGGGAGGGCTGGAACGTGCGTACTTTGGACAGGAACGTAGGATCGCAATACTATTTCCGTCTTCTTCAATCCCAACATAAGGATGTGGTAGTCCGGGAAATGGAACAAAACACGGCTGAATTCCAAGCGGACAAACATGAGTTTATCAAGAATCCGGTTGTTGCAGAATTTCTAGGACTGCCCGATAGCTTTGATTTCACGGAATCAAAGCTGGAAAGCGCCATTTTAACTCACATACAGAAGTTCCTGCTTGAGTTAGGGAAAGGGTATGCCTTTGTGGCCCGGCAACAGCGTATATCTACGGATGTCGGCGATTTTTACATTGACCTTGTCTTCTACAATTATCTTTTGAAGGCCTTTCTGCTGATTGACCTAAAGACGACGAAGATATCTCACCAAGATGTTGGACAAATGGACATGTATGTCCGGATGTACGACGAGCTTAAACGTACAGATGGCGATAATCCGACAATCGGCCTGATCCTGTGCACGGAGACCAGCAAAGACATCGCCAAGTATTCTGTCCTGCATGAAAATCCACAGCTCTTTGCCGCCAAGTACCTGACATATCTTCCGTCAGAAGAGGAGCTCAAGCAGGAGATTGAACGCCAGAAAGAAATATTCATTCAGCAGGGAGAATCATAATACCTGTCATGTCCCATCGAATGGGGCTGTATCCCCCAGGATATACCTCGCTGCTTCTTCGGCCTTTTTGGCGGCCCAGACGATCATCCGGTTGTCGTTTTTGAGGGCTTTCAGCCAGGACTGGATGTAGGCGGCGGAGTTCTTGAAGGCCTTCTCGTGCTCGATTCCGAGACGGTTGCAAATCATCGCGCTGCCGATCTCGGCGACGAGCTCCTCCCGTGAGTAAGCAGAGTCTCCAAAGCGTGTGATGGGACGCTCACTCTGGCGATTGCGGCGGGCCTCATCCCGGGCCGATGGGAATGCTCCAGGTCCTGCGGACGGATGCCTTTGACAAACGCAGTAAGGGGAAATCGGATACCGACCAGCTCAGGTGACGGCCGATGAGGATGAAAGCGCAGTGCTCCCTTCTGTCTTCCCCTGCCGGCCGAAGGCCCCGGCCAACGCCTATTGTACAGACCAATCCTTGTTCCAAGGTAGCTGCTTTATTTCGGGTCGGCGGGCTTGCAGTCAAGGCCGCCAGGGGCGCTTGTTTTGGCCTTGACGGCCTGGCCGCCGCACAATAGCTTTGCGGACTTGGTACAAGGCACCTATTCGCGATTAGCAACTTTTTCCGTAACTTCGCAGGGAATACCAATAATTCATTATGAGACGGACACTTCTTATCATCCTGGGGCTTCTCCTTGGCTGCCTTCTTCCGGAAACCCTCCTCGCACAGAGGATCACGAACGGCAGTTACCAGACCGTCGTCCACATCAAGTCCGACGGGACTATCCAGGACAGTAATTACCGAACCATCGGGCATATCAAGAGTGACGGGACCGTTCAGGACGCTTCATACCGCACGATTGGTCACCTCAAGAGCGACGGCACGGTCCAGGACGACAGTTACCGGACGGTGGGACACATCAAGAACGACGGCACCGTACAGGACTCCTCATACAGGACCATCGGGCATGTCAAGAGCGACGGAACCGTGCAGGATTCCAACTACAGGACCATCGGGCATGCCGACGGTATCCCAATGAAGTGGGCCGCATTCTATTTCTTTTTCAGCAAATGACGCCTATGGAATCACGTAAGCACCTTGCAGCCGAGAAGAAACGCTGCAACTCCCATAACTGCGCGCAGGCTGTGGTCTGCACCTACTGCGACCTTGTTGGTCTACCGGAGCAGACGGCCCTCGATATCGCCGGAGCCTACGGGACCGGCATGGGGAACATGGAGGGGACCTGCGGAGCGCTGGTCGGAGCCGGGATGATTGTGGGTCTCGCCATGAAGGACCGCATCGAGTCCAGAGCCCGCATGAAAGTAATGATGGAGAAGTTCCAGCAGCGGAACGGAGCCACCCGGTGCAGGCTCCTTAAGGGTATCGGAACCGGGAAGGTCCTTCGTGACTGCCCGGACTGCGTTGCCGACGCATCGGAGTTCCTGGAAGAGTTCCTCAGCCAGTAACGCCTATGGATAGCCGTCCTTTTGGAACCTGTTTCTTTGAGCAGTACGCCCAGATTACCCTCGCGACCTTCCTCGGCGGCGAGATGACCTCTCTCGTGAATAGGGACCGGCCGGACCTCCAGTCCCCGGACGGCGCGTCCGTCGGCATCGAGGTCACCCGGGCCATGGAGGAAAACAAGCTGGCGCAGGAAGCACTGATGAAGGACATCGCCGGGGTCACTCCGTCTCCGAGGGATGAGGAGATTGAGCAGATTCTTGAGTACGGTTACGCGTATGGTCTTAAGAAAGGAAAGTACATCGGCCCGAAGGAGCTCTCCTACTGGTCGATGGCCCATCCGATGAAGCGCATCCTGGAGAGCAAGGTCTCCAAGGTCGGCAACGGCTTCTACGGGCACTTCGGGAAGATGGGCCTTTTTGTTTTCAGCAGGGAGAACCTCGGTGAGACGGAGGCCAGGAAAGCGATGGACTACACTCTCTTTCTCCAGAAGTATCAGGACCAGCGGTACGACAGGCTTTATATCGCCGATGTGAACGACCTCTTCGTCTGTAACCTCGATGACGGGCTCAACGAAGGGTCCCGGATGATCCGCTACCGCATCTTCCAGGAGCAGCGGAAGGCCTTCTACCTGGAGGCCATCCGCAGACAGAACGACTCAGTACAACAACTATGACATTTATCGACATACAGCTGGTCTCGGACATTGTCCGGGCCGCATCCACCCATATGGACCGCACCGGCGGCTTCGAGGTTCATGACAAGGGTGCCCGCGAGAATATCGTCACTTCGTCCGACCTCGCCGTCCAGCATTTCCTCACCGGGCAGCTTCGCATGTGCTTCCCCGAGGTGGGTTTCCTCTGTGAGGAGGAGGATCTCAATGATGTCTCCGGGCACGAGGCGGTCTGGGTCATCGACCCTATCGACGGGACGGCCAACTATGCCCGCGGTAACGAGAACTGCGGCATCAGCGTGGCCCTCCTGAAAAAGGGTGAGCCGCTCCTCGGTGTTGTTTATTCTCCTTGGCGGGGTGAGTTATACACGGCCGAGAAGGGCAAAGGGGCCTTCTATAATGGAAAAACCCTCCACGTGTCGGGATGTCCCCCAAGCCTTGCAGTTATTTGGAGATGTGAAACCAATATCGGAACTTTATACAAGATAAATCGTTAATGTATGGGATACATCATCGGGTGCATATTTGCACTATGGATTTTATGGGGGCTCGGCTCCTGGCTTTTCGGCAAGATTCGGGATTCCGTTGAGGATCGTGCTATCCGTAAATATAGTGTCAAAGATACTCTGGCAACAGCTTCGCAGAATGCTAATCGTAGACTAGAACCTCAGATTCACCCGGACCAGCAGCAGGCCTTCAACACCCACTTCCGCCTCCTTCAGGACGAATACGAAAGCCTCTTTGGGGAAGACACCATCGCCTCCGTCCGCCGCCTTGCCACCAGCACCTTCCGCATGGCTATGATCCTGACCGCCCTTCGCATCATGGACGATGGCAACACCGCTAGCCCCCGCGTCTGCAGCGAGGCCGATTATGAAGTGGCCATGTCCATCAGCGAAGTCCTCCAGCAGCACATGCTCCGCGTCATCAACGAACTCCCGGCTACGCCCACCAGGATGGTTGTCGGCAAAGCCAAAGAACCTCTCCTCCTCCAAACCTTCTGGGACAATCTACCGGATGAGTTTGAGGCCAAGGACTTCAAGGCCATCGCCCAATCCATCGGCCTCACCATCCCCACTGCCGAGCGTTACATCCGCGCCTGGACTGGCACCCGGCTGGAGAAACTGGCAAGGGGGCACTACCGGAGAATCGCCCAGGGCAAATACGAGAAGGTATAAGGTTATTGTGTTTTGTTTATTAGAAAGGATTGAGTATTTTTGTGAATAATACTGAATTGTTATGTCGCCGAATCGCATCATAAAGGTCGAGAATACAGAAATAACGATCTTCAATACGAGTGAGGGTCAAGATTTCTTTTCTATAACGGATATGCTTAAAGCCAAGGACGGAGATTTTTTCGTAACTGATTGGCTTAGAAACCGTAACACTCTTGAGTTCCTTGGTGCTTGGGAAAGTCTACATAATAAAAATTTTAATTATGGCGAATTCGCCATAATTAGAAACCAAGCAGGTCTCAACAACTTCAAAATCAGCGTAAAGGAGTGGGTTGAGAGAACTAATGCTATAGGAATTGTCGCCAAAACTGGTCGTTATGGGGGAACGTTTGCGCATAAAGATATTGCTATGCAATTCTGTATGTGGATTAGCCCAGTTTTCCAGTTGTACGTTATTAAAGAGTATGAGCGACTTAAGGAAATTGAGTTTAATCAGTACAATATTGAATGGAACGTTAGACGAGTCTTGGCCAAATCAAATTACCGTATCCATACCGATGCAATAGACAAATATGTGATACCAACCCTTACAATAGGACAGAAGCGCGAATGGATTTATGCGGATGAAGCCGATGTCCTTAATATTGCATTGTTCGGTTGTACTGCAAAACAATGGAGGGTGGCAAATCCTGAGAGAGCAGCAAGGAATGAGAATATTCGTGATATGGCAAGTATTAATGAGCTTCTCATTCTCACGAATCTGGAGAATCTTAATGCCGATCTCATAAAGCGAGGAGTTGAGAAGAAAGATAGGATAAGAATATTATCTCAAACGGCCAATGAGCAGCGCAATCTTTTGGATCAAGTCGATGTGATAAAGTCATTGAAGAAGCTGGATGACAAAACACTCCCTGATGCACATAAGCAAATAGAAGATAAGTAGTGATGTCACAATAAAATGCCTCCGGAGAGATTCGGGGGCATTTCTTATACTCACTGTCGCCACCCAAACAGGATGACGGCAGTTGCTTCGTGCTTCAATATATTATGAGTGATACAATGGTTATATCTCGGGGCCAAAAAGATATAATTGTTGATACTGCCTAGGATGAACTTCGTCCAACAATTGCATAAACACAGTCCAATTATATTTTGAGGCTTTTGCAAGGGTGTGAACGGAAACGAGATGATCTTTTAATGCCGGGATTCCAACATCTTGGCTTAAAAACTGGTGATGCTTCTTGGCTCTTTTACCATTCGCATCCGTAGGGTTTATTTCTTGCAATTGTGCTAACACCGAGGGGCCTAACCGTTCGTATACGATGTCATTAATCATTTTCCCGACTACTCCAGGGCGCTGAGCGATATTCGTCCAATTCCAGCCCCGTAGTTTATAAATATCTTCAAAGAAATAATCGGGGAAAGTTTTTACCCAACGAGATGCCTCAGTTTTAATGAATGTGTCCAAAAAACTTCGGAGCGCATCTTTTGCTTTGTTTTTGACCTTATCGTATCCCGTTGCTTCGTCAACAAGCGCTATAATACCAACTTTCGCAACGGAGCGAATTATTATCTCAGCACTTTCGATAATGTTAGAATCAGAAATAAGAAGTGCGTCTCTTGCATCAAGGATTGCGGAACATAAGTCAATTAGGAAAGTCGCCTCATAGGCATTAGTTGTTGTCTGAGAGCCACCGGCATTTTTACGTCGAAAAGTAACCGGGTTCATTGCTCGATTGGCAATACTATTCTCTCCCGTGCCAAAGACTGGATAGAGTGAATCCGCCGTACAGAAACGCTTAAGCCATTCTCCGCTTTGACTTGTATTACCCAAGGCCCGCTGAATACCGCGTCCGGAAAATACGCGAAGCCCATTATTAAGGACATAGCAGTCAAGTTGAAGGTTACCCAATTGTAAAGGATTGTCACCGGAGGAATATTTTTCGTAAAGCTCAGAATCGTCAATGAGGCTGGCTTCGGTTACGTGAAGAGCATTGGCAACTTTGCGAATGGTATCCTCTGATGCGCTACCATTAATTGCTTTACTTATTCCGGGCTCTGTCATACCAACTAATGCAGCTAGTTCTTTCTGTGTTATGCCCATCGAATCAATGGCCCGTTTAATATTATTCTTCATATCCTATAAATATGTCTTTAAAATTAATCTATGCAAATATAATCATTGTTAAATTAAACTCAAAATTAAATTTGCAAACATATATCAAGGACCCGGCCAATAGTATGGCTTCAGTGGGATTGGTGTATTGAACAACAAAGTGGATGAAGGAAAGTCGAAGGTGTTTGAGGATGAATGATCATGGCTTTCCCGATATCATATTCAAAGCGGACGAGTCCTTTTCGCTCCGCTTAAGCTTCGTTCAGAAGGCGTGGTTCCATCCGGTGCCGCATACGACACGAACGTTGACTTCCTCTATCCCAGACACTCGTTCGTCTCCTGGAACGACCTCCTGCAGAAAATGCGCCTCCTCCGGATAGACCATGGTTTTGGGAGGAACTGAGCCTCATCAAATATGACACACTTGGCTTTTACTCTTGAGATGTGATTTGTGATGAGATGGTTGTTACAAAACCATCGATCGTATCTAATAAAGAAAGAACATCCTTTTCGGTTATTACCACTTCTGCCCCTTTAACGGAATGGCCGAATCGATGGATTATATCATGCCGGACATCCAAGGGTCTCTTTAATGAGTTAAAATCCACCGAGATATCAAATGCGATTGAAAACAATTCGCTAATAAGGTCGAATTTGTGATAAACAATATAGTTTTCAATCGACCTGATATAAAGAAGCTCTTTTTCCAGGCAGTCATCCCCCCTGATTAATTCTTTATTTGCTTTCCCTTGAACGATATTTTTAGTTGTGAGTATGCCCGAGTCCAAGACTCGATGATACGAGCCTTCGTTATCACAAGTCTGCCGCACAAAGGTATCACTTAAGAATCTCTCCATCAAGCTAAAAACATGGGCGTATTGTTGTTGATAGAATACCTGCCTCAGTTGAACATCTTCCGGAGGGCTCATAAGAAGTCTTGTCAATAATTCTCGGTTATTATGGTAAGAATTGACGGTAAACTGATATATGTTTTTGAAGGCAAAGATGTTGCCAACATCAATTCCAGACGCGGTTACGAAATCTTTTACGTAATAGGTGTCAAAAATTGACCCTGAATTATGTGTAATTTCTAATATGCCGTTTGGTGGAGTAATAATAATCGCGCCCTCTGGGCATCGACCATCACCAGCATAGATATTCCTTGTATAAAGGTTTCCCGTTGTGGCGAAAACACCTCCTCTAATATGAAACACTTTTCCCATGTTATAGTCTTCTTCATTGACCGATTACGATAATGAAAAGCCTGTGTTTTCGAGTTCTTAACGAACTGTTAGTTTTTTTTCACTATCTTTGTCTTGTCCGACGGAACCATCCCGGCGACAAGACATAGAAATAAAGCGTTTGCTTTGTACGGGTAGATCCTAAAAATCGCCAAATTATGAATCAACCTACCGTACCAAGTGAATGCTCGCACATTAGGTGTGAGCAGAATCTTGGACGGAGGTTGCGGGCATTTGGCGATGCCTTAGGATCGAGTTCATGCAGGACGCCCACACCTTTTTAATGATCTTAATTCTTTAATTATATGAATCGATATATTCTAATACTTGTGTTGAGCTTAGTACCTTTATTGTGGATGTGCAATTCTAAAGGTCCAGAGAATGACACCCGGATTGAAGTCAATAATCTTTCAATTGAACCGGATAACTTGTCTTTATATGAAGGAGAGACATTTCAACTCACTGTAATAGTAAGCCCTTCAGACGCCACTGATGTTAATGTGTTATGGGAATGTGATAATCCGAGTGTCGCAATTGTCGATAAAACTGGCAAAATTGGAGCATTAAAGACAGGAGGGGCAATAGTGTCTGCTAAGGTCGGTTCAGTCGTGGCAAAATGCACAGTGTCGGTTAAAAAAACGGTTCCTAATGGGGCTGAAGATATTGGTTTAAGCGTGTATTGGGGGAAATCCAATCTCGGAGCCTCTAAGCCGGAAGAATATGGTAATTATTATTCTTGGGGCGAGATTACTACTAAAGATGTCTATCTTGATTATTCATATAAATGGTTCAAAGACGGCGATCGTAACAAAATACTGAAATATTGCCCTTCTGACAAAACTAAGTATTGGGGAGGGGACGGGAGCCCGGATAATAAAGTTGTCCTCGAGAAAGAGGATGATGCTGCAACTGTTCTTCTAGGTGACCGTTGGCGTTTGCCAACCAAAGAAGAGTTTTTGGAATTAATTGCTACTAAAGAATTAAAGAAAGAATATGGATGGACCTGGGAGTCAAGAAATGGCCATTATGGATGGAGTGTTAAATATTTAATCAACGGTAATACTGTTTTCTTCCCAGCTGGGGGACACTTGGGGAAAAAATATTCAGAAACTATAGGATCATATGGCCTATATTGGTCATCATCAGTTGATTTAACATATCCTGATGCTGCAGGTTTATTTACATTCCGTTCGGTCGATTTCTATTGGGGAGAGAATACGATGCGAGAGCACGGATTAACAATTCGTCCTGTTTCAGATATTTTTTAGATATGAAAAGGTCATGGCTTTTAGCGGTTATTATTCTTTTAATTACAGCATGTACTCCGTCAGGCATAAATCCAATAATTGAGGTTTCAAGTATTTCCATTTCACCTGCCTCTCTTGCACTATTAGTCGGCGAGAAAGAGCACCTTATAGCCTCAATATATCCCTCTGATGCAACAAATAAGGAGATTCGTTGGGAAAGTGACAATAGCGAAGTGGCAATTGTTGATGATCAAGGTTTTGTCGCTGCTTTTAAAGAGGGATCCGCTATTATTATTGCCACCTCTCTAGCTAATGGAATAAGAGCTACATGCTACATTTCTGTTTTACCCATGCATATTGCTGTAGAATCTGTCAATCTTGACAAATCAGAACTTAGTTTAATAACGGGAGACGTTGCTGCTTTAACCCTTACAATACTCCCAAATGATGCGACTAACCAAATAGTTAATTGGGAATCATCTGATACCAACATAGTTACTGTTGTTAATGGACAAATAACAGACGTTAATTCAGGACAAGCCAACATAATTGCTAGTGTAGAAGGAAAAAGCGCAGTCTGTTCCGTTAACGTTCGAAATCGAGTAGTTCCAGATGGTGGGGCCGACATTGGGTTGAGTGTCTACTGGGCAAAATGCAATCTCGGGGCGGCATCTCCTGAGGATTATGGGGATTGTTATTCTTGGGGCGAAATAGAATCCAAGTCCTATTTATGAATGGTCTAATTATCGTTATTATTCGGGTGGGAGTGATGTCTTAATCACAAAGTATTGCCCACAAGACAAGAAAGAATTTTGGGGAGGTGCAGGAGAACCTGATAATAAGACTACTTTAGGCAAGGAAGATGATGTGGCATTCCAGAAACTTGGAGGAAATTGGCGAATACCCACAATAGAAGAAATAGGTGAGCTCCTAAACACCCAGTATGATGATAACTATGAGTGGACATGGGCCGTTTGGGGGGATATTGACAATTCTGGGCGAGTTGTTTGCGGATGGACAATACGTTATAAGAAGAATGATAATACAATAACGATACCTGGTGCTAGTGTGACATATACCAGTGGAAATTCTGGGGCCACTTTATGGTCTTCTTCATTATGTAAACAATATCCAAAGATGGCCTATTATTTATATTTAAATGTGCAATCGGATTATTCGATGAGCCCTTTTGTAATTGAGAAGTGTAATAGAGAAGTAGGTCTTTCAATTCGCCCTGTATCAGATTAAAACAATCGTTAGGAGGATTCCAGGTTGAATACAAGCCCATTATAGGTTAATTAAAAATCGAGATGATTGGGCCGTTATTTGAGTCAATGGCGCTGTCCGGTTCCGGCGTCGGTGCTCTGTGCTGTCGGATGGATAAGGGAAAGCGGTCAAGAGACTGTTACCGGGCAAGCCGGCCACAGACTCTTGCTGGTTTATGCCCCTCCAACTCCCCACCGGGGGATAGTATCCCAAAAAGTGTGTCCAGATAGGTAAAAGAAAAAAGTCTGTAACTTTAAAGAGTGCAAAATGAACCTGGTAAGTTCAACTTTAAAGAAACAGACTTATGCTAACTTTTACAAAGGAACAACTTTCTGAGGTAATGTGCAAGCATGCCGAGAAAGAAAACGGTCTTCATGACCTGCTGGGTAGTGTTCCATCCAGTGTGTCTGGAATAGGGTATTCTGATTCCCGACAAACTGCCCTTGCAGGAGAATGGCGTGGCCTTAAAGCTTTTGCAGGGCATGCTCGATTCCCCGGAGTTCGGCCAGGGAGCGGAGCCGGCCGTAACAGGAATAGCCCGGGTTGGACTTTCGCTGCAGGTCATCGCACATCTGGTGGCCGTGATCGGGCCTGAGGTAAATGCGGCAGGCGCGTTTCTGCTCCACCTCCAGCATGGCCCTCATCACTTCTACGACAGGGACATCCCCTTCCAGGAGATTGGCTTCGTAGAAATTGCCTTCCTCGTCCCGTCTGGTGGAGCGAAGGTGTACAAAATCAATGCGGTCTCCGAATTCCCGCATCATGGCGGGGAGGTCGTTGTCGGCCCTGACACCCAGGGAGCCGGTGCACAGGTTCAGGCCGTTGGAGGGGTTGGGAACCGCCTTTACCAGTTTCCGGAAGTCTTCCGCGGTGGAAAGGATGCGGGGGAGCCCCAGAATGGGGTAGGGAGGGTCGTCGGGATGGATGACCATCCGGGTGCCGATTGCGTCGCAGACGGGGCAGATTTGCTGCAGGAAGAAAACCAGATTGGCCCGAAGCGTTTCCGCATCCACGCCTTTATACCGGTCCAGGGCCGCCTGGAACTGCTCCAGGGTAAAACTCTCTTCGCTCCCCGGCAGCCCTGCGATCATATTCCGCGTAAGCAGCCGGATTTCCTCTTCCGACATCTGCGCAAAGCGCTCTTCCGCCAGGGCGATGTCCCGGGCCGAATACTCCTCCCGCGCTCCCGGACGACGCAGGATGCAGAGGTCGAAGGCCAGGAAGGCGGCCCGCTCGAAACGGAGGGCCAGGCTGCCGTCCGGCATAGGGTAGGCCAGGTCGGTGCGGGTCCAGTCCAGCACCGGCATAAAATTGTAGGTGACGGTGTGGATGCCGCAGGCGGCCAGGTTACGGAGCGTCTGCTTGTAATTTTCAATGTATTGCAGATATTCACCTTCCCGGGTTTTGATGTGTTCGTGGACGGGGACGCTTTCCACAACGCTCCAGCAAAGGCCTTTGGCCAGGCACTGGTCTTGTCGGAGGCGGATCTCCTCGACGGGCCAGACTTCTCCGTTGGGGATGTGGTGAAGGGCGGAGACAATGTCCGTGGCACCCGCCTGGCGGATGTGGTCCAGGCTCACGGGATCCCCCGGTCCGTACCAGCGCCAGCTTTGTTTCATCAGATACATAAGGCTCAGATACTGAAAGAGTTGAACCCGCCGTCAACCGTAAGGATGCTTCCCGTTACGCCTTTGGAGGCGTCGGAGGCCAGATAATGCAGGGCTCCGAAAAGCTCGTCCGGCTGCAGGAAACGGCCGAGGGGCGTATGTGAAAGGATTTTGTGTGAGCGCTCCGTCAGGGATCCGTCCGGGTGGGTAAGCAGGCTTTTGTTCTGCTTGGTCAGGAGAAAGCCGGGGGCGATGGCGTTGACCCTGATTCCCTCTCCGAATTTGGCGGCCAGTTCACCGGCCAGCCATTGGGTCCAGCTGGCCACGCCGGCCTTGGCCATTCCGTATCCGGCCACGCGGGTGAGCGGACGGAAGGAGGACATGGAACAGAAGTTGATGATGGAACCCTTCTTTTTCTGCACCATTGAACGGGCAAAAACCTTGGTGGGGAGGATGGTGCCGAAAAGATTCAGTTCCACTACGCGCCGGGTGGCCTCGATGTCCAGGTCGAAGAGGGTTTGTTCCGGCGTGACATTGGCCGGGCCCAGGTTTCCGCCGGCCGCGTTGAGAAGGATGTCAACCCCGCCCCAGCGCTCCTGAAGCTCATGATGGTTCTTTTCCAAAAGCCCCTCGTCCAGTACGTCGGTGGGGAGGAAGAGGGCATCTCCGCCATCGGCCCGGATTTCATCCGCCATTTGCCGGGCTTCTTCGCGGGAGTGTTCCCTGGCAAGGATGGCTACGCGGGCGCCGGCTCCCGCAAAATACCGGCAGATGGGTTTCCCCAGAACACCGCAGGCTCCGGTCACGACCACTACTTTTCCTGAAATGTCAAACAGATTATCCATATCTTCAAAAATACGTTCAAACAAATATAATCTTTTTTTGTAAATTTGCAATTGTAAAACAGGGATTTATGAAAAGACTGCTGCTCCTGTGTGCTTTTGCACTGTTTTCCGCACTTCCGCTGTCTGCCCAGAAGCAGAAGGTGGCAGAGCCTTTGGTATTTACGCCGCAGTGGACGGCCCAGGCACAATTTGCGGGCTATTACGTGGCCAAGGAAAAAGGTTTTTATGATGAGGAGGGAGTGGATGTCCTGATTACCCATCCCAACGCTACACAGTCTTCGATGGAGCGCATCCGCACCCACAAGAGCCATGCCACCACCCTGCAGCTGGCTCAGGCCATGCAGATTATGGACAGCGGCATCCCCCTGGTGAACCTGCTGCAGACCTCGATGAACAATG
This sequence comes from uncultured Bacteroidales bacterium, assembly GCA_900319405.1. Lineage (GTDB taxonomy): Bacteria > Bacteroidota > Bacteroidia > Bacteroidales > UBA932 > Cryptobacteroides. Next base: position 101,906 of record ONOH01000002.1, on the reverse strand, counting down.
CCCTCATCATTGTTTCCCGCTGGGGAAAGAACCCCCTGGAAATGAAGAAGGCAAAGGTGGCCATCTGGCAGGCGGGCTTCACCCAGGTGGCCCAGGCTGTGATGAACGAGATGGGCCTTCAGTATCAATGGGTTCTGGCAGCCGGCAGCGTTCCGCTTTTCGTGGCAGGTGCCGTAGATGCTTCGGTGGCCATGTCCTACAACGAGTATTACCAGATCCGGCAGGCGGGCTTTTCCCTGGACGGGGAAAGCGTTTACCGTTTTTCGGAGCACGGATACAATATCCAGGAAGACGGCCTGTACGTCACCCGGGAATATTATGAAAAACATCGCGAGCAGTGCGAAAAGTTTGCCCGTGCCAGCCGCAAGGGTTGGGAATATGCGGCCGACCATCCTGAGGAAGCCCTGGACATCGTGATGAAGTATGTGGGGAGGAACCATATCGGCACCAACCGCATTCTCCAGAAGCTGATGCTGGAAGAAATCCTGGATCTGCAGTTGGATCCCGACAGCGGCGAGCGTGCATTCCTCCTGAGGCCGGATATGGTGCAGCAGGTCTGTGACCTCCTGCTTCGAAACGACATCATCCGGAAACCGGTCACCTTAGAAGATTTGAACCGATGAAAAAGCGCTCCAACCTCCTGCCAGGCATCATCAAACGTTCCCTCAGCCGGCGGCTGAGCCTTTGGATCGTGCTTTTTGCCATCGCCATTTTTTCGGCCAGCCTGGGATATCTGTTCGTCGTTTCCCGAGAAGCCGTCCGGCGCGAGGCCATAAAGGGCGCCACCCGCGAGCTGGAGAATACCGTCCTTCGCGTGAACGTTATCCTGGAAGACGTGGTACTGCTGGCCGACAATCTGGAAACCCTCATCTACAAAGACTTGGATCATCCCGACAAGATGATGGGACTCTCCCGGGAGGTCGTCGTGAACAATCCTTTCCTCAACGGCTGCTCCATTTCCTTCGAACCGTATTATTACCCTTCCAAGGGCAAGTATTATTCCTGTTACTCCAACAACAACGGCCGCAACGTTTACACCCAGCAGGAGGGCAACGACCAGTACCAGTATTTCTATCTGGACTGGTACCTTCTTCCAAAACTCCTGAACCAGCCCTGCTGGACCGAGCCCTACACCGATCAGGAAGAGTTCGACGATGATACGATGGACTCCAAGATGAGCGTCTCCTACTGCAAGCCGCTCATCGGAAACGACGGTTCCTTTGTAGGGAGCCTCACGCTGGACATTTCCCTGGAATGGCTGTCAGAGACCATCTCGGCCGTCAAGGCCTACCCCCATTCTTATTCCATCGTGGTGGGCCGCGGCGGTACGTACCTGGTCCATCCCGACTCGGAAAAACTCTTCTACCAGACCATCTTTACCCAGCAGCTCGTGGAACCGGACCAGGATCTCTGGGACCTGGGAAAGGCGATGCTGGACTGGCAGGACGAGATGCGGGAAATCCGGATAGACGGAAATAGAAACTACGTGTTCTTCAAACCGCTGATGACAACCGGCTGGAGCGTGGGCATCGTCTGCCCCGAAAGCGACATCTTCGGCGGTTTCCGCCGGCTGCAGCATGTGGTTCTTGGCATTGTGGTCATGGGCCTTCTGATGATGTTCCTGGTGTTCTCCCGGGTTATCAAGCAGCAGTTGGATCCGCTCCGCACCCTGGCCGAACAGGCCCGCACCATCGCCGTCGGCAACTTCAGCGAGAAACTGGCCGTGACCCATCGGCCCGACGAAATCGGCGTCCTTACGGAGTCGTTCAGCTATATGCAGAGCTCCCTGGTGAATTATATCGAAGAATTGACTACTACCACCGCCAAGAAGGAGCGCATCGAAGGAGAGCTCCAGATTGCCCGGAACATCCAGATGAGCATGGTCCCCAATGTGTTCCCCCCGTTCCCGGACCGGAAAGACCTGGACATGTATGCTTTCATGGCTCCGGCCAAGGAAGTGGGAGGAGACCTTTACGATTATTTCATCCAGGACGAGAAACTGCATTTCTGCGTGGGAGACGTGAGCGGAAAGGGCGTTCCGGCCAGTATGTTTATGGCGGTGACCCTGAGCCTGTTCCGCCTGGTGTCCCGCCAGGGTCTCCCTCCGGCCGAGGTGGCCCGCCACGTCAACAACGGCATCTCCGAGAAAAACGAGCAGCTGATGTTCGTGACCCTTTTCATCGGCCAGCTGGACCTGAAGACCGGCCTTCTGGAATTCTGCAATTGCGGACACAATCCGCCCGTTCTCCTTAAAGAGCGTCCGGCGTTCATGGAATGCCAGCCCAACACCCCCATCGGCGTGTGCGCCGGCTGGGAGTTCGAAGGCCAGACCCTGGATATCAGCAAAACGCCCATCCTGCTCTATACCGACGGCCTGAACGAGGCCGAGAATACGGCGCACGAAGAACTGGGCAACGACCGTCTTATCGAAATCCTTGCCCAGGAGCCATACGTCAATGCCGGAACGCTTGTCAAGCGCCTGCTGAAGGCGGTGGAAAAACACGTGGGAGAGGCCGAAGCCAGTGACGACCTCACCCTGCTGTGCGTAAATCTGCTTAGGAATTAATCCAGTCCTCCGTGGATGCCGTACTCGCTTTTTACTTCCTCGTAGAAAGCGGCCTTCGCCGTCTGGTAATAGGGGACGAGCCATAGGAAGCCGATGCCGGCGGTCAACAGGCACAGGAAAAACCAGCCGATGAAGCTGAGCTGGAGCCAGAAAAGGTCGAACTTGTGTCCGCGCATCATCATCCGGCTGCGATGGATGGCTTCACTGGCGCTGAGCTCGGGATACTCGTGCAGGATGTAGGGTGTCATCGAATAGGAATACGTCTTGATGATTCCCGGGATAAGAAACAGCAGCGACCACAGAAAAGTCAGGAGATACTTCGCAAGCATTCCCCAAACTTTGTGGAAATAGGGCTTGAAGCCCGTGTGGAAAGCGTTGATGACAAGATTGTTGTCTCTTTCCACCAGCAGTTTCCGGAAGGCATTGGCCATTCCCAGGGTCAGGGGGAAAAGGATGAAGATTTGAAAGAGTGTGAGACCGCTGTTGGCCGCGTTGGCTTTTGTCTGCAGGGCGACAAACTCCGGCTCCTGAAAAGCGGCCGCCATTTGCATAAGGTTGGTACTTCCGCCCATCGACTGAAGATGATTCTGCATCAGGATGCTTGTGTACGTGCTGGGGCCGATGACGGTGCCGGCCAGAAGGTAGTACAGCAGGACAAGCAGGATGCCCTTTGCCCAGTTCCCCCGGAGGGCGGAGAGGGCTTCTTCTTTGAAGGTCGTGTTTGTTTTCATCTCAAAAATGGTTTTAACTATTGACAAATTTACACTTTTTTTAGATATTTGTGAAAGTAAACTAAAATACTATGACACTTATTATCGTTATTGCCATCGTCGCTGTCCTGGTATTGTGGGGCATCTCCGTCCAGAACAAGCTTGTCAAGAATGACGAATTCTGCAACAATGCCCTCAAGCAGATCAGCGTGCAGCAGACCAGCCGTTACGATGCGCTGGAGACCGCCGTGAAGATTGCCCGTGAGGAAAACGCCATCGAAGGGGAGAACTACGAGAAAATCATCGGAATGCGCCGTCCGGTGTCTTCTGCCAATCCCACGGTGGAGGAAATCAACGCCAATGAAAGCGCCCTGGGCGGCTTTGCCGCACGCCTGATGGCCGTGGCCGAGCAGTACCCCGAGCTCAAGGGAACCCAGGCCTATCAGGATGCCATGCACAAATACTTCGAATTCGAGGAAAACGTGCGCCTGAGCAGAATGACGTTCAACGACACGGTAACCCGCTACAACCGCGACGTCCGCGCCTTCCCGGGTTCCGTGGTGGCCTCCATGCTGGGCTTTGAAAAGCGCGATTACCTGGCCGAAAGACCCGAAAAGGCAGAACTTCCCCAGGACCTTTTCAAAAAGTAGTCTTATGAAAAGAATCATCCTGACCGCGGCGGCCTTTGTGGCCGCAGCGGTTTTTTCCTTTGCACAGGAAATCCGCGACATCCAGACCATAGTGAGCCTGTTCCGCAACGGCCATGCCCAGGTTGTCCAGAAATGGGACATGACCGTGACGGAAGGCACCGAGTGGTATATCCCCATCGACAATCCCGGTAAATCGTACATCCACGACCTGAAGGTGTTCGAGAACGGAAAGGAGTACGAAAACGACGGTCGCCGCTGGGACTCCAATCGTTCGCTGGACCAGAAGAAAGGCCGATGCGGTATTGTGGAGAAGGGCGGGGGAGATGTCGAACTCTGCTGGGGTCAGGGAGACTACGGCGACCACGTCTGGACCGTATCCTACATCATCGACAATCTGGTGCAGTCATACCCGGAATGTGACGGCTTCCACTGGCATTTCCTCAACGACGACTGGTATGTGCGCCCGCAGCACGTCTCCATTACCATCCGGAACGAGACCGGGTCCGACCCCTGGTTCTGGGAGCGTACAGACTCCTGCAACGTCCGTTTCTGGGGCTTCGGTATCCGGGGAGATTCCCGGCTCAACGAAAAGGGAGAAATTTTCTTCGAGTCTTCCGAGCGCCTGTCACGGAACAGTTTTTTCTCGGCCCTGGTGCAGTTTGACAAAGGGCTTTTCCATCCGCAGGTGGAAGGAGACGGCAGTTTCGAGCAGCTTAAGGAGACGGCGATGGAGGGGAGCGACTACGGAGAGAAGGAGGAAAGCATCTCCGACAAGCTGCTCAAGTATGTCGGCCTGCTCATTTTCATCGGCATTCCCATTCTTGCGATCTTTTCCGTTCTTGTCTATTCGGTGGTCCGGCTGTACCGGAGAATCACGAACAGGCGTTACAAGAAGGACGTTTTCGGTAAGGACAAGATAGACGGCTGGAACCGGGTTGTCCCCTTTGGTGGCAACCCGTCGGCCCTGTACAGTCTTATCCAGAATGGAGACCACTTGTGCCCGGACAAGAAAAAAGCCTTCACCAATGTGGTGAGCGCGTATTTTCTCAAATGGATCCAGGAAGGGCTCATCCGCGTGGAACCTATCCCCGGAGATGACAAGCGCGTGAACCTGCGTTTCTCCAGGGGGACCGACGAGGTGGGATTCACCGACAAGGTGGAAAGAATGATTTACGAAGGCGCCGTGCAGGCTTCCGGGGATATGCTCCTGGAGGCCGATGAGTTCAAGAAGTGGTCCTACAAGCACGATACCGAGGTGGTCAGCTGGCCCTCGGAGGCCATTTACGGCGGCCGCACGCTATGGCAGGAAGCTTCCAGGGAGGAGCGCTGCCGGGCCATCGAGTTCAAGAACTTCCTGAGCGACTTTACCCTCATCGGCGAGCGCTCCGCTCCCGAAGTGGGACTCTGGAAAAAGTATATGATTATGGCGGCTTCCCTGGGAATTGCCGACAAAGTGGCCAAAAACTTCGAGAAACTCTTCCCCAAGATGATGGAAGAGTATGCCCGGGAGGCCAATATGCTGGACCCCACCACCACATACTATGTCCTGGACAGCATCACGCGGAACTCCTCCTCGATGATGACTTCCGCCCTGAACCGCCAGGCCCAGCGGGAGGCGGCCCGTGCCGCAGCCCAGCGTCGCTCCGGCGGCGGTGGAGGCTCCATCTCCTTCGGCGGTGGCGGCGGAGGATTCGGTGGCGGCCACGGCGGCGGATCCCGTTAAGACACGAAAAAAGACGGCTCCTGAGAGTCGTCTTTTTTGTGCGGGTGAGAAGAGTCGAACTTCCACGGGCTAACGCCCACCACCCCCTCAAAGTGGCGTGTCTACCATTTCACCACACCCGCATCTATTGGGACTGCAAAGATAATGAGCATTTTTGAATTCCCAAAACTTTTTGAGACTTTTTTGCTGGAGACTTCAAATAATTTTTCCGGGATAAAAATAAATTGTTATCTTTGCAGGCTCCCACGAGTTGGGGCACTACGCAATTATTAATTTTAAACAACAGATTCACAATGGCTGTTAAAATCAGACTTCAGCGCCACGGTAAGAAGAATTTCGCATTCTTCCACATTGTTGTGGCTGATTCCCGCGCACCGCGCGACGGTAAATTCATTGAGCAGCTCGGCTCCTACAACCCCAACACCAACCCTGCCACCATCATCCTGAACGGTGACAAGGCCCTGGCTTGGCTCAACGTGGGTGCCCAGCCCACCCTCACGGCCCGCCGCATCCTCTCCTACGAGGGTGTCCTTCTGCGCAAGCACCTGGCGGAAGGCGTCGCCAAGGGAGCCCTCACCGAGGCCCAGGCTGATGCCAAATTCGCCGCCTGGAAAGCCCAGCACGACGAGAAGGTCGCTGCCAAGAAGACCGGCCTCAAGAATGACGCTATCGCCAAGGCCAAGGCCGCCAAGGCCGCCGAGGCAGAGGTGAACGAGGCTCGCGCCAAGGCTATCGCCGCCAAAAAGGCCGAGGCCGAGGAAGCTGCCCGCAAGGCTGCCGAAGAGGCTGCCGCAGAAGCTACTGCCGAGGCTGCTGCCGAACCCGTGGAGACTCCGGCAGAGTAATGCTCCGAATCGCCCAGGTTCTGAAATCCAACGGGACGCAAGGAGAGGTTCTGATGAGCCTCCTGGATATTGTCCCGGAAGATATCGACCTCCAGGAACCGGTGTTCATCGAATTTGATGGACTGCCGGTTCCCTTTTATTTTGAATCGTTTACGCCCAGGGGCACTCGCCGTGTCCTGGCGCGGCTTACGGGCGTCCACTCCCTGAAGGATGCCGACGAACTGGCGGGGAGGGCCGTGTTCGCCGATTATTTTGAACAGGAGGAGGAAGAAGACCTCTGCGGATGGCAGGTGCTGGACCAGAACGGCCGGCCGGCGGGAACGGTAGTTACCCACGAGGACATTCCCGGAAACCCCTGTCTGTGGCTTCGCAAGCCCGACGGGGAAGAGGTCCTGGTCCCCTTCCACGAAGAGCTTGTCCTGGCTCTGGAAGAAAAAACCGGGACACTCACCCTGAGCATCCCGGAAGGTCTTTTATAGTTTTTCCAACTATTTTACAGCGTACAGGTTGAGCAGGGTCTCGTAGAGTTCCTGCTTGCCGGAGGCGGCCACAGGGGAGGCGTTTTCCCTGGCATAGTCGTACAGATCCTCGAGCGTGGCTTTCCCTTCCTCGAACTTCTTGCCCAGGCCGCTGTCAAAGCTGGAATAGCGCTCCTTCACCATCTGGGGAAGCGGGCTCTCTTCCAACACGGCGGCGGCATTGAGGAGTGCGTGGGCCATCGCGTCCATAGCACTGATGTGGGCAATGAAGATGTCCTCGGGATCGGTGGAGGAACGGCGCAGCTTGGCATCGAAATTGGTGCCGCCGTTGCCGAAGCCACCGTTCAGGAGAATCTGCATCATGGCCTGGGTGAGCTCGTAGGGATCTATGGGGAACTGGTCCGTATCCCAGCCGTTCTGGGCGTCTCCGCGGTTGGCGTCGATGCTGCCCAGGAGGCCGTTTTCACGGGCCACGGTCAGTTCGTGCTCGAAAGTGTGGCCGGCCAGGGTGGCGTGGTTCACCTCGATATTCAGCTTGAAGTCCTTGTCCAGCCCGTTGGCACGGAGGAAGCCGATGACGGTTTCCGTATCCACGTCATACTGGTGCTTGGTGGGCTCCATCGGCTTGGGCTCGATAAGGAAAGTGCCTTTGAAGCCCTGGGCGCGGGCATAGTCGCGGGCGGCGGTGAGCATCTTTGCCAGGTGGTCCTTCTCCCGCTGCATCTGGGTGTTCAGGAGGGTGTAGTAACCTTCACGCCCGCCCCAGAAAACGTAGTTTGAGCCGCCCAACTTGATGGTGGCGTCCAGAGCGTTCTTGATCTGAACAGCGGCACGGGCCACGATGTCAAACTGCGGATTGGTGGCTGCACCGTTCATATAGCGCTTGTGGCCGAAGACATTGGCCGTGCCCCAGAGGTTCTTGATGCCGGTCTCCTTCATCTTTTCCAGGAGATAGTCCGTGATGTCATTCATCCGGGCTTCGTACTCGGCAATGTCATCGCAGTCTTCCACCAGGTCGATGTCGTGGAAGCAGAAGTACTCGATGCCCAGTTTCTGCATCAGCTCGAAGCCGGCATCGGCCTTGGCGCGGGCGCGGGCGTAGGGGCAGTCAGCCCGGTCCCATTCGTAGGAACGGGTCTGGCCGCCGAAGGGGTCTCCCGACGCCTGGCCCAGGGTATGCCACCAGGCCATGGCAAACTTGAGCCAGTCCTTCATGGGCTTGCCCATCACCACGCGCTGGGCGTCATAATAATGGAAAGCCAGGGGATTCTTGCTTTCAGGGCCTTCAAAGGCTATTTTTCCGATTTGGGGGAAGTATTCTTTTTCCATATTCAGAATGTTTTTTGGACAGTTTCTTCACTTCGTTCAGGATGACAGGTAGGATTTCCATCTTTCGTAGGCGGCACGGTACTCTTCCTGGTGGTCCGGGTCGATGACGGCCAGACGCTCCAGGGTGGAGAAGGCTTCCGCGGGGCTCTTGTACACGCCCGCGCCCAGACCGGCTCCTTTGGCGGCACCGGCGCTTCCCTCCGTGTCGAACAGCTCTATGGTGGCCCCGGAAACGCCGGCGAGCGTGTCCCGGAACACTTTGGAAAGGAACATATTGGCCTTTCCGGCGTGAATCTTGTTCACCTTGAGGCCCATCTGTTCCATAATCTCTATACCGTACTGGAAGGAGAACACGATGCCCTCCTGTGCGGCCCTCATGAGCTGCGGACGGCCGTGGAGGTTGAAGTTGAGCCCGTGGATGCTGCAGCCCTGGTCCCTGTTTCCCAGCAGACGCTCCGCTCCGTTTCCGAAGGGGAGAATGCTGATGCCGTCGGAGCCGATGGGAACGGTCTCGGCCATATCGTTCATCTCTATGTAGGAGGTGTTGGACAGAGCTACGTGCCGACGAAGCCAGGAGTTGAGGATGCCCGTTCCGTTGATGCATAGCAGCACGCCCAGGCGGGGGTCTTCGGCCGTATGGTTCACGTGCGCGAAGCTGTTCACGCGGGACTGGGGGTCGTGGTTGATCTGGTCGATGACCCCGTACACCACGCCGGACGTGCCGGCGGTGGAAGCAATCTCTCCGGGATTGAAGACATTGAGGCTGAGGGCGTTGTTGGGCTGGTCTCCAGCGCGGTAGGTGACCGGGGTGCCGTCCTTGAGCCCGAGCTCCAGCGCGGCCGTGCGCGACAGGACACCCTGCGTGCCGAACGTGGGTGCACAGGCGGGAAGGAGCGTTTCGTCAAAGCCGAAACACTCCAGCAGCCGGGCCGAGGGCCGACCGGCCTTGAAATCCCAGAAGATGCCTTCCGAAAGGCCGCTCACCGTGGTGCAGACGGTATCGGTCAGGCGCATCGCAATATAGTCTCCGGGGAGCATGATTTTCCAGATGCGTCCGTACAGCTCCGGCTCGTTTTCCTTTACCCAGGCCAGTTTGGCGGCGGTAAAATTGCCGGGGGAATTCAACAGATGCTCCAGGCACCACTCCTCTCCCAGGGCCTCCTGGGCCTTCCGGCCGTAGGGAACGGCGCGGGAATCGCACCAGATGATGGAAGGACGCAGCACCTTGCGGTCCCTGTCGATGCAAACCAGCCCGTGCATCTGGTACGAGATGCCGATGGCGCCGATGTCCTCGGCCTTTACGTGCCGGAGGAGGTCTTGGGTGACCAGCTTCAGGTTTCCCCACCACATGGCGGGTTCCTGCTCGGCCCAGCCGGCCTTTTTGGAAATGATGATGGCTTCGTGGTCGGGATGGGAGGCGAAAGCCACTGTTTTCCCCGTCTGGGCATCTACCACAGACCCCTTTACGGAAGAACTACCGATATCGTAACCTAGCAGATACATATTTTAATGACTCCAGTCGGGGTGATGTGACTCGAACACACGACCCTCTGCTCCCAAAGCAGATGCGCTAGCCAACTGCGCCACACCCCGAATTGTCATGTAAATATAAGTTAAAATTTGTATCTTTGCAAATAGAGATGATTCTGGAAGCAAGGAATATCGCTAAAAGCTTCGGCCCCCTGCAGGTGCTGAAAGGCGTGGATTTTACTGCGGCGGAAGGGGAGGTGGTGGCCATTATGGGCGCCTCCGGTGCCGGAAAATCCACCCTCCTGCAAATCCTGGGCACCCTTCTTTCCCCGGACGGCGGCAGCCTCGTCATCGACGGAACCGAGGTGGTCCATCTGGGAGAAAAGGCCCTGTCGGCCTTCCGGAACCGGCGCATCGGCTTCGTGTTTCAGGCCCATCACCTGCTGCCGGAATTCAGTGCGCTGGAAAATGTGATGATTCCGGCCCTCATCGGCGGGGAAGAAAGCAAAAAAGCCCGCGCATGGGCCCTGGAGCTGCTGGAAACGGTGGGGCTGCAGGAGCGGGTCTCCCACAAACCTTCGGAACTCTCCGGCGGGGAGCAGCAGCGCGTAGCCATCGCCCGTTCCCTGATCAACCGCCCCGCCATCCTCTTTGCCGACGAGCCCACCGGCAACCTGGACTCCCGCACCAAGGAGGAGGTTCACCGTCTCTTCTTTGACCTCCGTAAACAATTGAACCAGACCATAGTCATCGTTACCCACGACGCCGGTCTGGCTCAGTTATGTGACCGCACCTGCACCCTGCAGGACGGAGCTTGGATTTAGTCTTCTACCGGAACGGGTTTTCCGCCGGTCCTGCGGCCGGGACTTCCTTCAGAACGCGGGCTGCCCTGCCCTTTGCCCAGTTTGCCAATCTGCTGGTGACGGAATTTCTCCTCGGCCACCAGAAGCCTGGCCACCTTCTCCGCGGGCAGAACCTTCCTGTAACGGTTCATGGCCTGGAGTTCTATGGCATTGTTTTTCTGGATGGCCGCCTCGTATTGGTCCAGGAGGGCGGCGGCATCCTTGCCTTCCGCACCGTCCTTGAGGACTTTGAGGGCCTCGGCCGATGCCTTGAAGGCTTCGCGGCGCTGGGCCTGCACTTCGTTGTAAACCGGCCAGAAGGCCTGGGCCTCGGCTTCGGTGAGTTCCAGCTCGGAGGTAATCATCGCCACGCGTTCGGAACGGATTCTCTCCCGCCAGGCTTCCCTGTTTTCTTTTTTCTGGGCGAAGGCCGCTATGCAGCCGACGAGCGCCAGGGCAAATAATACGCTAATAATCTTCTTCATTGTTTAGGCTCTCTAAATGTTCAACACTGATGTTGTCGGCAATGAGGAAACTCCGGATATCCTCTTCCGAGAGGTCTTCCGTCTCCGCGAGCTCGATCTGCCCGTCCGGATCCAGGGAGCGGGACAGATAGGAGATGTAATCCCAGTCGGCCTCTTCTTCCACTGCTGCAGCGCGGCCGAAGATAAAGTTCCCCACGGCAGCCAGAACAGCCAGGCTGGCGGCGTAGGCTATCCAGGGCGAAACGCGCTGGATCACCGTAGGCTTCACTTCCCGGGCGGGAATGGCCTTGAGCCGCTCTTCCAGATGCTGGAAATAAGCTTCGGGGGTGGATATGTCGTTGTTTCTTGCCATAACTGTTTACTTTGACACCTCGGAGGAGGAAAGGTTTAATTCGATTTTTTCCCGGGCGATGTGATAAGAGGCTTTGAGGGCCCCGACCGAGATTCCGGTAATGGCCGATATCTCCTCGTACGAAAGTTCGTCCCACCAGCGCATCACGAACACCTGGCGCTGCTTTTCGGGGAGGCGGGCCACGGCCTTGGCCAGTTCCCGCTGGGCAGCCGTGCCGTTAAAGTAGGGATCGGCCTCTATGCGGCGCTCCATCAGCTCGTCCACCGCCTGGAAGCGCAGGGCAGCCCTCACCCTTTCCTTCCGGAGATGGTTGAGGGTTTCGTTGGTGGCGATGCGCCATATCCAGGTGTACATCTGCGATTCCCCGCGGAAGGAGGGAAGGTTTGTCCAAATCTTGAGGAAAATTTCCTGGACCAGATCGTCAGCATCCTCGTGGCTGCCCACCATCCGGCGGACGTGCCAGTACAGCCTTTCGCTGTACTCGCGGACGATTTTATTGAAGATTTGTTCCAGCTTTTCCATCAAAACTTTGTATCTTAGCACCATGGCTCTTATTTTTGACATCAAACGCTATGCCATTCACGACGGACCCGGCATCCGAACCACCCTGTTTGTAAAAGGTTGTCCCCTGCGCTGTGTCTGGTGTCACAATCCGGAAAGCTGGTCTCCGGCCCCCCAGCGCCTGTACAAAAAAGGCAAATGCATTGGCTGCGGAAGCTGCGTACAGGCTTGCCCGGAAGCGGCGCTGGAGCTCACCCCGGAGGGCGTCCGGCCAACGGGACACCGCTGCAGGCTCTGCGGTGCCTGTGCCGCTGCCTGCCCGGCGCTTGCGATGGAAATCTGCGGGAAGGAGTGGACCCTGGAGGCACTGATGAACCAGGTGGAGCGCGAGCGGGCCGTTATGGAAGGAAGTGGCGGGGGTGTCACCCTCAGCGGAGGAGAACCGCTGATGCAAGCGGAATTCACCCTGTCCCTCCTCCGCGAACTGGGCCGCCGCGGGTTCCATCGGGCCGTGGACACCACTCTTTTTGCCTCTCCGGAAACGGTGGAGGCGGTCGCCGGGGAATGCGAATTGTTTATGGTGGATGTCAAAACAATGGACACGGTTTTGCACAAGCGCTACACTGGCGTACCCAACGAACCCATTCTGGCCAATCTACGTCGCGTGGCCGTCCTGGGAATTCCGTACTGGGTGCGCATCCCGCTTATCTGCGAGGTGAACGCTTCGGAGGAGAATATCCGGGCCACAGCCCGCTTCCTCCTCTCGCTGGATCATCCGCCGCAGGTTCTGGACCTGTTGCCTTACCATGACATCGGCAAGGGCAAGCACGAGCGCTTGGGCACCTTGTACAATCCGGACGGCCTGTCTTTGAGCGCACCATCTGCAGCGTTTACAGACCGTTGCGTCTCCCTCCTTTCCGCTGCCGGACTCAACGTCCGCGTGGGCGGATAATCCCTTTTCCCGCGTCCAGAGAGCGGAATTGGAGGATTTTACCAGAATTCGGGACAAATTTTCAAGTTGATGGACTGGCTTTTTGCTATTTTTGTATCAACTACATTACAACGCGTATGAAACTCATAGCCAAACTTGTACTTCTTGCCGCTTTGACAGCAGCCTGCACCTCCTCCAAAACAGCCAGAATCATCCAGGAAGTGCCCGATATTTCGGTCCGGACACCGCAGGGCACGGTGCCGCGCCTGCCCTGGCAAATCCAGGTCACTTATGCTGACGGAACCCGGGAATGGCGCCAGGTTAAATGGACAAACTCCCTTCGTGAAACCGAGGAGGAGGAAGCCGCCCTTCCAGCGGGCAGCACGTATGTGGTGAAAGGCTATATCATAGGAGACAACACCACCGAGAACGGTTATCCGCTGGAGGCGGCCGTGGAGGTGGTGGAGGGAGCCTGGGAAACGCCCTCGCTGGTGGCGCAGCCCCTACCTCTGGGGGATGTGAAGCTTATTGGCAACAACCGTCTCACCGGAAACCGTGATCTGGATATCCGTAATCTGCTGTCCCTGGATATCACCCAGCAGCTGTACAACTACCGGGATACCTATGGTCTTTCCACGGAGGGTTATACGGAGAGCGACGGCTGGGATTCCCCGGAAACCAAGCTCAAGGGCCACGGCAGCGGCCATTATATGAGCGCCCTGGCCTTCGCTTATGCCAGCACCGACGACCCCGGGCACAAGGAGGCTCTCAAGGCCAATATCTCCCGTATGGTGGACGAACTCCGCGCCTGCCAGGAGCTCACCTTCGTGTTTGACAAGAAACTGGGCCGCTACCGCGAGGCAAGGGATCTGGCCCCGGAGGCTGAGCTGGTGAAGATGAAAGGCACATGGGATGCCTTCAAGGAATACAAGAAAGACTGCACCCGCTATGGCTACGGCTACATCAATGCCATCCCCGCCCAGCATCCGGTCCTGATTGAAAAATACACAGCGTACAACAACTTCAGTGGCGTGTGGGCCCCGTATTATTCCATCCACAAGCAATTGGCCGGCCTTATCGACATTGCCCTCCAGATTGACGACGAGCAGATCGCTTCCAAGGCTCTCCTTATCGCCAAGGATATGGGACTGTGGGTGTGGAACCGCCTTCATTATCGCACTTATGTGAATGCCGGGGGCACCAAGGCCGAGCGTCAGGCACGTCCCGGCAACCGTTACGAGATGTGGAATATGTACATCGCCGGAGAAGTGGGAGGCATGCAGGAATCTCTCTCCCGCCTTAGCGATATGGTGTCGGACACCCTGGAGAAAGAGCGCCTGGCCGAAGCTGCCACCTATTTTGACTCCCCGGCTTTTTATGAGCCGCTTTCCCGCAATATCGATGATATCCGCACCCGTCACGCCAATCAGCACATCCCTATGATTGTAGGGGCCCTGAAATCGTACGAAGTGGCCGGAGACCCGCGTTACTACAACATTGCCTCCAACTTCTGGGAGATGATTCAGGGACGCTATGCCTATGCCATGGGCGGCGTGGGCAACGGGGAGATGTTCCGCCAGCCTTATTCCCAGATGATGAGCATGAACACCAGCGTGATGAGCGACCGCAGCGGAAACCTTTTCCCCAACCCGGATATCAACGAAACCTGCTGTGCCTACAACCTGGCCAAGCTCACCAAGGATCTCAATGCCTTCCGTCCAGACGACGCCCGTTACATGGATTACTATGAGCGTGTGCTTTACAACCAGCTGGTGGGTTCCGTGCATCCGGAAGAATACGGGGTTTGTTACCAGTACGCCGTTGGAATGAATGCCAGCAAGCCTTTTGGCAGCGAAACGCCCCAAAGCACCTGCTGCGGCGGTACCGGATCCGAGAACCACGTGAAATACCAGGAGGCGGCTTTTTTTACCAACGAGAATACTTTGTGGGTAGCTTTGTACCTGCCCACGCAGGTCCGCTGGGCTGCAAAGGATGTGGAGTTTGTCCAGGAATGCAGCTGGCCGGCGGAAGCGTCGGTTATCCGCATCGAAAAGGGCGGTTGCTTTGCGATGAAACTGCGCGTGCCTTACTGGGCCACCAAGGGCTTCAGCATAAAGCTGAACGGCAAGTCCGTTGCCAAGACTTACAAGTCCTGCTCTTATGTGGAAATTCCGGAGCGTGACTGGAAGGCCGGAGACAAGGTGGAGGTGAAAATGCCCTTCGGCGCCCACATCCACTTTGGACCGGACAAGATGGATCTGGCCGCGACGGGCGTCAATGAGGTCCGTACTCCGTTCGAGCCTATGTGGGAAGGAGCCATCATGTATGGTCCGCTGGTGATGGCCACCCCGGACATCACGGTCTGGGAGCAGGCGGAATTCACCCTGGATGCAGACCTCAAGGACATTGTGCTCAAAGGAACCTCCGGCGGTGAAGGAACAGACGGCAATGTCTATAGCCTTACCCTGGGAGACAAGACCTTCTATCCGGACTATTACCTGACCGGACACAGCACGCACTACCTGCGCTTGAATGTACTTACCGGAAACAAGGAAACGGCCAGGCCCGGTACTGTGGACAAGACCTATCTGGAGCAGGCCGTCAAGATTGCCCGCTCGCGTGTGCAGGCCCAGAATGCCTGGAATGCCCTGGAAGAGAAGGTTCCGCCGTTCGCCCCCTGGGCCCCCAACGCTTATGCCCGTATGCAGGAGCAGCTGCAGGCCGCGGAGACCGTACTGGCCGATGAGTCTTCCGTGCAGGAAGCCGTTACCCGTGCTACGTCGTCCCTGAATGCGGCCATCAACTCCATGCGGCCCGGCAACCTGGCCGAGCCGGAGGACCTGGATGCCCTCCTCAAACTCACCGTTCAGGCCAAGGAGATCCGGGACAAGAATACCCCGCTTCGCGAGGCCATCGACTTTGCCGATATGGTTATCGGCTACGTGAACGACGGCTCCGGAACCAAGGACTTCATCGACATTGCCTATCGTCGCCTGGAGGATGCCTTGAAAGCCCTGTAGGACAGGCTGAAAACAAAAAAAGACAGAAGTCTTTGTGAGGCCTCTGTCTTTTTGTTTAACCGGAGTTACTTTATATTTATATGGATGGTGACCACCGCCTGATAGTTTCCGTACACGAAGACGGGGCGGATGGTGTATTTTTCACCCGGTGAGACAACGCCGGGCTTGCTTCCTACCTGGAAGGTCCAGCTGGTACGGTCGTATTGGGTGTAAACGGTAGGACTTCCTTCCCACGGCGTTACGGCGCCGTCCGGTCCGTACCAGAAACCATAGCCGTTGGCGGTGTATCTGTAACTGACCGACCCGTCAGGCTCGAGAGAGCCGAATTTAACCTTGCCGGTGGCGTATTTTGCCCGGTCTGCCGCTATGGCGGCGGCAATCTCGGAAGGCTGCATCACAAAGGCCATCCCTATCTTCTGATAGTCTTCGGCGTCAAAAGTGAAGGAAGGACCGGCATAGCCGTCAGAGGCAGGCACGTCAATATGCTTGATGATTTCGGTATTGTGAGGGGTCTCGTCGCCGTTGAAATCGATCTTGGTAATCAGGTCGGTCCCGGTGAAGCGGACCCGGTAAGGCCAGCTGCCGCCCTGTTCGCTTCCATAATACCGGGAAGGTGTGCAGGAGACCACCAGCCACAGTTTTTCCGTGGAGGAGGGAACCGTCCAGCTGGTGCTGGCCGTACCGGAGGTGAGGGTAGGGGAACTGTAGGCGCGGGACCCGTCGGCAAGAAGGGCAACAAATCCGTATGTCCAGCCGGCATCGGCCTTCTTGGCAAGGCCCTCGAATTCGGCGGTGACGCTTTTTCCGGCGGCGGGTTTGAGGCGGATGATGTTGAAGCCGGTGGCTTCCGGGGCACGGGCATCGCCCACTCTGTTCCATCCGTCACCGTCGTCGTAACCCACCCAGCCGATGTTTCCGATATAGTCTTTCCCGAAGTCTCCGATGGAAGCCGTGCGGGATACATTCGCCTGTTCGTCCAGGTTCACCACTTCCGTAGTGAAGTCCCAGGTGGCGCAGCGGGAAGCATATTCATAGAGGTCCCGGTTGAAGCTGGCGATGTCTCCGCCGCAGTAAAGCCGCATATAGGCCTGGCAGGCATCCTCGCTGCGTTTGGATTCCTTCCAGATCCGGCCATAAGCGTCAAAACCGTACTTGTCGGTCCACAGGAACTGGAACCAGTACGATGCGTAGCGCATATCAAAGTAGTGGAAGTGCTTGTGGCTGTTCTCGGCAAAAACCCGGAAATTGTCGGAGTTGTAGGCCTGTTCCGCGTAGAGGTTGTAACTCTGCCAGTTGGCACAGGCTTCCCAGAACACACCGCCGCTCTGCATAAATCCGGCGTCTTTGTGGCCGAAATCGGCATATACCTGATACTGGAAAGCATGGCCGATTTCGTGGGCGACGGTGCTACCTGTGGGCTGGCAGGCCGTGGCGCTCACCCATAGGCCGCCCATATCACCGGCTCCGCCGCCTTCAGCCTTCCAGTTGGTGGTTCCGTACAGGCAGATGGTGAGGTAATACTTATCCAGGAAGGATTTCCCCTCGGGGCCGCGCATCTGGAACTTGTTCACATAGGTTTCGTAGTAGATTTCGGCCTTTTTCAGGAGATCGTCCACGTCAACCCGAATCTCCTGGGGCGTCTGGCTGTCGCTGGGGTCAATTTCTCCCGTCTCGTCGTAGCCTTTGTCCCAGAGGACGATAAAATGCTCGCTGGCGCGTGCACGGCCCAGGAAGAACTCGTTGTCGGAACGTTTGAGATTGGAAAGGCTGCCGGCAACGCCCGTGTAAATGCGCTTGATATCGATGCCCTTTGCAGCGATCTCTTCATCGCTAAGGGTGATGGTGGGCGCTTTTTGGGTGACGGTAAAGCTGTATCGGGACTCGCCGCTGACTATGGAAACGTTGGCCTTGCGGGATTTCCGTTCTTGGTTTTCATCGGCATTTATCGTTACCTTGTAGGACTTTTTATCTCCGTTTCCCTTGGCGCGTTCCGGGTCAAAGTGCAGCCAGGAGGCATCGCACTCGATGTGCCACGATTCTGTGCAGGTGAAGCGGATGGATTTCTCACCCCCTTCAGCGGTAAACTCCGCAGCCGGGGCAATCCGGTAGTCAATTTCGCCGGTGTTTTCCGTCCATTTTTCTTCTTCCGGCTCCAGTTCCTGCTGTTTTTGGCAGGAGAAAAACAGCCCTGCCACGAGGGTGAGGGCTGCAAATCTTAGCAGATGCTTCATTATTTACCGTAAGGTTTGGTGTTCTTGAACTGGGCTTTCCAGGGCCATTTGGTGTCTTTGTCGTCAGACTCGTCGGTCCAGGGGTGACGCTCGTACTTGGAAGGGGCGCCGGTGACCACCAGCCACATCTTGCTGGCATTGGCCGGAACCGTCCAGTTTTTTTCCTGGCCGTCGGTGGTGGCCGTGGCCTTCCAGACGGGGCTGTAGCTGCGGGTCTCGTCACTGTTGACGGTAACGAAACCGTAGCGCCAGCCGGCCAGCGAGGCCGACCCGCTCACGCAGCCGCTGATGCCCAGGTTCGGGTTCAGCGTCACGCTCACTTCCTGTCCCTTGGGAACAGTCATCCGAATCACGTTGTAACCGGTGGTTTCCGGGGAGAGGGAGGCCTTGATGTTCCACCAGCCGTCTTTCTGGCTGATATCGCCGGTGGCGACGGCCATTTCTCCGTGATGGTCGATGGTGGATCCGCCGTGTTTGTATTTGGCGTAGTTGCGGAGTTCGCCGGTGTCGTAGGTGACCATATGCGAGGCATAGCCGTACATGGAGTCGTTCATCTGCTCTACATCGTATTTCATCAGGCGCATATAGGTCTCCACGGGATCCTCGGGGAATTCAGACTCGTTCCACATCCGGCCGATGAAACTGATGTCGTTCTGTTCCACCCACCACCAGTGGATGAAATAGGCGGCGTAGCGCGGGCGCTCATGAATCACGTGCAGGTGCGTGGACCGGGTATATTCGCCGTACCAGCCGGCAAAAGTCTCTTCCCGGTACTGGGGCAGCTGCATGCTCTGCCACTGGGCAGTCTGCTCCCAGAAGGCGTTGCCGCCGGCCCCGTTGGGTCCGAAACCATAGCGCCATCCGGGACCCTGGTTGCCGGAGGTGGAGGGCGCTTTTTCTTCACTCACGCCCTTGCGCACCAGATAGTCACAGAAAGTCATGTACTGGAAGCAGTGGCCAATTTCGTGGCCGATGGTGCTGCCCACGGGTTTGCAGGTGGAGGGATTCACCCACAGGGCTCCGATGACGTTGTCGTAGCCGGATCCGGTGGCCAGCCATTCGCTCTGGTAGATGATGTAAATCTGCATCTTGTATTTGTCCAGTACGGAAAGTCCCTTTCCCGTCTCGGCAAACTTGAGCTTGTTCACGTTGAGCTCGTAGAATTCTTCGGCCTTTTTCAGGAGGTCGTCGATATCCACGGCCATCGAGCCGGTTTTGCAGGTGGTGGGCCAGGTGTTTTCTTCTCCCATACGCTCTCCGAACAGACCGTATTCGCCGTACTTGATGTCCCAGAACACGACAAAATGCTCGCTTTGCTTGCTGCGGCACCAGCTCCACTTGGAGTCGGAACGAAGCATGTCGAAATTGAATTCCTGCGGCTGGTAGTATTTTCCCAGGTCCGGAACATCGGCAGCCGAAAGGATCAGGACTGCCGCGTTCTGGGTCACGGTGAATTTTTTCTTCTTGGAGCCGGACAGAATGCGGCAGGTGGCGGTGCGGATACCGCCGTCGTTGGCCTTCCCCTTCAGGATGACGCGGATGGTCTTTCCGCTTTTGCCTTTCATCTTTTCGGAGGAGAGCCAGTCTTTGGCTTCTTCCGGGATTTCCAGGAACCACTCGTGGTCGCAGGCAAAAAGGAGGGTGCCGGTGTCGCCCTCTTCCGGGCCGATGTTTACGGTCTGTGTCGTGAGGGTAATCGTGGCAGCATAGTCGTCCGTAGGACCGGTAGGCTCCTCTTGCTGCTGGCCGGGGTCTTGTCCTTCGTTATCTTTCCGGCAGGCGGGAAGCATAATGACGGCCGTCAGCACCAGAAATAGGAAAATCCGTTTCATCATTCGGTAATGGTTATATTGAATTTCAGCGTTGCCTTTTCTACAAAAGCGAATCGGAGGGAAGAATCTTGATTTTTAAAGCAAAAGCCAGAGGGAAGCCCCCTGGCTTTTGCTGAAAGGATTAGGGATTAGTCAGTGGTCACGGTGACGGTCACAGTAACAGTGACGTGTTTCAACGTTTCAATGTTGGCAAAGCGCATTTTCCCAGTGAAGGTTCCGGTTGCAGTGACATGGTTTTCCTCGGCGCGGATACCCGTGTTGATGATAAGTTTGCTGGTGGCGCCTTCGGGGAGGTTTTCACCATACTTGACATTGAGATAGAAGGAAGATCCGTCGTCAGCCCAGTTACAGATGACACCATCGGCATTGAACCAGAAACCAGGAGCTTCTCCGGTATAATCCATTGTGCCCTCTTCCGTGATAACGATGAATTTCTCGGCGAAGGTTTCGTCGCTGAGACCAAGTTTGGTGCAGAGATCCTCATAATCAACGACAAGAACTTCGCCGCCATAACCGTCAGAAAGCTTCTGTGTTGCGTTAAAAGTCAAAGTGCCTATTTCTTCAGTTTGATAGGATTTCTGTTCATCAACCTCCAGGTTGAAGGTAAGCACGGCCTGCTTGTCACCCTTCACCAGGGCCAGCTGGACGGTATTGGTAACGCCGGTTTCTTCCCAAAGGCCACAACCGAAGTTGCCTTCTCCGCGATATTCAATGTAGGTGTTGAAGTCGTCGGATCCCCAGTTGGTAACGTCGCCCTTGGAGCTGTACCAGTAACCGTTGTTGGCGGTGTATCCGCCGTCATAGATGGAACCGTCGGAATTGACGCCCTTCATGGCGATATCGGTGCCGATGGTGGCAAGGTCGATGGTCTCTTCGCCGAGAGCGTCCGCGATGGCGGCGATGTTGTTCTCGGTAAGGGTGTACACGCTTTCACCGGTCTCGTAGGACACAAGCACGTTGAAGCTCAGATAGTCGATGGCGGTAATGACAACCGTTACATACACCACGTAGGCTCTGTTGTCGGTCGGGTTCACGAAAGCGACGGCGCCTTTCAGCGTCTGGCCGGAAAGGGCTTCGTCCGGGAACATGCACCAGGACCAGGTATTGTCGCCGGCATCGTCATTGATGCAGATTCCTGCGCCTTCGCCCCACTTGGTGATATTTCCTTCCGCGGTGAACCAGAAGTTGGTACCGGGAGCCAGGCTCGCGCTGCCGTCGGCGTTGATGCCGTAAACGTCGGCATCTTCCAGCGGAATGCCGATGGCGGCCTGGAGGGCGTCGGTGTCGATTTCGGTGTACAGCGGAGTGCTGGTGTAGTCACCGTAGAACGGGGAT
Source organism: uncultured Bacteroidales bacterium (assembly GCA_900319405.1). Classification (GTDB taxonomy): domain Bacteria; phylum Bacteroidota; class Bacteroidia; order Bacteroidales; family UBA932; genus Cryptobacteroides. The sequence goes on along the minus strand of ONOH01000002.1, from coordinate 80,605 downwards.
TCGTAGTTCACTTCCTGGGTGCCGACCACGTTCAGGCTCACTTCTTCGGCTTCTTCAACCGTGATGTTCCATACGACATAGACGTAGTGCTCTACATCGTCGTCGTCAATGTACAGGAAAACCTGGGTAGCCTTGTAGCTTTCTCCGGCTACGGTTCTTTCGGGGAAGCATCCTACGGTAAAGTCCCACAGGGCGGCCAGTGTCTCGGCATCGGGAGCGTCCAGGCCCCACTCGCAGCGGCTTTCCATAAAGAAGTAAGCCTCGTCACCCCAGGCGACGAGTTCGCCGTTTTTGCCAAACCAATGGCCGAAGTTGTTGGTGGAGGAAGGAACCCATTTGAAGTCTTCGGTGTTGTTGGCATTGGCCACGCCAAAGAGAATGGTGTTTTTCTCCTGGCTGGTCTGTGCATTGGAGCCGCTGTAGGTGCCCATGGCGGTGTAGAATTCATTGGCCGTCATGTCCAGGGCTTCCAGGATTTTTTCACCGGGCATTACGCCCAGCACGCCGCTGTAGTTGTTGTTGACACCCTCCTGCATGACAATATCTACAGTAAGGGTGGTTTCTACGAATCCTTCCTGCGGCTCGGGATCATCCTGACCGGTGTTATCATCCACGGGGATAATGTACTGGGGTTTATTGCAGGCAGCTACTGCGAGGACTGCCGTTGCAAGGAATAAAAATACTTTTTTCATGGGGCTGTTATGTTAAATAATTATTGTTGACGAACAGATTATTAACCTGCAGGCTGCTCGGAGGCCGATTCGTCGGAGAAGCCGTAGTTCTGTTTGATCTTTATGTTGGACTGGACAAATTCCGTGTAAATGGGGAATACGTTGTTGTGCCAGTCTCCCACGGCCATCTTGTTCTTGCGGCAGAACCAGGTTTTTCCGTTATAGACATTGCGTCCGTCGGAAAGCATGAAACGCTGCAGGTCCTGGCGGCGGTGGTGTTCTCCCACGAATTCCCAGGCCAGGTCGTCCAGGAGTCCTCCCAGTTCGATAGTGGCGCTGTTGTCCTTGGTGTATTCCGTGAAGGAGGAAGGCAGCACGTTGCCGTTGGCGTCGTACTTGAAATCGGCATACGGGTTGGCCGACGTGGAAGTGGTGCATTCGCGTACGCCGTAGTCATACACGGAGTCTGCGCGGAGCTGGGCGGCGGTACGGGTGGCCTTGGCCGGATTGTTCTTGAAGGCGCGCTGGCGTACCATCGTGACCCACTTGGCGGCATCAGCATCGCTTGCGCCGTCAATGCCACCGGCGCGGAGCACGGTCTCGGCCATGATGAAGTAGGCGTCGGAGAGGCGGTAGAAGCACACATCGTCGCCATAGGTGCCGCGGTTGCCGGGAACAATTTCCTGCTTCTTGAAACGGGCACCTTCGAAGTCGTAGGCTCCGGGGTTGTTGATGGAGTGGACCTCCACCGTGTACACCAGCGGGTAATTGCCCGCAGCGTGGTTGCGCTGCTTGTGTCTGGGCTCGGCGCTGATCATGGCTGCGGTGAGCATATCGGGGCCGTCGTCACTGCGCTTCTGCTCCTGTTCGTAGATGGGGAAGGAGGGATCGTCATAATAATACTGCTGGCCGATGGCCCAGGTATCGGTGAGGCGACTGTCATCCGGATCATAGGAATGGATGAACTGAGGCACGGCGCAGGAGCCGTTCCAGGGTGTGCCGCTGTAACCGAAGGCGGCACCGCCGCGACCCACGAAGCACTTGTTGATCAGGTAGTTGTGGCTGGCTTTGGCGCCATCCAGCGGGAGAACGAATATAACTTCCTGGGCACCGCTGAGGTTGTTGCGGCTGTTGTCCAGATAGTTGTCGGCCAGGGTATATCCGCCTTCGTCCACCACTATTTTAGCGTACTGGTAAGCTTTCTTGTACCACTTGTTGTTGTTCTGGGCATTGGTCTGGAAGAATTCGCTGTCCCAGTTGCGGTTGGCGTTGGCGTGTTCGCTCATCACAAGGTTGGGGGTGGCGTCCTTCTCAAAGCCGCGCAGCCAGCTGTCGTGCATCAGGAATACCTTGGCGGCCAGCATACAGGCGGCATATTTGTTCATACGGCCGTACAGTTTTGTGGTGGGCATGTCCGGAATGCATTCTTCCACTTCCTTGGCCAGGAAATCCCAAACGTGTTCGGGGGCGGACTGTTCCGGCAGATAACCCGGTTCCAGGGTCTTCTCGAAGCTGATTTCCAGCGGAATGTTGCGCCACAGGTCGAAGAGGATGAAATAATAGAGGGCGCGGATGGCGCGAACCTCGGCAAAAGCCTCTTTGTTGTCAATGATGACCTGGGTTTCCAGCAGCTGGTTGGCTTTCATGATGCCGTTGTAGCAGTAGTTCCACTCCTGCCAGAGGTGAGGAATACCTGCGTACGGGTCATTCTGGTGCAGGTTGATGTACTGGGCGCCCCAGCCGCCGTAGGTGCGGTAAGGGGTCATGATAAGGTCGGAACTTTCTTCGTTGATGTCGAAGTAGCCTTCCCAGGACCAGTACATAAAGCGGAGCTGGACATAGAGGTTACCCAGCATATCCATGGTCTCGTCGTCCGTGCCCGAGAGATTGCTCGGGGACAGGGAATCGTAGACGTGCTCCGTCAGGTCCGTGCAGGAGGGAGCGGTAGAGAAGATGGCGAATGCGGCGAGCGCGCCGGCGAAGTATTTGGTAATGTGTTTCATAGATGCTTTCCTCCTAGATTACTTGTTGCCGAAAGTGACGTTCACGCCCAGGGTGAAGGTGCGGATTGTGGGATACTTGTTGCGGTAGTCCACGCCGAATCCGAAGCGGTCTCCGGTGGACATTTCCGGATCGATGCCCTGGTAGCCGGTGAGGGTGAACAGGTTTTCGCCGGAGAAGAATACGCGGGCGCGCTCCAGGTACTTGCAATTGTCGGTCTTGAAGCTGTAACCGAAGTTCAGGTTGTCCAGCTTCAGGTAGTCACCGTTCTCAAGATAGTAGCTCACGGCCACAGGCTGCTGGGAAGCGGACAGAACTCCGCCATATACCGGCAGGACGGCGCTCTTGTAACGGTTGAGGCCGATGTTCAGGTTTTCGTAGAACATGCGCTGGCAGTTGAAAATCTTGAAGCCCAGGGCGGAGGAGAAGGCCAGGGAAAGGTCGAAACCGCGGTAGCGGAAGGTGTTGCTCCAGGCCAGGTTGACAGCGGGAACGCCGGAGCCCAGGTACTGGCGGTAGCGGGAGTCATAGCTGCGCATGCCGTCCATGAACGGGGTGGATTCTCCGGTTTCGGGGTCTTCGATCATCCACTGGCCGGCCGTGGAACGGGCGGTGCTGAGTCCGGTGGACTTGAGCATATAGAAGTCTCCCAGGGCGCCGCCGATGTAGGTACGCTGCAGGACCATGGAAGTGGGCTCCTCGGTCCAGGCACCGTCCAGGTAGTCTTCCGTTTCATACAGATCGTTGGAGAGGGACTCCAGGCGGTTCTTGTTGTGGGAGACGGTGAAGGTGGTGTTCCATTCAAAATTGTGCGTGCGCACGGGGACACCGCCCAGCATCAGTTCCACGCCGCGGTTGGACATGGAGCCTACGTTGGCGGTGGTGACGTTGTGCAGGTTCGGGGGAACGGGTACGGTGTAATCCCACAGGAGGTCGGTGGTCACCTTGGAATACACATCCAGGGAGCCGTACAGGCGACCGTTGAAGAAGCCGAAGTCGGCACCGATATTGAATTCCTGGGAGGTTTCCCACTTGAGGTTGTCATTCGGGTTCTGAATGGGGGTGATGGAAGGTCTCCACTTGCCGTCCGGGGTGATGTAGTTGCCGTAGGAAGTGTCATAGTCGTACAGCAGCAGGGACATATAGGAGGATCCCGGGATAACGCCCGTCTTACCGTAGCCGGCACGGAGTTTCAGGTTGTCCAGCCACCGCACATTCTTGAGCCAGTCTTCGTTGGAGAGGGTCCAACCCACGGAGACGGCCGGGAACAGGCCCCATTTGTTGTTGGTGGCGAACTTGGTGCTGCCTTCGTAACGCAGGGTGGCCAGGATGTTGAAACGGTTGTCAAAGTTGTAGGTGGCCCGGCCGAAGAAAGCGATGAGGCGGGATTCGTTCTTGTAGGAGGAAACGCCCGCGTAGGTGCGCAGGGTGGCGGGATCCGCGGTGTCCGGCTCGATGAGTTCCGCGAAGCGGCCCGCTTGCAGTTTGTTGTACAGGTAGGCATCCGTGGGGAATTCGGAGTTGGATGCGCCAAAACCGCTGCTGATGCTTTGCATCCAGCTGTAGCCGACCATGCCGCTGATATGATGCCTGCTCAGCTGGCGGTCATACTGGCTGGTTATCTCCAGGAGGTTCTGGGTGAAGTCTCCCTGGCTCTTGCCGGCGCTGCCGTTGATGCCGCCCCAGCGGTTGCCCTGGTATTTGGCGGTGTTGTAGTACTCGTTCACGGAATTGTTGCGGCGGGTACCCAGCTGCAGGTTGGTTTTCCAGCCGGGAATGGGTTCCAGCGTAATGTTCCCGGTCAGACGGGTGGTTTCGATGCGATAGTCACCGACGTGCTCCTTGTTATAAGGAATAGGGTTGTAATAATACAGCGGGGCGGTTTGCTCGTAGTAATCTTCCTTGGGGTCTCCGTTTACGTAGATGGGAGCCGTGGGGTTGCGGATGACCGCCTGGTGGTATATGGTCCAGCTGTCCTGGTTGTCGTTCTGGGAGAGGGTCTTCAGGATGTTGACGTTCAGTCTCAGGATGTCGTCAAACAGGTACTGGGTGAGGTCCACCTGTGCGCGGAGGTCTTTTCCGTAGGAGCCCTTAATTACACCCTGGTTGTCGCGGTAGGTGAGGTTGGCGGAATAGGCCATATGTTTGGCACCGCCTTCCAGGGAAATATTATGGTTGTGAGCGAAGCCGTTCTGGCTAACCTCTCCCAACCAGTCGGTCGTATAACCCAGGTTGGGGAACGGGGAGTAGATGGACAGGTAGGTCTGCCCCTTGCTGTTGGTCCCCAGAGATTCCAGCATATGCATAAACTCGGCATCCATGAAGTCCACCCGTTTGGAGAACTGGGACAGGGAAGCGTAACCGTTGTAGGAAATGTTGAAACGTTCTCCGACTTTGCCGGCCTTGGTGGTGATGAGGATGACACCGGCGGCACCGCGGGTTCCGTAAATGGCAGCCGCGGAGGCGTCCTTCAGAACAGTGATTTCCTCGATGGCTTCCGGTGCCACGGTGGCCAGGGAGCCTTCAATGCCGTCCACCAGCACCAGCGGGGTGTAGCCGCCCATCAGGGAATTGACACCGCGGAGCATGATGGTGGAGGTGGAGTTGGGGTCACCGTTGCCTTTGGTAACATTCAGACCGGCCACCTTGCCTTTTACCAGCTGGGCTGCGTCTCCGATATTACCTTTCAGGAAGTCTTCGTTCTTGACATTGGCCACAGCCGAAGTGATGTCGCCCTTTTTCTGGGTGCCGTATCCGATGACCACGGCATCCTCCAGGGACAGGAAGTCCTCCTGGAGCGTCTGATTGATGACGCTGCGGCCCTGAACGGGCTCATCGGCCTGAAGATAGCCGATGGCGGAGAAGGTAAGGGTGGCATTGGAACTGACGCCGGTAAGACGATACTGACCGTGTTCGTTGGTAATGTCACCGATTCGGGTACCGGAAACAAGGACACCTGCGCCAATGACGGGTTCACCCTTGGCATCGGTGACGGTACCGGTAATTTCGATGGTTCGCTGGGCATTGGCCTGAATGCCCACGAGGAGCATAAGACCGGTGGCCAGAACTGAACAGATAGTTTTGAAATGCATGTTTATAGAATTTGGTTAATAGTTATGCGTAATCTCACTGTCGCAAATATAAACGACGTGCGCCTTGGGCAATAAAAAAATTGTCCAAGGTTTTTCAACTATCGTCCAAACCTGTTAATCCATAAAATGGGCGTGTTTCTTTGCCCATTCGAGCGGAGGCAGACCAAATTGGGCGGCAAAGACTTTGGAGAAATAACTGGGAGAGGAGAATCCGGTCATATAGCAGATCTCTCCAACGGAATATTTTCCGCGGGACAGGTGGTTGGCCGCCGTGTTCAGACGTGCCTGCGAAATCAGATTGTTGGGTGTTTCTCCCGTGTACTCTTTCACTTTGGCGAAAAGGCCGGAGCGGGAGATGGCCATCTCCTGGGCCAGGAAGCTTACGGAAAGGTCCGGATTGGCCAGATTGTCCGTGATAAGATGGTCCAAACGGGCCATAAAGGCCTCCGGTCCCTCTGGCTCGGCCGCCCTGGAAGGATCTTCCGAGGTGGTTTGTTTCATCATCCGCAGATTCCCCACGATACCGCGGAGCATCCGCTGGTTTTTGTCAATGATGGTAAGCTCCGCCGAGGATGCGCTTCCCTTCAGCTTTTTTACCTGCAGGCCGATTCCCGTAATAGGGGCCTCCAGCTGGTCTGCCAGGGTATTGAGCATCTGGATGCGGTCGTCCCTTTCCTCGCCCTCGATCTGGATTTTGGTTTTGCGCTCCACGCGCCTGGTGAGCGCGCGGAGGGCCAGCCAGACCAGCAGGGCACCCAGGATGAAATAGATTACGATGGCCGTTTTGGAGAGCAGGGGGTGGGCTTTGATGTCGAATTCCAGGACGGTACCTTCATTCCACTCTCCATTATTGTTGCGGGCTTTTACGTGCAGGCGGTAACTGCGCGGCGGAAGCAGGTTCAGGTTCACCCAGTTTTGGTTACCCAGTTCGGTCCATTCGTTGTCGCCGCCTTCCAGCCGGTAGGCATATTGAACCTTTTCCGGAACGCTGAAGCTGGGGGCGGCGAAGCCGATGGTGAGGTTCCGCATACGGAAGGGGAGGTGGAAAGGCTCGTCACCGTGAGAGGCAAAAACATTGAGAAGCTTTCCGTGCCCCGATGCATAAAAGCGGGTGAAAAGCACCTTGGGCAGCGGAGGAGCGGAATAGACGGCGCCCGGAAAAAAGGACAGGAAACCGTTGGCGGCCCCCAGGTAAATATGTCCATCCCTGGAAATGAGGCCGGCTCCGGGCATATATTGCTCCGTGAACACGCCGTCGTACTTCTGGAACCGTTCCAATACAGGGGCCTCCTGGGGGCCGAGTCGCATCAGCGCCTTGGTGGAAGACATCCAAAGATGGGAGGAATTGTAGGATAAAAAGCGAACGTCGGTTTTGGGCAGCAAAACGTGAGGATTGTCTTTTGCAAAGACGGCAATGCCCCGTCGGGTGCTGGCCACAAGCGTTTCGTGAGAGAACAGCAGGTGATTCACATAGTCGTTGGGGAGGATGGAGTTCTGGCTGTTGAGCTCTTCCCAGTCTCCTGCCGGCTTTCGCACGAAAATGCCTTTGCCGCTGGTGCCGAACCACAGGGTCCCGTCGGGGGCGCCCGCAATGGTCCAGACCACTTCGCTGACCGTTTTTTCCTGAATAAAAAGGTCTTCCGAGGGGTTGTACCGCCAGATGCCGGATGTGTTTCCTGCCCAGAGTCTGCCATCCTCCGCAAGATAGAAAGCATAGACACTCAGGGGAGCATACTCCTGAACGGCCTTGGTTTTCAGGTTCACCCGGAGGGAGCGTGAGGGGTAGTTGCCAATCCAGAGCCAGTCTCCCTGGCGGTACAGTGCGTGGATGTTGAGCGAGGCAAAGCGCGATGCCCAGGCGGCCGAAGGGGCCCATTGCTCGGCTTTCCCGCTCTCAGGATAATAACGGAACAGGCCGCCGTTGTCCGATCCCATCCAGATGCTCCCGTCCGGATCTTCGCAGAAGCTGCTCACGGCGAAGTCTTCTTCCGCGCCGGTAAGGTCTGACAGGGAGAGGGACAGAAACTGTCCGTTGCCGGGAGATACATAGTTGACACCGCCGTAAAATGTCCCTATCCACAACCCGTTCTCGTGGTCTTTCAGGAGGGGATAGACAAATTTATTGGACAACGAGCGAAGGGCATTGCGATCATTCGTGTAAAGGGTGTGTTCTCCGGTGTAGGGGTCTACCTGAAACAAACCCTCGTCGGAACCGGCCAAAAGGTTCCGGGAGGATTCCTGCAGCAGGGAATGAATGCGGGTTAGCCCGGTCTGGGCAGGGACTACACAGCGCACGCTCCGGGTGGTAGGGTCCATTCGATAAATGCCTTTGTCCCAAGTCCCCAGCCAGAGGTTGCCGGCTCCGTCTTCCTCCATTGCGCACACGCGTGCGGGCGTGCAATCGTAGTAGGAAAAGGAAGGGTCGGTGAATTGTTCCAGTGCGTCATTGAAAAGAAACAGTCCGTCCGGGGCCGACAGGGAAGCCACCCACAGGCGGCCTTGTTCCGTAAAACGGAGGGCTTCAATAATCTGTCCCGGAAGAAAGGCCGTGAATACCCCGTTGTGGTAACGGTAGAGGCCATTGTCTATCGTACCCAGCCAAAGAGCACCGTCGCTGTCTTCCGCCATGCAGGAGTAGGCTGCCTTGGGAGCGTCCTGTACCTGCTCCATACCGCCGTTTACATATCGGTACAGGGCATCGTCGGTGCCTGCCCACAGCACGTGGGAAGAGTCTTCCAGCAAACAGTTCACGTAGTTGGGGCCATTTTCCGAAAGCTCGTGGTGGATTACCTCCCGTCCGTCAAAACTGTCCAGTCCCTCGGAGGTTCCTATCCAGATGATGTTCCGGTGGTCCTGCAGGAGGGCGCGCACGGTATTGGAGGATAGTCCATCCCCGGAGGTTAGGTGCCGGAAACTGTATTCGGGCCCCGCGGCCGGGCATTGCAGGGAGAACAGTATCAGAATCAGTGCGGTCAGTATCTTTTTCATAGGTAACAAAGATAGTGTTATTTTTTTATTTCATACAAGGGCTTCTTTGGACGATTTTACAAAACAATTGGATTTCGCTGCCATAGGTGGAAAGAAAGTTTGGGTACATTTGTCCTGAAACGAAACACAAATACTATGACCAAGCAGTTTATCGCCGTTTTGGCTGGCCTGGCAGCCGTCATCTCCCTCCAGGCACAGCCCGCATCCCAGGCGGGTTATCCTATTAATCCGGTCCCCTTCACCAGCGTGAAAATCGAGCAGAACTCCTTCTGGGGGCAGCGTCTCAAGGCATCCCGGGAAGTGACCATTCCGCTGGCTTTTTCCAAATGCGAGAGCGAGGGCCGCTACGAAAATTTTGTCAAGGCGGAAAAGCAGATGCACTCCCCGGTGAACCTGGGTTATGAGGTGAAAGGATATTCCTTTGACGACACCGATGTGTACAAAACCATCGAAGGTGCCTCCTATGTGCTGCAAACCTATCCGGATAAAAAACTGGAGAGCTATATCGACAGCGTGCTGGCCATCGTGGCTGCCGCCCAGGAGCCGGACGGCTACCTTTACACCTCCCGTACGATGAACCCGGAACACCCCCACGAGTGGGCCGGAGACCGTCGCTGGGTAAAGGATGAGGAGCTGAGCCACGAGCTGTACAACCTGGGCCATATGGTGGAGGGCGCCATCGCCCATTATCAGGCCACCGGCAAGCGCAATTTCCTGGACATCGCCATTAAGTTCGCGGACTGCGTGGTCAGGGAAGTGGGCTCCGGTTCCGGACAGGCCCGTGTGGTCCCGGGACACCAGATCGCTGAAATGGCCCTGGCGAAACTGTATCTGGCCACAGGAGAAAAGAAATACCTGGAAGAGGCTAAATTTTTCCTGGACGAGCGGGGAAAGACCGACTACCGGGACGGATACAACCAGACCCATCTGCCCGTCCTGGACCAGGATGAGGCCGTCGGGCACGCCGTCCGTGCCGCGTATATGTATGCCGGTATGGCTGATGTCGCCGCCCTTACAGGAGACCGGGGCTACATTGACGCCATCGACCGGATCTGGGACAATATCGTTTCCAAAAAACTCTATATCACAGGTGGTATCGGTGCCACCAATGCGGGAGAGGCTTTCGGTGAGAACTACCAGCTTCCCAATATGAGCGCCTACTGCGAGACTTGCGCTGCCATCGGCAATGTGTATGTGAACTACCGTATGTTCCTGCTGCACGGAGAGTCCAAGTACTACGATGTGCTGGAGCGCACCCTGTACAACGGTCTCATCAGCGGCGTTTCGCTGGAGGGCAATGGCTTCTTCTATCCCAATCCGCTGGAAAGCATCGGCCAGCATCAGCGCCAGGCCTGGTTCGGCTGCGCCTGCTGTCCGTCCAATATCTGCCGCTTCATTCCTTCCGTGCCCGGTTACGTCTATGCCGTGAAGGACAATGCCCTGTATGTGAACCTCTTTATGCCCAACACGATGAAGCAGAAGGTGCAGGGAAGGGAAGTGACCCTCTCGCAGAAGACGTCCTATCCCTGGAACGGAGACATCGACATTACCATTGACAAGACGGAGCTCCGGAAAGAGATGGCCCTCAAAATCCGCATTCCCGGCTGGGTAAGGGGCCAGGTGGTCCCCTCGGACCTTTATAAATATGCCGATGGCAAACAACTGGGCTACTCGGTGAGCCTGAACGGAGAAAAAGTGGAAGCTGGGCTGGTGGACGGCTATTTTGTGATTTCCCGCAAGTGGAAAAAGGGAGACAAGGTGAGCGTTCACTTTGATATGGAACCGCGTGTGGTGAAAGCCCACCAGGCCGTAGAGGCGGACAAGGGACGCATTTCCATTGAACGCGGCCCCGTGGTCTATTGCGCCGAATGGCCGGACAACCCCGGCTTCTCCGTACGCAGCATCCTGATGAACCAGGAGCCCAAGTTTATTGTTAAGCACGCCGATGAACTCTTTGGCATAGAGAAGATTGCCAGCTGTGCCCAGACACTCTCTTTCGGAGAAGACGGACGCCTTTCCACCCGTGATGTGGAACTCATCCTCATCCCTTATTATGCCTGGTGTCACCGCGGCAGCGGAGAAATGGCCGTCTGGCTTCCCCAGGCCCTGCGGGCCACCAAGCCTTCCAAACCGGCTACCCTGGCCTCCGAGAGCGTGATTGACGCTTCCCACATGGTCCGTTCCATCGGCGCTGTCAATGACCAGCTCATTCCCGGTGACGAATCGTCGCCGTACTATCACTGGTGGCCCAAAAACGGCGGCACCGAATGGGTCTCCTACAGCTTCAAAGCCCCGGCAACGGTATCTTCCTGCACCATCTACTGGTTTGACGACCAGCCCTGGGGCGGCTGCTCCGTGCCCAAAGCCTGGCGCATTCTCTACAGGAACGAGGCAGGGGAGTGGGTCCCTGTACAGGGAGCCGATGCTTATCCTACGGTAAAGGGCGCCGCTTGTGAGGTTCACTTCACCCCGGTGACCACCACTGCCGTAAAACTGGAAGTCGATTTGCCGGAAGAGCTTTCGGCCGGCCTGTATGAATGGGAGGTAAAATGAAAAAGCTATTGTTAAGCGCCGCGCTGGCCGCCCTTTGTGTGACGGCCGCTGCCCAGGCCCGGAAGAATGTGCTGGAACTGGCGGTGGATGCCCCCGGCATTCCCATCCAGCCCACGATGTACGGCATTTTTCTGGAAGACATCAACTTTGCAGCAGACGGCGGCCTGTACGCCGAGAAAATCTGCAACCGATCGTTCGAATACGAAAACCCGCTGCAGGGCTGGAAAAGCTTCGGCAAGGTGGAAGTGCGCACGGATGAAGCTCCCTTTGAGCGCAACCCGCACTATGTCCGTTTCGGCTATCAGGGGCACCCTGCCCGCCAGAGTGGCCTGCAGAACGACGGCTGGTTCGGAATCGGCTATGAAAAAGGGGCCGATTACAAGCTGACGTTCTGGGCCCGTACGGCCGGAAAACCCAAGGAGGTGGGCCTGGCTGCCATTCTGGTGAAGCCGCAGGGGGAAGGGGAGAACCAGAACCTGGCACTGGCAGAGATCACCGTCAAAGGCAGCAAGTGGGCCAGATATGAGGCGACCCTTACTTCTCCCATAACTTTGGAGAAAGGCGCCTTCCGCCTGCTTCTCTGGGATGAAGATCCCCAGGCAGCAGTGGATGTGGAGCACATTTCCCTGTTCCCTGCGGAGACTTTCAACGGGGACGGGAACGGCCTCCGGAAAGACCTGGCCCAGGCGCTGGCCGATCTTCACCCCGGCATTCTCCGTTTCCCCGGCGGCTGCATCGTGGAAGGCACGACGCTGGAGAACCGCTATCAGTGGAAAAATACGGTGGGACCGGTGGAGAACAGACCCATCAACATCAACCGCTGGAACTACGGCACCTTCGAGCGTATGTTCCCGGACTATTACCAGAGTGGCGGACTTGGTTTCTATGAGTATTTCCGCCTGGCGGAGGAGATCGGTGCAGAGCCCGTCCCTATTGTGAGCTGCGGTATGGCCTGCCAGTTCCAGAACGATCCGGACTGGCATCCCAACTGTTCCATGGATGACCTCCGGACCTACATCCAGGATGCCCTGGACCTCATTGAATTTGCCAATGGATCGCCCAAGAGCAAGTGGGGGAAGGTGCGCGCCCAGATGGGACATCCGGAACCGTTCAATCTCAAGTACCTGGGAATCGGCAACGAGCAGTGGGGCGCAGAATTCATAGAGCGTTTTATTCCCTTTATGGAAGCCGTTCGGGCCAGGTATCCGGAAATCAAGATTATCGGCACCTCGGGTCCCTATCTGGGCGGGGAATGGTTCGATGACCTTTGGAAGGAGATGCGCCGCCTGGACGTGGACCTGGTGGACGAGCATTATTACAGCTGGGAGGGCTTTTACGAGAAGAACGCTGGCCGCTACGATTCCTATCCCCGCACCGGTCCCAAGGTGTTTGCCGGAGAGTATGCCTGCCACGGCTCCGACGGCAAGAAGTTCAACCATTTCAACGCCGCCCTCCTGGAAGCCTCGTTCATGACCGGTCTGGAGCGCAACGCAGACGTTGTGGTGATGTCCAGTTATGCGCCTACCTTCGCCCACGTGGAGGGCTGGCAGTGGCGGCCGGACCTCATCTGGTTCGACAACCTCCGTGTGATGAAAACCTGCAGCTACTATGTCCAGCAGTTGTACGCTGCCAACAAAGGAGACCGAGCCATCCCCATTACCGTGGACGGCAAGCCGGTTGTTAACGCCGACGGCCTCAATGCAAGCGCGGCCATTGACGAGGCCACCGGAGACATCATCGTCAAGGTGGCCAACCTGAGTCCTTATTCCCAGACGCTGTATTTTGCACTGCCCGCAGAAGTGAAGTCCGGAGAAAGGATTACCCTGCATAGCGACAATCCTGTGGCCGAGAACAGCCTGGATGCGCCGGAAACCATTGTTCCGGTGAGCCGGACACTGGATTTCACCCCTGTGGCAGATCCGGACAACGCCTGGCTTCTGGGCGTACGCCGGCAGCCGGACGGAAGCGTGGAATACAGTGAAAGACTGGGCGGAAGGACTTTCGTCGTTTACAGATTTCATAGGAATTAGGCCATGTATCTGAAAAAATCGGGATGGGTTTTGCTCCTTGCGCTGGCGCTGGCCGGTTGCAGGCGGGAGGTCATCCCCGAAATACCGGAGGAGAATATTCCCGAGCTGTCCCCCATCGCCAAGCTGATTGTGAACACGGAAAACGGCGCAGCCGTGGACAGCAAGGACCCTGCCGATTACCGCCGCTGTACGCTTACCGTAGACTGGGTGTTTGACAGCGCCATCGTGAAAGACGTTCCGGCCCAGATTCGCGGCCGGGGCAACTCCACCTGGGACTGGTATCCCAAAAAGCCGTACCGGATCAAGCTGGATGCAGCGTCCATTATGCTGGGCCTTCCGAAGAACCGGGACTGGGTGCTCCTGGCCGATTACAGGGATGTCACGCATATGATGAATGCCGCCGGTTTCTACCTGGCACGGGAGCTGGGTCTGCCCCATACCAACCACATCCGTTATGTGACCCTTGTCCTGAACGGAAAGGATATGGGACTGTATGCCCTTACCGAGCAGGTGGAGGAAGGCGGAAACCGCGTAAAACTGGATGGGAAGGAGGGAATACTGCTGGCGCTGGATATCAACGACGGTCCCGGAGATATGCCTCGTGCCACTGACAATTTCTGGAGTGAGGTGTTCGGGATGGCCTGCGCCGTAAAATATCCCGAAGATGCCACCAGGGCCATCTCCAAACAGGTGAAGGCAGAATTCGCGCAGCTGGAAAAAGCCATTGAGGACGAAGACTGGGATGCCATCCAGGAACTTCTGGACGTAGAATCGATGATTAACTATATCCTTGTCCAGGAAATCATCGGCAATGTGGAAATGGATAACTATCCCAGTATGCGCAGCGGCTTTATCCATCGTTATGACGATGACTCCAAGTGGGTGATGGGTCCGGTCTGGGACTGTGACGGAGGTTTTTCCTACAATTGGGGAGATATGTTTGACTCCCGCGGTTGGGGACATACGTTCTTCGGAGATTACAGTTACCTGGTCTTTGGCTCGAACCCTTATTACCACATCGGTGCATACGGCACCTCCGCCTCGCCCTTTTTCTGCCGCCTGTTCGGCATTCCCGAGTTCGTCAGGCAGCTGCAGGCCCGCTGGGAAGAAACCCACAGCGATTTGCTGGTCGGCCTGCTGGATTATCTGGATCAGGTGGAGGAGATCATCGGCGAGGAAGCCCAGAGGGATATGGACCTCTGGGGCATCAGGAATTACAAGCACAAGAAAGAGTTCGACAAGCTTAAGACCTGGCTGGCCAAGCGCTTCAAGCACCTGGATGACGTCATCCGCAAATATCCTGCGCATTAAAACTAAAACCTTACAATAACCATGAATCTGAAATCGCTGCTTATTGCTTTTTCCCTTGCGTGCTGCTCCGCGCTTTCTGCGCAGGAGAAGCCGCAGCCTCTTTCCGATTCCCTGTACCGCAGTCTGGCCGCCACTCCTCCCATGGGCTGGAACAGCTGGAACAAATTCGGCTGCAACGTGAGTGAACAGCTCATCCGTGACATGGCCGACGCGATGGCAGCCTACGGGCTGGCCGATGTGGGCTATCAGTACATCGTCATCGACGATTGCTGGCAGGTGAGCCGGGATGAGGACGGGAACATCGTCCCGGATCCGGAACGCTTCCCTTCGGGGATGAAAGCCCTTGCCGACTACATCCACGGCCTGGGCCTCAAGTTCGGCATTTATTCCTGTGCCGGCTCTTATACCTGCCAGGGCCGGCCTGGCAGCAAGGGACACCAGTTCCAGGATGCCCTGCAATATGCCAAATGGGGCGTGGATTACCTCAAGTACGACTGGTGCGCCAACGACGGCCAGAACGCCAGGGCAGCCTACCAGACGATGGCGGAGGCCATCAAGGCCGCCGGCCGTCCCATCATCCTGAGCATCTGCGAATGGGGAGAGAACAAGCCCTGGGAGTGGGGAGAGGGAATCGGCCATCTGTGGCGGGTCACCCCGGACATCCGGGCCTGCTTCGACTGCACTTTCGACTGGGGCGGGGTGGGCGTGCTCCAGTGTATCGACGCCGCGGCGGACCTTTATCCCTACGCCGGCCCCGGACACTGGAACGACATGGAAATGCTGGAGGTAGGTAACGGAGAACTCACCTACGACGAAAACGTGACCCACTTTTCCATGTGGTGCATGATGGCCGCGCCCCTGATGTGCGGAAACGACCTTCGCGAAATGGACTTCAAAATTAGGCAGATCCTCACCAACAAGGAAGTGATAGACGTGAACCAGGATCCTCTGGGCAAGCAGGCCATCCGTTTTATGAAGATGGGAGACCAGGAAATCTGGGCCAAGCCGCTGCAGGACGGTGAAATTGCCGTGTGCTTCCTGAACCGCGGAAGTACGCCGTGGAAACTGGACTACAACTGGAGGGCCCAGACCATGTATTTTGCCCGGGAGGTCAATCTCAAGAAATGGGACTATACCATCCGGGACCTTTGGAAACACAAGGACATCGGCACCACCAAAGAACGGCTCAGGGCCGATATCCCCGCCCACGGGGTGCTGATGGTCCGACTGAGAAAGCAATAAAACTGTTATGAAAAGACTGATAAGCTTTACCCTTGCCGCTCTGGCATGCCTGTCCCTGTCGGCGCAGAGTTTTGACGACGCCTACAAGCGCACCGAATTTGTCTCCACCCTGGGAGACCACATTTACAACGGTCCCGTCAGGCCCGTCTGGACCGGGGATGACTGTTTTGTCTTCCAAACCCTCGAACGCAGCGGAAAAGCCTGGTATCAGGTGAGCGCCGGCGTGAAAACGCCCGTGCAGCAGAGCGTCTATGATGAGGCTTCCGCCCGCCAGCGCAACGCCTATTACGATCCTTCGGACGAGAGTATGTACTCTCTGGGCCGGCAGGAAAAGGTATATTCCCCGGACAGCACCCTGGTGGCCTTCATCCGTGACAACAATGTCTGGGTGAGCGCCCCGGACGGATCGGCCCCCGCGCAGCTCAGTTTTGACGGAACGGATGCCGACACCTATGTGCAGTTCCTGTGGTCTCCGGACGGAAAGAGAATCGCTGCCCTGAGGAAGGAAGTGGTGAAGGAGCGTCAGATTGTGCTGCGCACCTCCCGCCCTGAAGACCAGCTCCAGCCCAAGTATAAGTACCTGGACTACGCAAAACCCGGAGACCGCCTTCCCCAGTGTACGCCCGTCCTTCTGGACGTGGAGGCCCGCAGGCCTGTTGCGCTGGACCGCAGCGTGGGCCGCGACCAGTATTTCCTGGAACTGGGCCAATGGGCTTCCGACGGCTCTTTCTTCACCTATGAGTACAACCAGCGCGGCCATCAGCTTTATGAACTGGCTGCCGTGGACATCAATGGGAAGGTCAGGACCCTGGCCCGGGAAGAGTCCGCGACCTTTATCTATTATTACGATCTTTGGCGTTACCTGTATCCCGACGGAAAACACGTCCTCTGGATCTCGGAGCGGGACAATTGGCGGCATCTTTACATCATTGACACCCAGTCGCTCAAGATGCGCCAGCTCACAAAGGGGGAGTGGAATGTTCGTGAAATCCTTTATGTGGATCCCGAGGGTTCCTACATCCTGGCCAATGCCAACGGCCTCAAGGCTTCCGCCGGAGAGGACCCTTACAACAAGCACGTGATCCGCATCGACGTGGCATCGGCCGCCATCCGCGACCTTACTCCGGAAAACGCCAACCACAGCGTGTTCCTGAGCCCGGATGCCAAGACCTTCGTGGACAATTATTCCCGTCCGGACCTTCCCTCCACCAGCGTTCTCAGAAGCGCCGTGGACGGAAGCGTTCTCCTTCCCATCCAGAAGGCCGATATCTCCGACCTGGACAAGAAATTCGGCTTTACGATGCCCGAGGTCTTCTGCGCCAAGGGCCGTGACGGGCTTACCGACATCTGGGGCACCATCTGGCGCCCGGCCCATTTCAATCCGCGCAAGAAATATCCCGTCATCGAATACATTTACGCCGGTCCGCACGACAGCCACGTGGAAAAGAATTTCATGGCTTTTGTACCGCGCTTCATGCGCCTGGCCGACCTGGGATTCATCGTGGTCACCATTGACGGGATGGGCACCGACAACCGTTCCAAAAGCTTCCAGGACGTAGCCTGGCGCAACCTGAAGGATGCCGGTTTCCCGGACCGTATCCTCTGGATGAAGGCCGCCGCCGCCAGGTACAATTATATGGATATTTCCAACGTGGGAATCTTCGGTTACTCCGCCGGCGGGCAGAACACCCTCGCCGCCCTCCTTTTCCACCCTGAGTTTTACAAGGTAGGCGTGGCCCTGTGCGGCTGTCACGACAACCGTATGGACAAAATCTGGTGGAACGAGCAGTGGATGGGCTATCCCACCGGTCCCTGGTACAGTGAAAATTCCAATGTGGACAATGCCCATCGCCTGGAAGGCAAGTTCTTCATCATCAACGGTGAGCTGGACGACAATGTGGATCCCGCCAGCTCCCTGCAGGTGGTTTCCGAACTGGTGAAGCACAACAAGGACTTTGAGCAGCTTTACCTTCCCGGCTTTTCCCACAACCTGGGCGCTCCCTGGGTTACCCGTCGCGTGTTTGAATTCTTCTGGCGCCATTGCCGCCGCTGACTTGCATATTCCTTATTAACCTTTTTATTAACTAATCCGCACAGTATGAAACGTTTCTTTCAAATCTGTCTTTCCCTTCTGCTTCTGGCGGCGGCTGTCCCTGCGATGGCCCAGTCCGTCACGGTGAGGGGAACCGTCACCGACGCCACGGGTGAGCCCGTGATAGCGGCCGGTGTCGTCGAGTCCGGAACGACAAACGGTGTTGTCACGGATGGTAACGGTAACTATACCATCGTGGTAAAAGGCCCTGCTTCGGTTCTGGATTTTTCCTGCATCGGCTATGAGTCACAATCGGTGACGGTGGGCCGCCAGGGCGTCATCAACGTAACACTTGAGGAGGCCCTCTCCTTCCTTCAGGAAGCCGTAGCCATCGGTTACGGTACCCAGAAGAAGGCCGACATCACCTCTTCCGTACAGAGTGTGAAATCGGATGATTTCAACAAAGGAGCCATCCAGGATGCCGGTCAGCTCATCCAGGGCAAGGTGGCCGGCCTGCAGGTGACGATGTCCTCCGGCGACCCGACCGCATCGTCTTCCGTGATGCTCCGCGGTTATTCCTCGATGCTGGGTTCTACCGCCCCCCTGGTGCTCATCGACGGCATTCCCGGAAACCTTAGCACCGTCGCCCCTGAGGACATCGAGTCCATCGACGTTTTGAAGGACGGTTCCGCCACGGCCATCTACGGTACCCGCGGCACCAACGGTGTGATCATCATCACCACCCGTAACGCCAAGCGTGAGATGCCTGCCACCGTGGAGTACGCGGGATATGTTTCCGCATCCACCTGGCTCAAGGCCCCCGATTTCCTGAAGGCCGATGACCTCCGTAAGCTCTACGCCGACGGATGGACCTTCTCCGGCGCCAACGACAAGGACTATGAAGACAACGTCGACTGGCTCAAGGAAATCTCCCGCACAGCCATTTCCCACAACCACAACCTGTCCATCATGGGCGGCGGCAAGCACAACACCTATACCGCCAACCTTACGTATAATGACTACCAGGGAACCATCATCGGCACCGGCCGAACCAATATCCGTGCCCGCGCCATGGTGTCCCAGTACCTGTTCGACGACAAGCTCAAACTTTCGGCCGAAATCATGGCCAATGAATCCAATGGAAAGACCGGTTTCAGCCCTTCCTATGTGTATCGGCAGGCCTGCATCCAGAACCCTACCCAACCCATCAAGGACGAACAAGGAAACTGGGTCGAGCGCGGGGTCTATTTCTACGACAACCCGCTGTCCTACATCTATGAACGCGAAGGGATGAACCGCAATCGCAACCTGCGCTTCAACGGTGTGGTGGAATTCAAACCCATCGAATCCCTCACATTCAAGATGTTGTATGTACGCAAGGGTCAGAGTTCCATCAATGGTTACTACTACACCCATCAGGATGTAACCACCACAGAGAACGGCTACAACGGATATGCATCCCGCGGCTCCTCGGATTACATCAACAATATGCTGGAAATCAGTGCCTCCTGGGTGAAGGACTTCGGCAAGCATCATGTGACCGCCGTGGGTGGTTACTCCTATGAGGACAACACCTCGGAGAGCTTCTCCATGAGCAACAGGAACTTCCCCACGGATATGTACGCCTACAACAACATGGAGAAGGGTCAGGGTCTCACGGAAGGGACTGCTACGGAAAGCTCTTATAAATATATGACCAAACTCATCGGTCTGTTCGCCCGTGCCACATATAATTATGATGACCGCTATCTCCTTATGGTTTCCTATCGTCGTGACGGATCTTCCAAGTTCGGTGCCGGCAACAAATGGGGTAATTTCCCGGGCATTTCGGCCGGTTGGCGTTTGAACAACGAGAGCTTCCTCAAAGGAGTGAAATGGCTGGATAACCTCAAGCTCCGCGCCGGTTTCGGTATCACCGGTATCGACGTGAACGATCCCTACCAGTCCCTGTCCTCCCTCAATTATTCCGGATACTTCTTCTACGGCGGCCAGTGGATTCCCCGCCTCATCCCGGTCCGTAATGACAACCCTAATTTGCGTTGGGAAAAGAAGTACGAGTACAATATCGGCCTGGACTTCGCTTTCCTGGACGGGCGCCTGGGCGGAAGCATTGATTTCTATCAGAGAGACACCAGGGATGCCCTCTATTGGTATTCCGTTCCGGTGCCTCCGTACCAGTATGGTTCCATTATGGCCAATGTGGGCCACATCCAGAACCGCGGTGTCGAAATCCTGCTGAATGCCGTTCCCGTGCGCACCAAGGACTTTGAATGGAGCACCTCGGCCACCTATTCATACAATGCCAACAAACTGGTATCCCTCCAGAATGACCAGTTCCAGATGTCCACGGACTACTTTGATACCGGTTACACCGGAGAACCCATCCAGACCTCCACGCACCGCGTGAAGGAAGGCTGGCCGATAGGTAACTTCTACGGCCTCAAGTCCCTGGGTCTGAATTCCGCCGGTAAATGGATCGTAGAGCGCTACAACTTTGCCGAAGACGGAAAGACTCCCGTCAGCGTATTCCCGGACCTGGCGGAGAATGCCACGTCGGCCGACTGGCAGGTGCTGGGCAACGGTGTCCCCAAGATTTACGCCAACTGGAACAACACCTTCCGTTACAGGGGCTTCGACCTCAATATCACCATGCGCGGAGCGTTTGCCTTCCAGGTGCTGAACTACCAGAAACTCTTCTACGGCAACCCTACCATCCAGTACAACGTGCTCAAGAGCGCCTTCGACAAGATTGACGTAGTAGATGAATACACGGGCCAGAAGACCGGTGAAAAAGCCTATATCTCCGATTCCCAGCGTTATGTAAGCCACTACATCGAGAATGGCGACTATTGGAAGATTGATAATGTGACCCTGGGTTACACCCGCAATTTCAAGCACCCGTACTTCAAGAGACTGCGTGTTTACGCTTCCATACGTAACCTCGCTACCATTACCAAGTACAGCGGCCTGGATCCGGAAATCCGTGTTTCCTATGGTGACAACGGCTACGACCCCGGTACCGACGACCGTGACAAATATCCTACCATCCGTTCCTACACTTTCGGTGTGAACATCACTTTTTAATTTGAAGAGGATATGAAAAAGATTAAATACAGCATTCTTGCCCTTATAGCTGCTTCGGGACTTTGCACCGCATGCTTTAACCTGGACGAGGTTCCTTATTCGGAAATCCTGCAGGAAAAGTTCGAGCCTTCGGACCAGGACGTAGCGGCCTATCTGGCCAGTGCCTACACCGAGCTCGCCTATTGGTTCGATTGGCAGGGCGGCTTCGATGCCCAGGAAGAACCGGCCGATGTCATCATTACCCCCGTCCGCCCCAACGGCTGGGATGACGGCGGTACTTACCAGCGTATGCACAAGCATACCTGGGATGCCGAGGAATGGCAGCCTTGGAACACTTATGAGACCTGTTACAAGGGTATCAACAATTGCAACCGCGTCAAAGACCAGATTGAGAGCGGCGCCCTGAATGCGGGAGAAGCCTCCGAAGCCATGATCGCTGAGCTTAGAGCCGTCCGCGCCCTGTGGTATTCCATCCTTCTGGACACCCATGCCAATGTGCCCATCGTTACGGCCTTCACCGACAAGGTGCCCGAGCAGGCCACGCGTGAAGAAGTTTTCAACTTTGTGGTAACGGAGCTCAAGGAGGTTCTTGGAGGCGGACTGCTCACCAAGGAGAAGAGTTCGGCTACCTATACTCGTCTGAACCACTGGAGCACCAGCATGATTCTGATGCGCGTATATCTCAATGCCGATGTCTATGTGGGCCGCAAGATGTACAAGGAGGCCCTTGCCATTGCCGAGGAAATCATCTCCGACAGCCCCTATGCCCTTTCTCCTACCTACAAGGAGAACTTCTCCGTAGCACTGAGTTCGGCCAACACCGAGGTGATGTTTGCCATTCCTTACGACGGTTCCACGCATACGACCGGCGGCCATGTGTTCTCCCAGTGCCGCAAATGGTATCCTCCCGTATCCAAGAATCATTTCGGCTGGGCTTTCCAGTGCTGGGGAGGAAGCTGCGCCAATCCGCAGTTCGTAAAGTCTTACCAGCCCGGAGACACCCGCAAGGAACTCACCTGGATGTACGGCCCTGCCCTGGATCCCAGCGGCACCATCGTCTGGACCAACCTGAACTACCTTCCTTCGTTGACCAGCAAGAACGATGCAGGCCAGTCCATGACCTCCATCGACTATGGCCTGCGTCAGCAGAAGTATGAACCGGACACCAGTGATCCTTCCTACTTCACCAACGATGTCCCTTACTTCCGTCTGGCCGAGGCCTATTATACGGCAGCCGAATGCATCCTTCGCGGTGAATCCAGTACCAGGGGAAACAAGGCTGCAGACCTGGTGAATGCCGTGCGCACCCGCGTCGCTCCTGCAACGGACGAGGCCACGCTTCGCGCCAATACCAAGATGGTGTACGGTCTGGTTCCCTGGGGGGCCGCCACCTATGATATGTGGACCCAGTGCGACGCTACGCACGACTGGTCCTCGGTGGTGGAAGCCCTGGAAGCTTCCCAGACGCCCGTCCAGTCCGGTCAGGACGGAACGGCCGTATTCCTGGGAGGTATGTATGATGAATGGGGCTGGGAATTTGCCCTGGAGGGTCTCCGCCGCCAGCAGATGATCCGCTTCGGAACCTTCTCCACCAAGAACTGGTTCAACCACGAGGCCATTCCGGACGGTCATACTTCCATCTTCCCGATTCCGCTGGATGTGCTGAACACCAACCCCAATCTGAAGCAGAATCCCGGTTATTGATCCAACTAATCTATGAACGATATGAAAAAGTCTTTCTATATGATTGCGGCGGCAGCCTTGGCGCTGGTAAGCTGCAACCTCAACGAGACCAAGCTGAACCCGGACGTTCCCATGGTGGAACGCCCTCAGCCGGAGATTACCTATGAAGGTTCCGGCAACTTGGTGACCGGTGCCATCGGCGAGCAAAAACAGCTCAAAAGCACTTATTCCTGGGAGGCCAAGGACAATGCCATCGTTGTCAACATCGGCTTCGACCTGGAAGAATACATTGAAGGCGGGAACTGGGAGTTGGGTTACTTCTTCCTGGATATCAATTCCATCAATGACTATCTGGGCATCCTGGTCACTTCCGATACGACGGAGGACAACTTCTATGGTGTAGAGCCGGACGGTTCCAAACTGGACTATGGTGAAAACCACGCCGTCTGGACCTCCTACAAACCGGGTATGTGGATCAATGCCGACGGAACAGCCTCCGGGTCCGGTGGTGTCAACTACTGGCAGTGGTACATCTGGACAGGCCGTGAAGGCATCTTCTACGACTACGGCGAGGGAACCGACAAGCAGTACAACGGTCTGTTCCTCGTGGGTGGAAATCCGGGCAATGTAGCCGGAAAGGCAAATGACCTTTCGGGCACTACCGTTACCTCCAAGGCCAAGCTCATCGCCGGTGGAGAAAGTTATGACTTCATCGTGAACATCAAGTATTCCGACTATACGCCGGAACCTCTCCCTGAAACCGAGGGGTATCAGGATGAACCCATGGACTCCGGTCTGGGCGGATACTCCTATTCCTCCGGTGTGGAGGGCAACCACCAGTGGAGCTGGTACTTCGACGAGGAAGGTCTCCACGTTGATGTGGATCTGGTTTCCACGGAGGAAGAACCGATCGAGGACTGGGGCTTGCTGGGTATCGTCATCAACCCGGAAGTCATGACTTCCTATCTGGGGATTGACGATATGGGCGCGCTGACCGACCTGGCTTATTTCCATCCGCTTGCGGCAGACGGTACCGCTTTGGAGGAATGGACGTCTTATGCTCCCGGACAATGGGTGGATGCCGATGGCAACGCCACCAACTGGCAGGGTGTATTCTACTGGCAGTACCAGTTCGGCGACAACAAGTACGACGGCCACTTCACCGAGGGACTTCTGGTAGTGGGCGTGAATCCGGGGAATGTGTCCACGGTTGCCGGTCAGACGGTGGTTTCCAAGGCGCAGCTGGGAGACAAACTGATGACGGTTTCCGTCCACTTCCACGATTCGATGCTTACCGCCAAGGAAGGTCGTATGGGCCCGCATAGCTACAGTTGGAAGCTGGATGATAAGGGTTTCAACTTTACCACGGATGTCTCCCTGGCCGCATTTGATGACAGCTGGAACTGGTATGGTATCGCCGTCAATGAAGTCTACATCAACAACTTCTTCGACATCACCATCGACGAGGCTACCATTGCCGACTTCTATCCGCTTGACGAGAGTGGCACCCAGCAGGAAAGCTGGTCTTCTTATGCTCCCGGCCAGTGGTATGGGAAGGACGGTTCTGTCAAGGACTGGAGCTCCGGTTATTCCTTCTGGCAGTACTATACCGCAGAAACCTACGAATACGCTATCCCGAACCTGATGCTGCTGGGCAACAACCCAGGTTATGAGTTCGCCGTGGGTGATGAAGGTACCTCCAAAAATATTCTCTACGGCAAGGAGTGGAATGTCACCATCCGCATTGCCGAGTAGATTTCTCCTTTTCGACTGCGGGGCCCTGACCGGCCCCACAGTCGCCAGACCAACCATCGTTCGATTGTGAAAACGCTAAAATCGTTGTTTGCCCTGCTGCTGGCAGGAGTTCTCCTGTCCGTTTCCTGCGGGAAAGAGCCTTTCAATCCCGGCTCTCCGGATGGGAAAAAACCGGAGGAGGAAAAACAGGTGGAACCGGAGACGGATAAGGGGCTCAAACCCTCGGACGTTCCCAATTACGAGAAGATCTATATGACCTCCGAGTTCTACAAGGCGGAACGCGGATGGACGGTGACCGGCACATTCTATGATCCGCTCAAGCCGGAGAGCCTGTACTATTTCGGCCGCAGCAAGCAGAGTGAACATTTTATCCTTTTCTGGGACAGGGATTTCGGCGACAAGACTCCGGACGAGAGTGCCAGCCCCTATCATCTGGATACGGACTCTTTTCTGTCCTGGTGCGAGGAGATTTATGCCTATTACGTGAACACCCTTAAGTTCGCCCATTTTACGCCCGAGAAAAAATCCTATCTGGACAGCTATAAATTTCAGATATTCCTTTGGCACCAGACAGAATGGGCCGCTTATGGTTCCGGTCCGGACGACAACATTACCGGCTGTCTGTGGGTGAATCCGGAGGCGGCCAACAGCCGCTCCACCGTGGCTCACGAGATTGGTCATAGTTTCCAGTACCAGACCGCCTGCGATCTGGTACTTAACAAGGAAGTGACCGACATCAACACGGCAGCCTTTCGCTACGACCAGGGGAAGGGGAGTACATTCTGGGAACAGACCGCCCAATGGCAGGCTTATCAGATGGTGCCGGAAGAAACCTTTACCAATTATAATTTCGCCGGATTCTGCGACAATTGCCATCGGCATTTCGCCCACGAGGATATGCGTTACGGCAGTTATTTCTTCCATTATTACTGGGTGGACAAATACGGGATTGACGCCGTGGCCAATGTGTGGAGGACAGCCCGCAGGCCCAAGGATGCCCTGGAGGCTTATATGGCGGCATATGGCCTCGGAATCGAGGAATTCAATGCCCAGTTGTACGATTATGCTGCGCGGGTTGCCACCTGGGATTTCCAGCAGACCCGCACAGACGGTGTAAAATATGCCGGCGCTGTATCCTGGAAAGGAAACGATGCGGGCGAGGGTTATTATCTGGTGGATCCCTCCAAGGCGCCGGAGGCAAGCGGCTTCAATCTCATCCGCCTGAGTGTGGCACCAGGTCAGGAACTTACGGCCCATTTTTCGGGCCTTCCCAACCAGGCCGGTTTCAACAAAAGCGGAGATGCTTCCGTGGCCGGCTGGACGGTGGGATTCGTGTCGTTGGGAGAAGATATGTCCACCCGCAGCTACAGCGCTCCTGTTATGGCGTCGGCCGCAACGGGAAATGTTGCTGTGGCCAGTTGGACGGTCCCTTCCGATGCTGCGTATGTGTGGGCGGTAGTGGCCTGTACGCCCATTTCCTATATTTCCCACCTTTGGGACGACAACAACGCCAACGACCGCATCTGGCCCTACAAGATAAAATGTATGGCCGATGACCAGGTTCTGGATATGACGGCTCCCTCCAGCGGAAACCTGGAAGGCGCAGGGCTGGGCAGTACCTACTCCTGGGCCCTTTCCGGAAACACCATCTCGGTAAACGTGAATATCGATACCGACGAAGCGGCCGCCCGCGGAGGTTTTGAGCTGGGGCATTTCGAACTGCCTGTGGACAAAGTGAATGCTTTCATCGCTGCGGATGTACGCCAGTTGGACGAGCGCAGTTTCACTTGTTACAATCCGGACGGCACCAAGGCGGACATGACTTCCTACAAGCCTGGCATGTGGGTGGATATGAATGGGGAATCCTGCACCTGGAGTAGTGGAACGGCTTTTTGGCAGTGGTATGTCTGGGGTGGGAAAAAGGATAAGGACGGCAATACCATTACTTACGACGGCGATCCCAATGGAAAGGGAGAAAACCAGGGCCGTTTTTTTGTGGGGATGCATCCGGATCGTGTGGCGGCTGCCAAGGGCAGAACCCTTGTCTTTCGCAACAAGTTGGCCGTCGGGTCCCGAACCTTTGACTTCATCATCACTTACAAGTATCTTTAGGCTTTCTTTTTCTCGGAAATAATCCTTATATTTGAAGACTTTAATATTGGAAATATTAAACACATTAATAACACATTTATGAACAACGCAATCATCAATTTCCCGGTGCCGGCCAATGAGCCGGTGAAGGCTTATCTGGAAGGCTCTCCGGAGCGCATTGCCCTGGACGCAGAGCTCAAACGCCAATTCAACACGGTGGTGGATATCCCCATCATCATCGGCGGAAAGGAAATCCGCACCGGAAATACGGGCAAAGTGGTATGCCCGCACGACCACAATCACGTGCTGGCCACTTTCCACAAAGTAGGGGAAAAGGAAGTCCAGATGGCTGTCGATGCCGCTATGGAAGCCCATAAAATCTGGAGCGAGACGCCCTGGACCACCCGCGCCGCCATCGTCCTCAAAATGGCGGAACTGCTGGCCACCAAGTACCGTCCCATCCTCAACGCTGCCACGATGCTGGGCCAGAGCAAGAACATCTACCAGGCCGAGATTGACAGCGCCTGCGAGACCATCGACTTTTTCCGCTACAACGTCCACTATGCCTCCAAGATTTATGCGATGCAGCCCAAGGACGGCTATATGAACATCAACCACATGGAGTTCCGTCCCCTGGAGGGTTTCATCCTGGCGGTGACTCCGTTCAACTTCACCTCCATCGCCTCCAATCTGTGCATGACTCCGGTCCTGCTGGGCAACGTGGCCCTGTGGAAGCCTTCCACCACCGCCACCCTCAGCAACTATTACCTCATGCAACTGTACAAGGAGGCCGGTCTGCCGGACGGTGTGATTAATTTCCTGCCGGGCAGCGGCGCCCTCATCGGCAAGGTGGCTACCTCTTCCAAGTGGTTTGCCGGTATCCATTTCACCGGTTCCACGGGTACCTTCAACAACCTCTGGCGCCAGGCCGGCGAGAACCTGGGTCATTATGTGAGCTACCCCCGCCTGGTCGGAGAAACCGGCGGCAAGGACTTCATCTTTGTACACCCTTCGGCCGATGCCAAGGCCGTCGCCACCGCCGCCTTCTGCGGAGCCTTCGAGTTCCAGGGCCAGAAGTGTTCGGCCGCTTCCCGCATGTACGTGCCCAAGAGCCTGTGGCCCGAGGTGCTGGGTATCGTGAAGCAGTATGCTTCCGAGGTGAAGATGGGAGACGTGATGGACCACGCCAACTTCATCAACGCCGTCATCGACGAAGCCTCCTGGGACAACATCAACGATTATATTTCCTATGCCGAAGCCGCCGCCGACGCCAAGGTGGTGATGGGCGGAAAGCGCGACAAGAGCGTGGGCTACTTTGTGGAACCTACCATCATCGAAACCACAAATCCTCATTTCAAGAGCATGGAAGAGGAAATCTTCGGCCCGGTGCTCACCGTCTATCCTTACGACGATGACAAGCTGGAAGAGGCTGTCAAGCTTTGCGACGGCACCTCCCCGTACGGCCTCACGGGCGCCGTGTTCGGCCAGGACCGCCTGGCGGTGGAGAAAATTGCCCACGACCTGCGCTACGCGGCCGGCAACTTCTACATCAACGACAAACCCACCGGAGCCGTGGTGGGCAACCAGCCTTTCGGCGGCGCCCGCGCCAGTGGTACCAACGACAAGGCCGGCGGTGAGTTCAACCTTATCCGCTGGATCATCCCCAGAGTGATCAAGGAAACCCTGGTGAGTCCGACGGACTATCGTTACACCTATATGAAGTAGCCTATGAGACGCTTGTTCCTTCCCGTTGTGGTGCTTGCAGCCCTGATTCTGGGCTGCAAGGGCCCCCAAAAAGCGGCCGTGACGCAGGTGGACTTTGTAGAAGCATTGGGTGTTCCGGAGTGCGTGATTACTACGCCTCCGGATTCCCTCCACCTGGATCCCTGGTATAAAAAATATGTAGATGTCAACGGCATCCCGCTTTGCAGTTCCTGGCGCTGCCCGGACAGTGCGCTGGTAGCTGGACACAATACCCTCTGGGCCATGACCTCCATGCTGTCGGAAGAGGTGATGAACGCCCTTCGGAAAGCCGGGACACGCGTTACCATGATGGCCCGTTACGAAGGCACCACCGACGTGCCGGAGCACGCCTATCTGGCTGCCGATACCACCCTCAACTGGGACCTCCGGGCCCGGGGTCTGGGCGGAGACCTGGAGTTTCCCCTCACCTCCTGCGCCGAGGAAAACGTCCTGGGTTATCAGATAGACAAGTACCACGCAGAAGATATCCTCATCCATGAGTTTGCCCACAGCATTCACCTGGTGGGTATCGTTCAGGTAGATCCCGACATCAACGAACAACTGGAAGCCCTGCTGGCCAATGCCAAGGAGAAAGACCTCTGGTGGAACACCTATCGCCTCACGGACATTGCCGAGTATTGGGCAGAGGGTGTACAGGACTGGTTCAACGTAAATGCAGAAATGGACCATCCGGACGGAAAGCACAATTACGTGAACACCCGGGAAGAACTCAAGGAGCGTGACCCCGGCCTGTACGAACTCCTGGCCAAATATTTCCCCGCTACCGACCAGCAAATTTCAAAGCACAAATTCGTAAACGAGTGCACCAAAGCCAACAGCCGTACCCGTTAACCTGTCGTTCTGTTTCTTTTCATACGGTTTTAATGTTCGAAAAAAGCACCTATATTACCCGCCGCGCCCGGCTTCGTGAGAAACTGGGCGGCGGTGTCCTTCTGTTCCTGGGGAACGAACTCGTAGGCATGAACTATGCCGGCAACGAATACGCCTTCCGGCAGGACAGCAGCTTCCTTTATTTCTGGGGCCTGGACTACGCCGGTCTCGCCGCCGTCATGGACCTGGATTCGGGAGAGGAGATTATTTTCGGCAACGAACTCACCATCGACGATATTGTGTGGACGGGTACCATGCCCACCCTGCAGGACAATGCGGCGCTGGTGGGTGTGGAGAGTACCCTGCCCCTAAGCGCCCTGAAGGGCTATCTGGCAGGCCGCCAGGTCAGATTTCTGCCCCCGTACCGCGGAGACCACCGGGTGTGGCTGCAGGAGCTTCTGGGCATCGGCCCTACGGAGCAGGAGGCCCGGGCTGATGTAGAATTCATCAAGGCCGTGGTGGACATGCGCAACCACAAGCAGCCGGAAGAGATTGCCGCCATCGAAGAGGCGGTGGATATATCGACCCGGATGCACCTCATTGCCTACCGCATGGCCCGTCCGGGCGTGCATGAGGCGGAGATTGCCGCCGCCGTACTGCAGGAAGCCACCTGCCGTCCCGGCTGCGGCCTAGCTTTCCCCACCATTGCCACTACGGCGGGTCAAGTGCTTCACAATCATGGATTTGTACATACGCTCAAGGCTGGAGATATGTTCCTTCTGGATGCCGGAGCGGAAAATCCGCTCCATTATGCGGGAGACCTTTCTTCCTCCATGCCGGTGAACGAACGGTTCACCGAGCGGCAGGAACTCATCTACAACATCTGTCTTCGCAGTTTCTATGCGGCCGTGGGCCAGCTCAAGCCCGGTAATCCTTACCGGAATGCCCACCTGGCTGCTGCAGAGGCCATTGCCGAAGGCATGGTGGACCTGGGCCTGATGAAGGGCGATCCCCGGGACATCGCCGAAAGCGGTGCCTATGCCCTGGTTTTCCCCTGCGGCACCGGCCACATGATGGGCCTGGATGTCCACGACATGGAGAACCTTGGCGAGCAGTATGTGGGGTATGCAGACGGGATGGTCAAGAGTAAACAATTTGGTTTCAAGTCCTTGCGGCTGGCGCGGGAACTGGAGCCCGGCTTTGTGTTCACCGTAGAGCCCGGCATTTATTTTATGCCGGAACTCATAGATTATTGGAAGGCGGAAGGGAAATTCAAGGAATACATCAACTACGATAAGTTCGAGGCTTGGAAGGGTTTCGGAGGCCTCCGAAACGAGCTGGACTATTTGATTACCGAAACCGGCTGCCGCGTCCTGGGCTCCCTGAAAAAGCCTATGACCCTGGAAGAAGTGTATAATGCCAAGCATCAGTTATGAGACAGTTTACCATCAAGCACCCCGAAAACGACGGGGGAATGAATGAAAGGATCAAGCGTCTTCGCAGGGAAAGTCTGGAGACGCCTGCCACCCTCACCATTGAGCGTGCGCTCATCGAGACGGCCTTTTACAAAGAGAATTACGGGAAGTATCCCATTGCGGAGCTGCGCGCCCGGAATTTCTACGAGATCTGTAAGAAGAAGACCATCTACATAGGCCAGGACGAACTCATCGTGGGCGAACGCGGCCCCAAGCCCAAGGCGGTTCCCACCTTTCCGGAACTCACCTGCCACAGCGTGGAAGACCTCCATGTGCTGGACAGCCGGGAGCTGCAGCAGTATAACATTACGCAGGAAGACATCGACACGTACGAGCGCGAGGTTATCCCCTATTGGAAGGGGAAGACCCAGCGGGAGCGCATTTTCAATCACGTCTCCAAGGAGTGGGAAGAGGCCTATCATGCCGGCGTATTCACCGAGTTTATGGAACAGCGCGCCGCCGGCCATACGGCCATGGACGGTAAGCTGTATCGCGAAGGACTGCTGGATGTGAAGGCTCGTATCCAGAAGGCGCTGGATACCCTGGACTTCATCTATGACCCCGAAGCCACAGATAAACAGCAGGAGCTCAATGCTATGGCCATCAGTTGCGATGCCGCCATCCTCTTTGCCGAGCGCCACGCCGCCCTGGCGGAGGAAATGGCTGCCAAGTGCACGGACCCCGTTCGCAAGGCCGAACTGGAGAAGGTTGCTTCCGTCTGCCACTGGGTGCCCGCCCATGCGCCGCGGGACCTGTGGGAGGCCATTCAGATGTACTGGTTCGTGCATCTTGGAACGGTAACCGAACTCAACGGTTGGGATTCGATGAACCCCGGCCATATCGACCAGCACCTGTATCCCTTCTACAGGAAGGGCCTGGAGGACGGAAGCCTCACCTACGAAAAGGCCAAGGAGCTTCTGAGCTGTCTGTGGATCAAGTTCAACAACCAGCCCGCGCCACCCAAGGTGGGTATTACCGCCCGGGAAAGCGGCACGTACAATGACTTTACAAACATCAATATCGGCGGTGTGGACCGTGACGGCAATTCCGGAGTGAACGACCTCTCGTATATGATTCTGGAAATCCAGGAGGAACTGCACGAGTTGCAGCCCGGCCTGTCCATCCATATTGCTGAAAACACCCCGGACGAGTTCCTCATTGAAGGTATCAAGGTCATCCGCCAGGGGCACGGCTATCCTTCCGTGTTCAATCCGGATACCTATGTGAAGGAGCTGGTGCGCCAGGGGAAAACGCTGGAAGATGCCCGTGAAGGCGGTTGCTCCGGCTGCATCGAAGTGGGCGCCTTCGGAAAGGAAGCCTACCTGCTGACCGGATACCTCAATACCCCCAAGATTCTGGAAATCACCCTCAATAACGGTGTGGATCCCCTTACGGGGAAAAAGATCGGCCTGGAAACCGGAGATCCGCGTCAATTCAAGACCTTCGAAGAGCTTTACGGGGCCTGGCACAAGCAGATGGTGTATTTCGTGGACTTGAAGCTGGCGGTGAATAACTACATCGAGCGGATGTTCTCGCTATACGCTCCCGCTACCTTCCTTTCCCTGTATATCGACGACTGCATCGCCAAGGGAAAGGATTATTACAGCGGCGGTGCGCGCTATAACACCACCTACATCCAGTGCACGGGCCTGGGCACCATTACCGACTGCTTCACCACGCTTAAGAAACACGTCTTCGAGGAAGGCCGTTACACCATGCAGCAAATGCTGGATGCCGTGGCCGCCGACTGGAAGGGTCAGGAGCCTATGCGCCTGTATATCCGCAACCATACACCTTTCTTTGGAAATGACGAAGCCTATGCCGATGACATCGCCGTGCGCGTGTACGACGATCTGGTGGACGCCATTGAGGGTCGTCCCAACACACGCGGAGGAAAGACACAACTGAATATGCTTTCCACCACCTGCCACAACTATTTCGGCCAGATGTGCGGAGCTTCCGTGAACGGCCGCTTCGCGCATTTCGCCATCTCCGACGGCACCTCACCTGCCCATGGTTCGGATGTGAAAGGCCCTACTTGCGTGATTCGTTCGCTGGGCAGGCTGGACCAGACCAAGAGCGGAGGTACGCTCCTGAATGTCCGTTTTATTCCGGCCCTTCTTCGTCGTCAGCAGGATTTGGAAAAAATAGGCCAGCTAATTCGAGAATATTTCCGCCTGGGCGGACATCACATCCAGTTCAACATCGTGGATACGGAGACCCTTAGGAAGGCCCAGGAAAATCCGGACGATTTCCGGGATCTCCTGGTGCGGGTGGCCGGTTACTCGGACTACTTCAATGACATGACCGCCCAGCTCCAGAACGAGATTATTGCCCGTACAGAGAACGAGGAAGTGTAGGAATTGCCCAGGCCTGTGTTTTAGGTGAGCCAGCTGTCCTGCAAGATCAGTCCTAAACGCTGGCTTCGTGGTTTGGCTGAGCCAGAGAATCGGCAAAATCGGCCCAAAATGCTGGCGCGGTGGCCTATGATGAAGAAGATTATTGTCGCACCCGATTCGTTTAAAGAGTGCCTGACCTCTCGCGAGGTGG
Organism: uncultured Bacteroidales bacterium; assembly: GCA_900319405.1. Taxonomy (GTDB): domain Bacteria; phylum Bacteroidota; class Bacteroidia; order Bacteroidales; family UBA932; genus Cryptobacteroides. Next base: position 47,473 of record ONOH01000002.1, on the reverse strand, counting down.
CGCATGTGCTCACGGATGCCGTACAGGCGCGTTTCCCTGCTGCACAGGTGATACCCATACCCCTTGCCGATGGTGGTGAAGGCACGCTGGAAGTGCTTGCTACCGCGCTTAGTGCTACCATCGAACAGACAACGGTTCATGATCCTTTGGGCCGACCGATCCGGGCTGGATATGGCGTATGGGGAAACACTGCCCTCATTGAGGTGGCGCAGGTCTGCGGTATCCATCTGGTAGAACCCCATGAGCGCAACCCTTTCAAGACCGATACCCGCGGTGTGGGCGAGATTGTCCTTGCCGCATACAAAAAGGGATGTCGCCGTTTTATCGTAGGCCTGGGTGGAACGGTCACATGTGACGGCGGGCGTGGCATGCTGTCTATCCCCGGCGTGCAGGAACTGTTGCGGGACTCCCACGTAGAACTGCTTTGTGACGTGCAGGTCCCTTTGACAGGCCCCAATGGTGCCATTTACCTGTTCGGCCCGCAAAAAGGAGCCACACCGGCCGATGTAGAAATCCTGGAATCTGATATGCTGCAATGGACTTCCAAAATTCAGGAGGAAACAGGCGTGGAAGTAAAAGACCGGCCAGGTGCTGGTGCAGCAGGCGGACTGGGTGCCGCCTTCATGGCCTATGCCCGACCCACCGTGTATTCAGGCGTCCAGTACATATTGGATCTGTGTCGCTTTGACCAGGTCCTTGAAGGAGCCTCACTCGTCATCACCGGTGAAGGCAGATCAGACCGTCAAACCCTGCAAGGGAAGGCACCGCTGGGTGTCCTTCAGCGTGCGAGCGGCATCCCCGTGGCCCTGCTCTCGGGCCGCCTGGATGATGTGCCCGCCCTGGAGGCCGCCGGCTTTGACTGGCTCATTGAAGTTTCGCCACGGAGCCTTCCTCTCCATGAAGCCCTGATTCCCGTCACGGCCCGTCAAAACCTTCGCAATGCCATTCGAAAAATCGACTTAATTTGAGGGTGAATAACATCCAGTAAAAAAAATCTCCTGAAACAACACTTTCTTTTTTACGATGCTTGGATACCGCGTGCAAAAAAGGTATGTTTGTCCGTAGTATCACCAGCTTGATGATGGCAAAGAGAAGAAGAAAGGAGCGGGACGAATACCGTAGTTGGCCCAATGGGTATTATCATTTGAGTACGGATGGATGGAAGGAGGGGAGGCTTTTCCATAACAAGGGGCAGTATGCATACGGAATGATTGTCCTGGGTTTGCTTACTCTTCTCTTTGAAGTGAAAATTTACTCTTTTTCACTTATGCCAAACCACGTACACATTATTCTGAGTGGCACAGGAGGGGCTATTCTTAAAGCCTTTGACCACATACGGAAAAAAATATCGGCCAGGCAGATAAAGGATGGTTTCCCACCCATACCTGAGGATTATTGGTTCAAATTGGTCCCCATCGAAGACGAGGAACAGATGAGGAGGAATTTCATTTATGTAGACCGCAACCCGCATGAGAAGCAAATCTGCGTTCCTGCCGGCTACCCCTGGGGTAGCAACTCACTCCACTTTTCTTTATATGGAACTTTGATTAAGGGCAGGCGGGCCGATACCTTTTCGAAGCGCGAGTTGATTAAATTGGCTCGCACGGAAAAGCCCATTCCATCGGATTGGGAGTTTCATCCTGAGCTGGGGCTGCTCCCGGCTTCGTTTGTTGATAACCGCTTATTTTATAAACTGTTCAAAAGTCCCAAGGAGTATGAGAGCCGATTGGTGAAGGACTATGAAGCATTTGTTCAGGTGGCTCGAACGCTGGAGGAGGAGTTGGATTATTCATTGGAGGATTATACTGTTATTGTCAATCAACAACTTGGGGGGCGCAGGCTATATCAACTATCCCCGGACGAAAAGGGAAGGTTAGTGGTACAATTGGCAAATCGATATGATATGAATGCCGAACAGATTGCCCCTGCCTTGAAAATGTCCTTACATTTGGTACAACAGTTCCTCCATGCCAAAGATTATGGCCGTCAGTAATGAGTAATGAACCCGCATTATCTTGTCACTGCCATCTGTCCGGCATTTTTGCCTAAAATTGCTGGATCCATGGTTCGTTTGAGCCAGAGAACCGTCAAAATCGGCCAAAATCGCTGGACCTGTGGCAAAAGATGGACGAATTTGCAAAGCTGTCGGGGATATTGTAATTTTGTGCTATGACTAACGAGACCATCCGCATACGGGGTGCTCGGGAGAACAACCTCAAGGATGTTTCCCTGGATATTCCCAAATACAAGATTACGGTTTTTACGGGCGTTTCCGGTTCGGGAAAGAGCTCGTTGGTGTTGGATACCATTGCAGCCAAAAGCCGCCGGGAGCTCAATGACACGTTTCCCACTTTTGTGCAGCAGTACCTCCCCAAATACGGAAGGCCGCATGTGGATGAAATTGAAGGCCTTCCCATCGCCATTGTGATTGACCAAAAAAAGCCGGCGCAGAATTCCCGTTCCACGGTGGGTACCTATACGGATATCTACGCCCTCATGCGCCTGTTGTTTTCCCGTGTGGGAAAGCCGTTTGTAGGCTACTCTGATTCATTCAGTTTCAACCATCCGCAGGGTAGTTGTCCGCGCTGCTCCGGCTTGGGGGAAATCCGCGAACTGGACATTCACAAACTGGTGGATTTTGACAAGAGCCTCAATGACGAGGACACTATCCATTACATTGCCTTCGGAAAGGGCGGATGGCGCTGGATCCGCTATGCCCGGAGCGGTCTGTTTGACCTGGACAAAAAAATCAAGGATTATACGCCAGAGGAACTGGACCTGTTCCTGAACAGTCCGCAGATCAAACTAAAGAACCCTCCTGCAGGATGGCCGAAAAGCGCCAAATATGAAGGTCTCATTCCCCGAATGTACCGGAGCATCATTAACTCCGAAGAAGGACTCCTGCATGCGGCGGTCCTGAATCCTATGCTGGTGATGGGAATCTGCCCGGATTGTGGCGGTACGCGTCTGAATCCCAAGGTGTTAAGTTGTAAAATAGAGGGGAAGAATATCGCTGAAGCCTGCGCTATGTCCATCACCCGCCTCAATACCTGGATTCAGGGTATTCAGGACCCGCTGGCAGTTGACATGAAGGCGGCTATCGGCGCACGGCTTACGGCGCTGGAAGAAATCGGTCTTGGGTATCTGAGCCTGGACCGTCCGTTGGGAACGCTTTCCGGCGGCGAGGCGCAACGCTGCAAGATTGCCAAATACATCAATTCTTCCCTGGCCGATGTCCTTTATATCTTGGATGAACCATCCGTGGGCCTGCACAACCGTGACATAGAAAGGATGAAGCGTTCCGTTCAGCGTCTCCGCGATGCGGGAAATACGGTCCTGCTGGTGGAGCATCACCGGGAGATGATCAAAATTGCCGATCATATTGTGGATATGGGTCCGGGACCAGGTATCGACGGTGGACACATCGTATTCCAGGGACCCTACAGCAAACTGCTGGGCAGCGGCACTTCCACCGGCCTGCTTATCGAGGAAGAGGTTCCGTTCAAGAGAGTGCCGCGTTCCGGCAAGGATACATTCCGGGTAGCCAATGCTACACTTCACAATCTGAAAAACGTTACTGTGGACTTTCCGCTGGGTGTTTTAGGGGTGGTAGCCGGTGTGGCCGGTTCCGGAAAGAGTTCCTTGATGGAATGCTTCCGTAAGGCCTGCTCCACTCCGGGGAAAGTGGTGTATATCAGCCAGAAAGACATTGGAGTAAGCCTCCGTTCCACGCCTGCCACCTATATGGAGGTGGCAGGTGACATCAGGAAGGTTTTTGCAAAGGCGCACAAAATGAAGGAAGAGTATTTCACTTTCAATGGGAAGGGAGCTTGCCCGGTGTGCAGCGGAAAGGGCGTAATTGTATCGGAGATGGCTTTCATGGATTCCATCGAAACCGTTTGCGAGGCCTGCGGTGGCCTGCGCTATGCTCCTGAGGCCCTGGCATTTACATATGCCAGTCCCGCTACGGGCGAAACGTTGAACATTGCCCAGGTGATGGACCTTTCCGTGCGGCTGGCATCGGCTTTCTTCAAGGGGACGGTGATCGAGCGGAAATTACGGCCGCTGGTGGATGTGGGGCTGCAGTACCTGCATCTGAACCAAGCGCTCTCCACCCTGAGCGGAGGAGAACTGCAGCGGCTCAAACTGGCTTCCTATTTGGGGGAGCAGGGGAAAGTGTTCATCGTGGATGAGCCCACAGACGGCCTGCACATAAAGGACGTGCGCCACATCCTGGCTTTGTTCGATCATCTGGTAACGCAGGGCAATACCGTGTATCTGATTGAGCACAATATGGATGTCATCCGCAGTGCAGACTGGGTGTTGGAACTAGGCCCCGGTGCAGGAGAGGACGGTGGCACGGTAATCTATACAGGTGCTCCGGCCGGAATGGCTGCCTGTCCCGCCTCCATTACAAAAGCTTACCTCTGATAGAAAAAAGCCTGACGTTCGCCAGGCTTTTTTGAAGATCTATTCGATTCCGAAAGCGAAAATGCACCGACTGCGGTAGGTTTCTCCGGGTCGGAGGACGACGGAGGGCCAGCCGGGCTTGTTGGGAGAGTCCGGATAGTGCTGGGTTTCCAGGCAGATGGCGCTGCGCTCCTGGTAAACGATGCCTTTTTTACCGCTTACCGTGCCGTCCAGGAAGTTGCCGGTATAGACCTGGATGCCGGGTTCGTCGGTATATACGACAAGCCGGATGCCACTGGCCGGACTGTAGAGCTCGCAGGCCGGACTGTCAAGGTCTCCGTTCGTGTCCAGGCACCAGTTGTGGTCGAAGCCCTTGCCGTTTCGGATTTGGTCACAGTCGGCGGCAATGTCCTGGCCGATGGGTTTGGGAGCGGTGAAATCGAAGGGCGTATCGGCCACGGGGCGTACTTCTCCGGTGGTCATGAACGTATCGTCCACAGGGGTGAAATGGGTGGCGTTGATACAGAGGACGTCTTCGGTGACGCTGTGACCGGCCGGATCCCCGGACAGGTTGAAGTAAGAATGGTTGGTCATGTTGATGACCGTGGGAGCGTCCGTGGTGGCCTCATAGGCAATGTCGATGGCATTGTCCTCGGTGAGGGTGTAGGTCACATAGGCCTTGACGTTGCCGGGGAAGTTGTTGTCTCCGTCCGGTGATTCGCAGAGCAGTTTTACGTGCTGGGAATCGGCCTCCACGCAGGAGAAAACCTTGTACTGCCAGCCGCTGGGACCGCCGTGGAGGCAGTGGCCGAAGTTGTTCTGCGGAAGCTGGTATTCCACACCGTCCAGGGTAATCTTTCCCTGGTTGATGCGGTTGGCATAGCGGCCGATGGCAGCGCCGAAGTCGGTGGCGTTGCTCTCCGGGAAGTAATCGGCCACCTTGTCAAAGCCCAGTACCACATCCCGGAACTGCCCGTCCTTATCCGGTACCAGGATGGATACGATGCGTCCGCCGAAGTTGGTGATGCACACTTCCATGCCGTTGGCATTGGTGAGGGTGTACAGGGCGGTGGGAGCACCGTCGTAGCTGCTTTCAAAATCTTTGGGATTCAGTCCGGAACGGGTCAGTTCCGCTTTTGGGGCGCAGGCCAGTGCGATGGCGGCCACCCCTGCGAGGAAGAATGTCTTTTTCATATACGCGTGAGTTTTTTAGGATATCAGGCTTTGTGCCGGACTGCCGCTTCCTCTACGGGAATGCAGGCGCTGTAGTTTCTGATCCAGGCATCGAAGCCGGCGATGTCTTCCGCCGTGGGAATTATCTCCGTTCCGGTATAGCCCGGGAAAACCACTGTTTCCAGATAGTCCGGAAGGGTCATTCCGTTGCCTTTTACCTCATATGCGGCCAGCAGTGCAATGCCCCAGGCGCCGCCTTCTCCTGCGGTTTCCATCACGGAAATGGGCGTGCCCAGAGCGGCTGCCAGGATGCGCTGACCCACGACGGGAGTCTTGAACAGGCCACCGTGACCGGTGAGCCGGTCCACCTCTACCTTTTCTTCCTTGAAAAGGATGTCATTGCCTATTTTCAGAACGCCTACGGATGCATACAGGTGCGCACGCATGAAATTGGCCAGGCTGAATTTATCGAGGGCATTGCGCACGAAGAGAGGTCTTCCTTCGGCCAGACCCGTAATGGGTTCTCCGGAGAAATAGTTGTAAGATACCAGGCCGCCGCAATCCGCATCTCCGGTGAGAGCATTGTTGTACAGCTTGGCATAAACCTCGTTCATGTCCACGGGAATGCCCAGGAGCTGCTGGTATTCCTTGAACAGGTTCACCCAGGCGTTGAGGTCGCTGGTACAGTTGTTACAGTGCACCATGGCCACGGGGGCGCCGTCCGGAGTGGTGACGATGTCAATCACCTCGTGGGGCTGGGACAGGTCCTTCTCCATCACGATCATGGAGAAGGAAGATGTGCCGGCCGATACATTTCCGGTGCGCGGTTTCACGGCGTTCGTGGCCACCATACCGGTGCCGGCGTCGCCTTCCGGCGGACAGAAGGGGACGCCCGGCTTCAGGTGACCGGAAATGTCCAGGTAGCGGGCCCCGTCTTCGGTAAGTACACCGGCCGCTTCGCCGGCCAGAAGCACTTTGGGGAGGATGTCCCTCAGTTTCCAGGGGAAGCCCTTTTCGGACACCAGTTTGTCAAAATCGGCAATGCGTTTTTCGTCAAAATCCCTGGTGGCGGCGTCGATGGGCATCATGCCGGAGGCATCTCCTACGCCAAGTACTTTGTGCCCGGTGAGTTTCCAGTGGATGTAGCCGGCCAGGGTGGTGAAAAACACCACGTCTTTCACATGCGGCTCTCCGTCCAGGATACACTGGTACAGATGGGACAGGCTCCAGCGGAGTGGCATGTTAAAGTTGAACAGGGCGCTGAGTTCCCTGGCGGCGGCACCGGTGTTGGTGTTGCGCCAGGTCCGGAAAGGAGTCAGCAGCTGGTCGGCGCTGTTGAAGGCCATATAGCCGTGCATCATGGCGCTGATGCCGATGGCGGCAAGGCGCTCGATATCCGTGTTGTAGTGCACGTGAACGTCTTCCCGAAGCTTGCTGTAGCAGTCCTGCAGGCCGGTCCAGATGGCGTCCAGGCTATAGGTCCAGTAGCCGCCCTCGAGCTGGTTTTCCCACTCGTGGCTTCCCTGGGCGATGGGATTGTGGTCCTGGTCAATCAGGACAGCCTTGATGCGCGTGCTGCCGAATTCGATGCCCAGGATGGCTTTCCCGGAGCTGATGGTTTCGCGTGCGTTCATATCTACTTCAAGGCTTTGTTCAGCAGATAATATACTTCATTCATCTTCAGTTCGCGTTTGAACTTGGGGATGGTGGTATCCTTGCCGATGTGCAGGAATTCCACGCCGGTGAATTCGGCGAAGTCTTCCCAATATTCGGCCGTAATGTCATAGCTGAAGGCGGAATGATGGGTGCCGCCGGCCAGGATCCAGGCACAGGCTCCGATCTCAAAACTGGGACGGGGGACCCAGAGGGCCGACGCTACGGGAAGTTTGGGCATGGGCTGCGGTTCGATGCAATCTACATCCTGAACGATGACGCGGAAGCGGTTACCCAGGTCCACCAGGGTGGCCTTGGCGCCGGGACCGGTCTTGGAGGTAAACACCAGACGGGCGGTGGGTTGCTTGCGGATACCGATGCCCAGGAAGTGTACTTCCAGTTTGGGACGGTCGCTGGCAATCATCGGGCTCACCTCCAGCATATGGCTCTGCAGGCAGGACGATTTTTCTCCGTCGAAGTTGAGCGTATAGTCTTCCAGGAAGGAGCAGCCTCCGGGCAGGTCCTGGGACATGACCCAGAGGGTGCGCTGCAGGCAGGCCGTCTTCCAGTCTCCTTCTGCACCGAAACCATAGCCTTCCGCCATCAGCCGCTGGGTAGCCAGGCCGGGAATCTGGTCAAAGCCCACGAAGTGGGGGGCGTTTATGTCTGCGTCTCCCAAGTCGTCAAAGTTGGTGGTGAAGGCGGTGGCACCGGTGGCTTCCAGCACGCGGCGGATGGCAATCTCCGCGCGGGCGGCGTTGTACACCTTCTCCCAGTACACTTCCGGTCCGGTCTCGTCTATCTTGAGGGTGTAGAGCTTCTTGTACTCTTCCACCAGGGCATCGGTCTCTTCCTTTGTGACCTTCTTCCAATAGTCCATCAGGGAAGATACCGGGTAGTAATCCACGTGATAACCCAGGCGCTGTTCAAACTCCACGCGGTCTCCGTCCGTAACGGCCACGTTGTTCATGTTCATGCCGAACATCAGGCAGCGTACGTTGCGTGCGTCGGCCAGGGCGGCGCTCACGCGGGCCCAGATGGCAATCCGGCGCTGGGCTTCAGGGTCTTTCCAATAACCTACCACCACCTTTCTGGGGATGCGCATGCGGGCGCAGATGTGGCCGAACTCAATGTCCCCGTGGGCACTCTGGTTCAGGTTCATAAAGTCCATGTCAATCTCGTCCCAGGGGATCTCGGCGTTGTACTGGGTGTGGAAATGCAGCAGGGGCTTCTTCAGGTCCTGCAGGCCCTTGATCCACATCTTGGCAGGAGAAAAAGTGTGCATCCAGGTGATGACGCCCACGCAGGCAGGGGTGTTGTTGGCGGCGTTCATCACGTCCTCCACCTCCTTGCTGCTGTTGGCCGTTCCTTTATAGACAATCTTCACGGGGATGCTTCCGGAAGCGTTGAGGCCTTCCACCATCTCTTTGGAATGAGCGTCCACTTTTACCACGGCATCGCCCCCGTACAGGAGCTGGGCACCGGTGACCCACCATAATTCGTAATTTTCAAATGCCATAATTGTATTCTGTTTTTGTGTTATTGTTTTCGGGGGGGGGGGGTAAGGTAGTCTTCCCCGGGCAAAAAAGGCTACTTTTTTTGCCCATAGTAAGCGTTGGGTCCGTGTTTGCGGCTGTAATGCTTTTCAATGAGGTGTTTGTTCATCGATGGCGTGTTGAACGAAAAAGAGCCCATTCTGATGTTTGCGGACACATGCACGTTGCAGGCTACGAAGGCCATCTTGGCCACTTCTTCCAGCACTACGGCGTTGTGCACGGCATTGTCGGCATCCTTTCCCCAGGCGAAGGGGCCGTGGTTTTTCACCAGCACGGCCGGCGTATCGTCCGGGTCCAACTCCTTGAACCGTTCCACGATGACGTTGCCGGTCTCTTTCTCGTACTCGCCGAAGACCTCGGCCTTTTTCATATTGCGCGTGCAGGGGATGTCCTCGTGGAAATAATCGGAATGGGTGGTGCCGATATTGGGAATGTCCTCGCCGGCCTGGGCCCAGGCGGTGGCAAAGGTGCTGTGCGTATGCACTACTCCGCCGATGTTGGGGAAGGCCTTGTACAGCACCACGTGGGTAGGGGTGTCGGAAGAGGGGTTCAAGTCTCCTTCCACCACTTTGCCTTCCAGGTCCACCACAACCATATCCTCGGGCTTCATATTGTCATAGGATACACCGCTGGGCTTGATTACCACCAGGCCGCTTTCGCGGTCGATGGCGCTCACGTTGCCCCAGGTGAAGAGCACCAGTCCGTGCTTGACCAGGTCCAGATTGGCCTGGCATACTTTCTTTTTGAGATCTTCCAACATACGACTACCAGAAATAAATGTAGAAGGCGACGGTAACTGCGAGGATGATTACGGTGTGCACAATGTCCCACTTGTTCCAGGAAGCGCGGGTTTCGGCCTTCTGCTCCGGGCTTGCGGTGCCGAAGCACAGGCCCTGGACATGTTCCCGGCTGGGCTTGGGGGTGATCATACTTACCACGATGGCAAATCCCACGCAGAACAGGAAGGTCCAGACGCCGAAGGCATAGACATTCATCTCATTGAACACGTAAGTGAACCAGTTGTGGGAATCCGGATTGGCAATCATCGTGATGAGGCGGGTGAAGCCCAGCACCAGACCCACGACCAGGGTCCAGGAACCGGCCTTGGGCGTAGTTTTCTTCCAGCACACGCCCAGGAGGAACACGGCGGCGATGGCCGGGGCCAGCAGGCTCTGGATACTCTGGATGTAATCATACAGGCTCTTGCCCATGGCCTGAATCACGAAAATCCACAGGACGCCCAGCACCACCACGACGACGGTGGCGATTCTGCCGATGCGCACCAGCTTGTGCTCGTCGGCCTTGGGGTGGCGGCGCTTGTAAATGTCGATGGTATAGAGCATGGCCGATGAGTTGTACAGCGAGGCCAGGGAACTCATAAGGGCGGCCAGTATGCCGCAGATGACTACGCCCTTCAAGCCTACGGGAAGCAGGGTGTTCACCAGCATAGGGAAGGCCAGGTCGGGGTTCTGCAGGGCGCCGGTGGCTGCGTCGGGCAGCAGGGCGGCGGAGAGTTGTGCGCCGATGACCGAATCCGGTTTCTTGGTGAGGGCGAAGGCAATCATGCCGGGAATCAGGAACAGGAACACCGGAAGAAGCTTCAGGTAAGCGCCGAAAATGGTGCCCCGGCGGGCTTCCTTCTGGTCTTTTCCGGAAAGGACGCGCTGCACGATGAACTGGTCCGTACACCAGTACCAAAAGCCGATGATGGCGCTGCCGAAGAGGGCTCCGTACCAGGGGAAGGCCTTGTCCTGTCCGCTGCGCATGAGGGTGGTCATGTCGTCACCCAGCTGGTTCACAGGCTGCGAGCCGCAGATGTCCATCATGGCGTTCCAACCGCCCAGTTCCCTCAGACCCAGGTACAGGATGACCAGGGAGCCCACCAGGAGGATGGGCGTCTGGAGCACGGAGGTCTTGAGCACCGATTCCATGCCGCCGATAACCGTATAGATGGCGGTGATGATTACCAGCGCCAGGGCTGCTACCCAGAAATTGATGCCCAGGAGCGTGTTCAGGGCCAGTCCGCCGGCGAGGACCGTTACGGAGACCTTGGTGAGCACGTAGCTGGCCAGGGAGATGTAGGTGAGGATGCCGCGGCTCTGGCGGTTATAACGTTTTTCCAGGAATTCGGGCATGGTATAGACCATGCTGCGCTGGTAGAAGGGAACGAATACCCAGCCCAGGAGGAGAATCATCCAGCCCTGGATTTCCCAGTGGGCCTGGGCCATGCCGGAAGTGGCGCCCGCACCGGCCAGGCCGATGAGGTGTTCCGAGCCGATATTGGAAGCGAAGATGGATGCGCCGATGGCAATCCAGGTGGCGCTGCGGCCGCTGAGGAAATAGTCACCGGAGGTTTCTTTCTTTTTGCGGGAAACGTCCCATACGATCCAGATCATGGCCAGGAAGAAGATGGCAATCACAATCCAGTCCCAGGATGCGAGCGAAATGCGGTTCAGGTCCGCGGCTGCGATCAGAAGATTGTTGCTGAACATACTTGTTTATGGTTGAAAAATAGTTTTAGCGACTCAGTTCACAAATTTACGAAAAAACTCAGAGCCGTCATTGTTAAAATCGTCCAAAAATGGTGGATAAATGTCCAAGATCGTTTTCAGATTAAAAGAAAAAAGGGTATCGTACAGGGAAACAGAAATAGAGTTGGCGATTCGCGCAAATTGCGTTATCTTTGCAAACTATGAAGAATATCCGCAATTTTTGCATCATCGCCCATATCGACCACGGCAAATCCACCCTGGCTGACCGCCTGCTGGAGCTCACCCAAACCCTGAGCGAGCGGGAGATGGCCGCCCAGGTGCTGGACGATATGGACCTGGAAAGGGAGAAAGGCATCACCATCAAGAGCCACGCCATCCAGATGGACTACCACCGGGACGGGGAGGTGTACCGCCTCAACCTGATCGACACCCCCGGCCACGTGGACTTTTCCTACGAGGTGTCCCGCTCCATCGCTTCCTGCGAAGGGGCGCTGCTGGTTGTGGATGCTTCCCAGGGCATCCAGGCCCAGACCATCTCCAACCTGTACCAGGCCATCGACCACGGGCTGGAGATCATTCCGGTGCTCAATAAAATCGATATGGACAGCGCCCAGCCGGAGGTTGTCCAGGACCAGGTGTGCGACCTGCTGGGCTGTGATCCGGAGGAGGTGCTGCGCGTGAGCGCCCGCACCGGAGAAGGGGTGCAGGCGGTGCTGGATGCCATTGTGGACAAGGTCCCCTCTCCCAAAGGCGACCCTCAGGCTCCGCTCCAGGCCCTCATCTTCGACTCCGTATTCAACCAGTTCCGCGGCATCATCGCGTATTTCAAGGTGGTGAACGGCACCATCCGCAAGGGGGACAAGGTGAAATTCTTTTCCACCGGCAACGAATATGAGGCCGAGGAAATCGGCAATCTGAAACTCAAGCTCAACCCCACCGGAGAGGTGCGTGCCGGAGACGTGGGCTACATCATAACCGGCATTAAGGCGGCCGTGGAGGTAAAGGTGGGAGACACCATCACCCATGTGGAAACGCCTTGCTCAGAGGCCATTGCGGGCTTCGAGGAAGTGAAGCCGATGGTGTTCGCCGGCCTGTATCCGGTGGAGGCCGCCAAGTTCGAGGAACTGCGCGCCACCCTGGAGAAGTTCCAGCTCAACGACGCCTCCTTCACCTATGAGCCGGAGAGTTCCCTGGCCCTGGGCTTCGGTTTCCGCTGCGGTTTCTTGGGCCTTCTGCACCTGGAAATCGTACAGGAACGCCTGTACAGGGAGTTCAACATGGACGTGATCACCACCGTGCCCAACGTCTCCTACAAGGTGTACACCAGCAAAGGGGAGGTGGTGGACGTGCACAACCCCTCGGGTCTTCCGCCGGCCTCGGTGGTGGACCACATCGAAGAGCCCTACATCCGCGCCCAGATTATCACAAAGGCCGATTTCTACGGCCCCATCATGAAACTGTGCATGGACAAGCGGGGCACCCTCATCGGCCAGCACTACATCACCACGGACCGTGTGGAGCTCAATTATGACCTGCCGCTCAGCGAGGTGGTCTTCGACTTCTACGACAAGCTCAAGTCTATCTCAAAGGGTTATGCTTCGTTCGACTACCACGTGACGGATTTCCGTCCCGCCCGCCTGGTGAAGCTGGACATCCTCCTGAATGGAGACCCGGCCGATGCCCTTAGCACCCTCATCCACGAGGACCACGCCTACGACTTCGGCCGGAAGATATGCCTCAAACTCAAGGACCTCATTCCCCGCCAGCAATTCGACATTGCCGTGCAGGCGGCCATCGGGGCCAAGATCATCGCCCGAGAAACCGTGCGCCAGGTGCGCAAGGACGTGACGGCCAAGTGCTACGGCGGTGACGTCACCCGCAAGCGCAAGCTCCTGGAAAAGCAGAAGGAGGGCAAGAAGCGGATGCGGCAGATAGGCACCGTACAGGTGCCCCAAAGCGCCTTTATGGCTGTTTTGAAACTGGATTAGGATGAAGGCTGCCATCAGATCCATGCGTCTGCGCACCCTGCCGCTTTCCACCGCCGGGGTACTGCTGGGAATCCTTCTGGCCGTAGCCGACTGGAAGGTAAGCCCCCGGGTGGCCGTACTCATCGTCCTTACCACCATCTGCCTGCAAATCCTTTCCAATCTTTCCAATGAACTGGGAGACGCCCTCAGCGGGACCGACACCGCCGAGCGGCAGGGCCCGGTCTATGGATTGGGAGAGGGAGGACTCACCCGGGCCGGGTTGAAAGGGCTCATCGGCCTTTTTGTGGGCCTATGCATCGTTTTCGGTACCCTGATGACATGGCAGGCTTTTGGAACGCTCTGGGACCTCACCCCTATCATGGTCCTGCTGCTGGGGGCCGCCGCCATCGTCGCTGCCATGAAATACACCCTGGGACCCAATCCGTACGGGTACAGGGCCAAGGGAGACATCTACGTGTTCATTTTCTTCGGGCTGGTGTCGGTGATGGGCGCCTATTTCGTGTGTACAAAAGGCCTCGGCCTGCATTGGAAGCTGCTTCTGCCTGCATCGGCCGTGGGCTTTTTCTCCGTGGGCGTACTGAATGTGAACAACATCCGGGACATGAAGACCGATGCCGCCACCCGCACCACCGTGGCCCTCAAACTGGGCCTTCGCAAGGCCCGGATCTACCAGACGACCCTCATCGTCCTGGGTTGGGCCTGCCTGGCGGCCTACTGCCTCCTTTGCTGGCCTTCCTGCTGGCACTGGCTGTGGGCGCTTACCCTTCCCCTCTATCTCAAGCATCTGCAAATGGTCTGGACCCGCACCGACCGCGCACTGGACCCCGCCCTTCCCCTTCTGGTGATCTCCACCTTCCTCCTTTGCCTTCTGATGGGCATCGGCTTCTGCCTTTTCCTTCTCCACTAACCCCCTTCCCTTCGCGCCCGGTGCCCCGGCTTACGCATTTTCGGCCCAAAACGCGTTTGTCACACCACCATCAGGGCATGGTAAGCTGGTAATAAGTGGAACTGTATCCGGCCCAGAGGCCATAGCCGCCGCGGATGTTGCTCGGGACATCCGAAGAAACAGGGAAGAAAGGATTGTGGGTGAAAAGCCAGGCGTCCTCGTAGCCTTTCCAGAATTCATAGACCTCGCGTTCGATGGTACAAAAGCGCACGGAAACCGTCTCCCCGGATTCAAAATACATCTTGTGCCGGGAAGAGGAGGTGATGTCCACCCCGGAGGTGAGGATCATTTCCATTTCCGGGGCGGCCGTGTCCCCGTTCACAAGGGACATGAAGGCCGGCAGGAACATCAGTTCCTTCCCCTCCCGACGGGTGAAAAAGCCATAATACTGGCCTTTGACAGGTTTGAAACGGCAGCGGATGGCATAGCCGCCCCCTTCCATGGGCAGGGGCTCCAGCCGATCCATCTCCGCCGTCCGGGGAAGGGCTACCCGTGCCGTGGCCTCCCGCTCCCCACTGCGGACCGTCAGGGTATAGCTTTTCCCTGGCTCACCCAGAAGTCCGGTGGTGGAATAGACAAAGGGAGGAAAATGTTCTTCGCTGGGCATCCCCGTAAGGACGTATTCCTTTTCCCCGTCGCTCACCGTCACCCGGGCGTCGGTAATGACACGGCCCGCCATATCTTCCATATCCCACTGTTTCTGCTTTCCCACCACAATAGACCGGGTGAGCATAACCACCGGAGGCCGTCCGTTCTCTATCCAGCCGTCCACGACGAGTTGCCCCTCCGGCACCGTCTCTTTGGAACAGTGGCAGCAGGCCAGTGCCGCAAGTAGCAGAAGCAGATGTTTTCCTCTCATAGCGTCAGAATTTCAGGTAATAGGAAATGGAGGGGATGATGCTGATTCCTAGATAAATGGACTTGTAGTTCCACTGAACCAGGCGGCGCCGGCATTCGATGGTACGGTACATTTCCTGTTTGCGGGCCAGGACGTTGTAAACGGAAAGGTTGAGTCCGTGCTGCAGTCGGCCCCGGCTTCGGAAGTGGAAACGGGTGTTCAGGTCCAGCCTTACATACGGTTCCAGTCTTCCGTTGTTCTGCCCGTTGAAAACGGCCACCAGCTGGCTGCCCACCAAATAGTATTCCTGCGGCTCGGAAAAGGGGGTTCCGCCGGCACAGATAAAGCTGCCGCCGAAATCCCATTGCCCTACCCGGTACGAGGCCACGACGTTCAGTTCCACCAGGCGTTCGTGGTCCGATGGCCGGGTTTCTCCGGCAAAGCTTCGGAGGCTCCTTCCGGCCGAGAAGGCTACCCAGCCGGTGAAGCGGCCAACGGGCTTGGAGAACATCAGGTTAAGCCCGTAGTTTCGGCCGCTTCCGCGCTGGAGTGCCCCCTGGAGGGTATAGGAGCCGTCCAGGAATTCCATCACGCCGCCGGTGTAGTCCAGCTGGTTGCCCAGGTGGCGGTAATACAGTTCGGCGCTGAAACTCCATTGTCCCTTCATCCAGCTTTTTTCATAGGAGAGAAGGGCTTCGGCCGTCCATTGGGGTTTGCTGTATTTCCCGGCCGGAAGCCAGAATTCGGAAGGGAAGCCGATATTGGAAAGTCCGGTCTGGAAAAGGTACTGGTGGCGGATGCCGGTACGCAGCTGCAGCCGGCTGTCTCCGGGGAGGGAATAGGTTCCGGCCAGCTGCGGAGAAAGGCCGAAGTAAGATTTCCCTTCCGGGGAAACGTACCACTGCGCGCCCATTCCTGCGGTATAGTGAAAGCGGGAGTCAAGATAATCGTTCCAACTGACGCTGACACTGTTTTCCCAGGCGTGAAGATTTTCATCGGCCCCGAAATCGATGCCCGAGTCCTCTACGGTCGGAGACTGGGGCCTTATGTGGTGCATGGCGATATCGGCCTTGACTTGCAGGCCGCCTTTCTCCCAGGAGGCCTTGTAGCCCGCCGTCCCGATCCGGGAGGGGAGCAGCACGCGCTTCCCCTGTTCGTCCAGGGCCAGGTCCAGGGTGCAGCCCGTGTAGTACAGTGCCTGCCGAAACGCTCCGCGATCCCATTTCAGGGCCGCCAGCAGGTTGTTCCAATGCAGGTCCAGGCCCAGTTCGTTGGTGGAGGAATGCAAGCGGTCCCCTCCGTAGTAAAAATCCAGGGAAACCCTGTCGCGGGATGTCGGGTGCCAGATGAAGCTGCCGTTATAGTCGGAGAAGCGGTAGCCCATCGTAATCTTGTCCAGTTGGATGGCGTTCCCGAAAAACAGGTCCAGGAGTGAGCGCCGGGCCGAGAGCAAGACCCCCGCCTTCTTCCCCAGCGGGGCCTTTATCGTTCCCTGCACGCTGATGAGCCCCAACGAGGCGTCCACGCCCCAGTCGTGGGGGGCGGAAACCTGCGTCTGCATGTCCAGAAGGCCTCCCAGACGGTTTTCCCCCACGGCTGCTGTGCTGTAAGTCATCGACTTGAAGTGGCTGGGGTTGAAGACGGAAAAAAGGCCCATCAGATGGGTGGCGCCGTAGATGGGAATCCCGTCCAGGGCGATGAGATTGTGCTGGTGTTCACAGCCCTGAATGTGGATGCCGGCATCCAGCTCGGATGTGCTTTGCATACTGGGCAGCATCTGGGCAAAGCGGACAGGGTCGGCATTCCCCAGAAGGGAGGGGAAGGCTTCTATCCGGTCCAGGTTCACGCGGGTGGCGTGCCCCAGGGGGTCCTTGAGAAAGATTTCCTTTCTTGTTGAGGACACGACGATGCTGTCGAGCTGCAGCGGAGGCTCCGTCTGGGCATAGCCGGACAAGGCTGATGCCACAAAGCACAGCGCACAGAGCGTGATATGAAGGAAGCGTTTCACTTAGAATCGTTTGCCTATGCAAAACTGTACGCTTTCCGCCGCCCGGAACTTGTGGGCCTTAAGGGTGCATCCCACAAACATCCCCCACAGCTGCGGCAGATGGTAGCGCACATTCACCAGTTGGTAGTACTTTTTGTTGCGGGCCAGGCCGTCATTGTCATAAAGGTACCGCCCCAGCCCCACCATCAACGCCAGATTGCGGTAGCGCGCCTCGTGAAGGAGGCTGATGCCCACCGAGACGGGGGTGTAGGCGGTATCCCGACCGTCGTAGCGGGCGATTTCGTCGCAGAAAGGGGTCACGAACATATCGACGCCCAGGCCCGATGCGTGCATCCGGGCATATTGGTACAGCGCCGCACCCTGAACGGACCATTTGGGCCGATAGACATTGTCCCATACCCCGTCCTTTTCCAGGCGGTACTCAAAATAGGCCTCGTTGCTCATTACGCCGCCGGTGAGCTGCAACTCGAAGACGAATTTCCGGCGGAAGCCGTCGTCCTCGATCTCTGCTGCGTCAGCGTTGGAAGGCCGGTTTTTCATGCCGGCCAGCAGGGAGAACTCAAAGGCGTTCACCCCGCGGTTGGGGAACCTGACAGCCCCGTTGGAGCTATGGTTGAAGGAGGCCGCCAAACCGACGAAGACGCGTTTGGAAACAAATACCTTGGTGTTGATGCCCAGGGAAATGCGCACATTGGCCGGTGTGGAGAGCAGCCAGTTGGCCGGGTTGCTCCCGTACAGATTGCTGAAACTCATCGCCAGCCCCAGTCCCAGCGTATAACCCAGGCTGAAGCGGCCGGCCACAAGGACGGGACGGTCGAAATACCCGTGCAGACTGTAAATGTTGCCGATACCGGGGCTTTTTGCGGTCTTGAAGGCGGAAAGGGCATCGACCTGAAAGTTAAGCCCGATTTCGGGATGCTTGCAAAGCGCCGCAAAGGGAGAGCCGCTCATATCCTGCCATCCCACTCTGGCGCTGAAGGAAGGAAAAACCGGGGAGACTCCTTCCCCGTACAAGCCGGGGAAATAGTTTTCATCATAGAGCATGGTGCTTACGCCTCCGCGGAAACTGAAGTTTTGTGCCGGGGCTGCAAGGGCAAGCGACATCAGGGCACAGACTATCCATAGTTTTTTTTCCATAATACAAAAGATTTTTTGCGAAAATAGCTTCTCTTTCCGAAACGGATGTCTCAAATTGGCAAAAAAACTTCCCAAATTTGCAATTTATCGCTCCAGCCAGGTCAGGAAATCGTCTACGCGGGCGCGGGATACGGTGAAGTCGGTTAAGGCGGGGATGTCCCGGCGGAGGGAGATGCGAAGGCGGCTGCCTACGAGGCGGGAGACGGAGTCAATGACGCCTTCCGAGATGATGCAGCCGCGGGAAATACGGAAAAAGGCCGACGGATCCAGGCTTCCGGCAATGGCGTCCAGGGATTCGTCCAGCACATAAGAGGAGCCCGCCAGGGTGACCAGGTAGGAGTTTTTGTCCTCGGAGTAGAAATAGGCGATGTCGGCCGTACGGACGGGGACGATGCGGTCGTTCAGGCGGATGAGGAATTTTTCCTTGCGCACCTGGTCGAGGATGCTGCGCATCGCCTCGCTCACCGGTTTGACAGCCTCTCCGGAAACGACGCGCGAAACGGCCCGCCGGAGGTCTTCCAGGCCGATGGGCTTGAGCAGGTAGTCCACGGCATTTACCCCGAAGGCCTGGATGGCGTACTGGTCGTAGGCCGTGGTCATGATGACGGGGGAGGGAACGTCCAGGCGGGTGAAAATGTCGAAGCTGCTGCCGTCGGAAAGTTCCACGTCCATGAAGATGACATCCGGGGCAGGATGGGTGGAAAGCCAGCGGACGGAATCCTTGACGGAAGCGGTTTCCCCCACGATTTCCATCTGGGGAAAGTGGGTGGTCAGGAGGCTGGCCATGTGTTTCCGGGCGCGGAGTTCGTCTTCGATGATGAGTACTTTCATGGGGTGCTGTTCTTTCGCAAAGGTATGAAAAAATCTTCGGATTCCGCAATGACGGGAATGGTGACCGAGAAGCTGTCATCCCCCTGGAACACCTGGATTTCTTCCCCGGCGATGTCCCGGTACTGGTTGCGGATATACTGAAGGCCGATGCCCGAGTGGCTCACGGGTGTCAGCTTGGGGATGCGGTTATTGGTCAGGGTGATGGCACGGCCGTCGGTTTCGGCGGTAATCACCAGGGGATTCTCCGGGGAGACGACATTGTGCTTGATGGCGTTTTCCAGCAAAAGCTGCAGCGTGCAGGGGACGATATAGCCTTTGGGGAGATCCGGCCCCAGCCGGTCCTCGATGACCAGGCCTTCCGGAAAACGGATCTGCATCAGCTGCCGGTAGGTGCGGGCAAAGGAAATTTCCTCTTCCAGAGGAACCAGGCGCTTTCCCTCCTGCTTCATCAGGTAGCGGTACAGGCTGGACATCTTCTGGATATACTCGCTGGCTTCCTCCCGGGTACCCTCTTGTACGATGGAGTCCAGCACGTTGAGACTGTTGAACAGGAAATGGGGATTCACCTGGTGTTTGAGGGCCATGTAACGGAACTCGGCCTGGTGCCGGCGGGTGCGCTGCCTGGAGGCCTCCCGCTGCATCTGGAGGGCGAAATTCACCATAAACACCAGTGACACCACCGTAGTGAGAATCAGCAGCAGGGCCGATCCGGATTTGTCCACGAAAGGATTCCCGGTGTAATTGAAGTTGATGTACACGCGGATGCCGAAAACCAGGGCGATGCAGAACACCAGCCAGCCGGCGTTCTCGTACCACGAGCGGTCCCTCTCGTAGCCGGCGGCTCCGCTCCCCGGGGAGACGCGATGGGCGAAGGTATACAGGCTCCAGCCCACGATCTCCGTGACCAGGAAGGTGGAAAGGACGTGCTGCCAGACCGGCGGCAGGGTCTTGAAGACGAATGCGGGGGCCAGGTTTCCCAGGACAAAGCCCACGATGTTCACCAGAATCAGGGAAGTGACGGTGATTTCCACCGTAAGGTTTTCCCGGAAGCAGATGATCACGGCGAGGGCCATGGTGAGGGCCGTGAGAAAGAGGCTGTCGGCAATTCCCAGCGAAGTGCACAGGGCGGTGAGGGCCGCGTGAAGCAGCGCAAAACCGTGAATGGTAAAGTGGGTTGCCTTGTTGGTCATACGGAAACAAAGGTAGTCATTAATTCCGTTCGTCGCAAAAAAATGTCCGTTCAGCCGCTTTTGCGCACGCGCGTAATAAAAGGTACAGAGGGAATGATTACCTTCGTCCGGTATTTTGAGCTAAAACTGGTAACACAATGTCACAAAAGCGTGATTTGACCTTCCGCCAGCTGGTGGACCTGAGCTTCGGCTTTTTCGGCGTACAGATTGCCTACGCCCTGCAGAGCGCCAATATCAGCCGCATCTTTGCCACTTTGGGCGCAGACCCGCACCAGCTGTCCTTTTTCTGGATTCTGCCTCCCCTGATGGGAATGATTGTGCAGCCGCTCATCGGCAAGTACAGTGACCGCACCTGGTGCCGGATGGGCCGGCGCAAGCCTTATCTGCTGGTGGGTTCCATCATCGCGGTACTGGTGATGTTGTTCCTGCCCAATGCCGGCAGCCTCAATTTCAGCGCCCGTCTCTTCCTGGGCCTGAATATGGCGATGTGGTTCGGTCTGTTCTCGCTCATTTTCCTGGACACGTCCATCAACATCGCCATGCAGCCTTTCAAGATGATGGTGGGAGATATGGTGAACGAGTGGCAGAAAACCACCGCCTATAGCATCCAGAGCTTCCTTTGCAATGCCGGTTCGCTGGCAGGCTATATTTTCCCCATCCTCTTCACCTGGGTCGGGATTGCCAATACGGCCCCCAAGGGCGTGGTGCCCGACAGCGTCATTTACAGTTTCTACCTGGGCGCCGCCATCCTCATCCTCTGCGTACTGTACACCTTCCTCCGCGTGAAGGAGATGCCCCCCAAGGAGTATGCCGATTTCCACGGCTTCGACCTGGAAAAGAAGCGGCAGCAGCCTTCCCAGGGACTGGTGCAGCTCCTTCTCAAGGCTCCCAAAACCTTCTGGACGGTGGGTCTGGTGCAGTTTTTCAGCTGGGCCGCCTTCCTGTATATGTGGACCTACACCAACGGCGCCATCGCCCACAACGTATGGCACACGGCCGATACCGCCTCCGAGGCCTATCAGGCCGCCGGCAACTGGGTGGGCGTGCTCTTTGCAGTCCAGGCCGTGGGGTCGATGTTCTGGGCGGCGATGATTCCCCGCTTCAAAAGCGTCCGGCTGGCCTATGTGGTGAGCCTTCTGGTGGGTGCGGCGGGTTTTGCCTCGGTGTACTTCCTGCACGACAAGTACCTGCTTTTCGTGAGCTACTTCCTCATCGGCTTTGCCTGGGCCGCCATGCTGGCCCTGCCGTTCTCGCTCCTGACCAATGCCCTGAAGGGAAGCCCGTATATGGGCAGTTACCTGGGCCTTTTCAACGGAACCATCTGCCTGCCGCAGATCGTGGCGGCCGCTACGGGCGGCTTGGTGCTGTCCCTGGCGGGCAGCCAGCCCATGATGCTGCTGGTCGCGGGCGTGTTCCTGGTCCTTGGGGCCGTTTGCGTGCGATTTATCGAAACCAAATAAAAATTAACCAATTACACACGAATGAAAAGGATTTTAACCGCCATCGCAGTGTTGCTTGCAGCCTGCGCTACCGTATTCGCCCAAGGTGGATACCAGGTTAAAGGTGTGGTGGTAGATGCCATCGGCCCCGTCATCGGGGCTACGGTGATCGAGCAGGGGACGAGCAACGGCACGTCCACCGGTCTCGACGGCAACTACACCCTTACCGTTTCCGGCCCCAATGCAGTGATTGAGATTTCCTGCATCGGCTATGCTACACTAACCTTCCCGGCATCGGCCGTTCCCGCCACCGTCAGGATTTCGGAAGACACGAACTTCCTGGACGAGGTGGTGGTCATCGGTTATGGTACCGTGAAAAAGAGCGACCTCACCGGTTCCGTGTCGGCCCTCAAGCCGGATTCCAAGAACAAGGGCCTTGTGGTGAGCGCCCAGGATATGATGTCCGGTAAAATCGCCGGCGTGAATGTCACCAGCGGTGGTGGCGCTCCGGGCGGCGGCTCTACCATCCGTATCCGCGGCGGCTCGTCGCTGAATGCCTCCAACGACCCGCTCATCGTCATTGACGGGCTGGCGATGGACAACAACGGTGTCAAGGGCCTGTCCAACCTGCTGTCCATCGTGAACCCGGCTGATATCGAGAGCTTCAACGTGCTCAAGGACGCATCGGCCACCGCCATCTATGGTTCCCGTGGCTCCAACGGAGTCATCATCATCACCACCAAGAGGGGCCGTCAGAACCAGGCTCCCACGCTCACGTATAACGGAAATGCCTCCGTGAGCGTGCGCAAGAATTCGGTGGAGGTGATGAACGGAGACGAGTTCCGCTCTTTCGTGAGAAAACTGTACACGGGCGTGAACGAGGATCCCATCCGCGCGCTGGGTACGGCCAACACGGACTGGCAGTCGCTGATTTACCAGCCTGCCCTGGGAACGGACCACAACCTGACCCTTTCCGGTGCCACCAAGCACCTTCCGTATCGCATCTCCCTGGGTTATACGGGTGAACAGGGTATCCTGAAGACCTCCAGCTTCGACCGCTTCACGGCTTCCCTGAACCTGAACCCCAGTATGCTGGACAATCATCTTCAGCTGAACCTGAGCGCAAGGGCCATGTACGCCAAGACGCGTTATGCCGAAACCGGTGCTATCTGGGCCGCTACCAAGATGGATCCTTCCCAAAGCGTCTATGACACCACTTCCCCGGACCGCGCCAACTTTGGCGGTTACTTCCAGTGGAAGGCCGACGGCAGCTCCCTCAACGACAGCTCCTGGCCCACGACATGGGAACGCAACGCCACCCCCAACCCGGTCTCCATCCTGGAGTACAAGAACGACCAGGCCCGCAGCCGCGCCCTGATCGGCAACCTTGAACTGGACTACATTGTTCACGGTTTTGAAGATCTCACCCTGCACGCCAACGCCGGAGCAGACCTGTCCTATGGCCGCCAGGACACCGAGGTGTCGCCCAAGAGCCCCTACGGCATCTATTACGGCAGCAAGGGCTACGAAGACATCAACAAGCGCAACCTGTCCCTGAATACCTATGCCCAGTACAGCCACGACTTCGTGAAGGGCTCGCACTTTGACATCATGGCGGGTTACGAGTGGCAGCATTTCTGGCGCAGCGTGTACAACGACTATGTGGGCGTGTATCCCCAGACCAACAACGATCCCGCCCTGCGCGGCAAGGAACGTCCCCATACCCCGTACAATTACAGGACGGAGAACTACCTGGTCTCCTTCTTCGGCCGTGCCAACTATTCCTTCCGGAATCGCTACCTGTTAACCGCCACGGTCCGTTACGACGGTTCTTCCCGTTTCAAGAACCACTGGGCCTTGTTCCCCTCCTTCGCTTTTGCCTGGAGAATCAAAGAAGAGAGCTTCCTGAAAAATGTGGATGCCGTGAGTGATCTCAAACTCCGTCTGGGCTGGGGCAAGACCGGCCAGCAGGAAGGTATCGGAGACTACAACTACTTTGCCGTGTACTCCAAGGTGAACGGTACCAACGGTTACTATCCCGTGACCGGAACCGGCGAAATGTACCGTCCTACGGCCTATGACGCCAACCTGCGCTGGGAAACCACCACCACGGCCAACATCGGCTTGGACTTCGGCTTTGCCAACGACCGTTTCACCGGCAGCATCGACGCCTACCACCGGGCCACCACCGACCTGCTCAACACGGCATACGTGGCCGCCGGCTCCAACTTCCGCAACCAGGTTACGACCAACATCGGATCTCTGCGGAATATGGGTGTGGAACTTAGCCTGAGCTGGAAGGCCATCCAGACCAAAGACTGGTTCTGGGTCATCGACTACAATGCCACCTACAACGACAACAAGATTACCGAACTGATTGGCGGCGACGAAGACTACTATGTGGCTACGGGCGGCATCTCGGCCGGTACCGGCAACACCGTTCAGGCCCATTCCGTGGGTCATCCGGCCTCTTCGTTCTACGTGTACCAGCAGGTGTATGACAAGAATACCGGCCTGCCCATCGAGGGTATGGTGGTGGACCGCGACAACAATGGTGTCGTCAACGAGGCCGACAAATACTTCTTCAAGAGCCCGATGGCGCCCGTGACGATGGGCTTGTCCTCCCGCCTGGAATACAAGAACTGGGATCTGGGCGTTTCGTTGCGCGGCAGCATCGGCAACTACGTGTACAACGATATGATTGCCGGCTCCAGCAACGTGGGTACCAGCGAAGTGTGGGCTCTCTCCACCTTCCTTTCCAACCGACCCAAGTCGGTTCTGGCCAAAAACTGGAATTCCTACGACTGGGTGCTGTCCGACTACTTCATCGAGAACGCTTCTTTCCTGAAAGTGGACAACATCACCCTGGGTTACAGCTTCCGGAATCTGTTCGGTGGCATCTACAGGCGCATCGGCGTTCCGGAGGAAGTCCGGGGCCTTTCCGGTCGCGTCTATCTTACCGCCTCCAACGTGTGGTGCCTGACCAAATACAGCGGATTGGATCCGGAGGTATTCGGTGGCATTGACAACAATCTCTATCCCAGGCCGTTCACCTTTATGGCCGGACTCACGCTGAACTTCTAAAGTGCAAGTAAGATGAAAAAGAAATTTACCTATATTTTTGCCGGTCTGGCCGTAGTGCTGGGAATGAGCGCTTGCGTGAAGGATTTGGATGTGACCCCCATCGATCCCAACCTGGTCCTCCTGGACGACCCTTCTTTCCTGTTCAACAAATGTTACGCCAACCTTGCCCTGGCCGGTAACGGCGGCGCCAACGGAGACTGCGACATCGACGGTCTGGACGGCGGTACCACCGGCTTTATCCGCCAGCTGTGGAACTCCAACGAACTCACCACAGACGAGGCCGTCTGCGGCTGGGGTGACGAAGGTATCAGTTCCTTCGTATTCAACAGCTACGACGCCTCCCATCCGATGCTGCGTGGCTACTACTACCGCTTGTATGCCGGAATCACCTACTGCAACCACTACCTGGAGGTGGCTTCCGAACACGATGCGACGATGACGGCCGAAATCCGCTTCCTCCGCGCCCTGCACTATTACCTGGCGATGGATGCCTTCGGCAACATTCCTTTCACCACCACGGTCTCTTCCGACCTGGCCGAGCAGTACACCCGCGACAAGGTGTTCGCCTTCCTGGAGGAGGAACTGAAGGATATCGAGAAGGATTTGTCCGAACCCCGTGTCAAGAAGGATACCGAACCCGGCTACGGCCGCGTGGACAAGGCAGCCGCCTGGCTGCTGCTGGCCCGTATGTACCTGAATGCAAAGGTCTATACCGGCAGTGAGCGCTGGAGCGATGCCGCCACCTATGCCAAGAAGGTGATGGATTCCCCTTATGACCTGAATCGCAGCGGAAACGGCGGATACAGCGCCTATCAGCTGCTCTTTATGGCCGACAACGGAGAAACCTCGGCCACGACCGAGGCTATTTTCCCCATCCTCCAGGATGGCCTGACCACCACCAGCTGGGGTACCACCCTGTTTCTGATTGCCTCCACCACCAACGACGAAATCATTACCGGAACGTCGGAAGGATGGGCCGGCAACCGTGCCCGCAGGGACCTGCTCCTGAAGTTCTTCCCCCAGGGAGACGCTCCCAATGTGGACAAGGACGAGATGGTGGTCCGTGCCGGTGACGACCGTGCCATTTTCTGGGGCATCGGCCGCACCTTGGACGTAGAAGATGTGAGCACCTTCACCAACGGTTTCTCCGTTGCCAAGTTCAACAACCTCCGCTCTGACGGCGGTTCCGCCCACGACAGCCAGTTTGTGGACACCGACTTCTTCCTCCTGAGGGCAGCCGAGGCCTGGCTCACTTATGCCGAGGCCACGGCCCGCGCCAACGGCGGAACCGTGACAGCCGAGGGTGTGAAAGCCATCAACGACCTGCGTTCCCGCGCCAATGCTTCCACGAAAAACAGCTATACCCTGGATGAAATCCTGGATGAGTGGAGCCGCGAATTCTATTTCGAAGGCCGCCGCAGAGTAGATCTGGTCCGTTACGGTTACTTCGGCGGAAACAACAATTACAACTGGCAGTGGAAAGGCGGAAATTACAGCGGAACCTCTTTTGAGGAATACCGGAATATCTTTGCCATTCCCACCACCGACCTTACCGCGAATGAAAAACTTTCGCAGAACGATGGTTATAACAAATAGTAAAAGGCAGATACGATGAAGAAGTTATTCTCTATTTTTTCTATAGGGCTGCTGCTTGCAAGTGTCTCCTGTGTCAAAGAGAAGGAGACGGTCCTCTTCGATCCTTCCAGCGCAACCCCGCCCGCCATCCAGTCCTTTGTGGTGACGGAAGACGGCATCACCGCCACAATTTCCCCGGCGGTATACAACCAGTCCTACAACCAGAAAGTACCTGTGAGCCATAGCTTTGTGCTGAAAAGTGCCAACGGAAAAGAAATCAACCGGCAGGTATCTTCCAAGGAGGAAGGAAACACCCTTTCCGTAACCGCCCTCACCCTGAGCCGCCTTCTTCTGCGCAACGGTTTCGCGGAAGGGGATGTGGCCGCCATTTCCCTGGCTGTTCGCGGCGTGATGCAGGGCGTGGTGGACAACGGCACCGGTGCGGGCTCCCTCGAATCCGTCGCTACCGTGGACGTGGCCGACTTTGTCGTCACCCTGCCCAAGGGCAGTCCTTACCAGGAATACACGCAGGCCAGCACCTGGTCCGTCATTGGTGCCCTTTCGGCCTATGGCATCTCCTGGGACAACGACCTCGAGATGTGGACCGACGGCAACGGTAACCACGTAGCCGCCCATGTTTCCCTGGATGCCGGTGACGAATTCAAGTTCCGCAAGGACCAGGATTGGGGCGTGAACTACGGTGGAGAATTCTCCGGCCTGGACAGCGAGTTTGCCCTTGCTCAGGACGGTCCCAACATCAAGGTGGGTGCCACCGGCGTGTACGACCTCTTCTTCAACGAGTCCGGAACGGCCTGGATTTCCGCCGCTTTCGACCCGTATCCTGAGTTTACCGAATCCAGCAGCTGGTCTGTCATCGGCGCCCTGTCCAAACTGGACATCAACTGGAACGGCGATGTGCCGATGATTTCCGACGGCACCAGCCACGTGGCCCTGAGCGTGTCGCTGGCGACCGACGACGAGTTCAAATTCCGCAAGGATGCCGACTGGGCCGTGAACCTGGGCGGTGACTTCGGCGGCGTGGACAACGAATTTGCCGTCACGCAGGACGGCCCCAACATCAAGGTTGGTGCCGAAGGCGTGTACGACCTCTTCGTGAACCCCGAGGCGGGTACCGCCAGGGTGACTGCCGCGGCCGGCGCCAAGGTGAGCCAGATCATCAAATCCGAAGAACCCGAACCCGGTCCGGAGGGCGTGACCGGATGGAACATCATCGGCCTCAACGGCGACTGGGACAATGACATCCTCGCTACGGAGGACGGTAACGTCTGGACGGCCTTCATTACCGCCGAGGGCGACACCGACTTCAAGTGGCGCAAGGATGGCGGCTGGGACGAGAACTACGGTGGCGTGATGGCCGCCCTGGGAGAGCCCTTCGAGGCCGTTCCCGGCGGTGACAACATCAAGGTCGGGGCCGGCTTCTACAAGGTGGTCCTGGATCTGGACGCCCTCACCATCACGGTGAGCCTGGCCGACGAATACTCCCTCATCGGCGAAATCAACGGCGACGCCTGGACCAAGGACGTTCTCCTCACTGGAGAGGGCGGCGTCTGGACCAGCCCCGTCGTCTATATCGGCGGCGGCTTCAAGATCCGTCACAACTTCTCCTGGGCCGATACCGACACCTACGGTGCCGAGGACGGCTTCACGGTGACGCCCGGCGTGCCCTTTACGGCCGTGCAGCCCGGCAGCAACATCAGCGTGGAGGCCGGCAACTACATTGTCCGCTTCACGCCCGCTACCGGTGAAGTGCTGGTCAGCAGCGTGGATTACGACATCCCTGAAATCGACCTTAGCGCCTACGAGTACCTGTCCGTGATGGAAGGTGCGGCTACCTGGGGCATCATCGGCCCTGCCGTTCTGGACTGGAACACCGACGTGGACCTGCAGAAGATCCAGGACGAGCCCGAGGTCTGGGCGGCGATGAATGTCCCGTTCCAGAAGGGTTCCTTCAAGTTCCGCGGCAACGACGAATGGGGAGACTACGACCTGGGCGGCGGCAGCTTTGCCCTGAACACCCCCATCGCGATGACCAAGGGCGGCGGCGATATGACCGCCGAGCTGGGCGTGTACACCGTGTACCTGTTCCCCACCTACGGCGTGGCCTATCTGACCGAGGGCAGCGGCGACGTTCCGCCTCCTCCGGCAAAGCCCGAGGCGTGGTCCCTGATCGGCACCCTTAACGGGACCGGATGGGATACCGATTTCGACCTCACGAACATCAGCGGCGACGTCTGGAAGATTACCAACGTGGCCGTGACGGAGGCCGACGAGTTCAAGATCCGGGCCGACCATGACTGGAGCGTCAACGTGGGCGGTCCCGAGGCCAACGACAAGAGCATTATCTCTCCCGACAACCCCTACGATGTGTACAAGCCGGTGGTGGGTACCGCTTTCGAGGCCGGCGGCCTGAACATCCGCATCGGCGTGGCCGGTAATTACAACATCAGCTTCGACTATGCGGCCAATACCATCCTCATCGAGGAGTACCGCGAGTTCCCCGAGCACCTGTATATGATCGGCTCCGAGTTTGGCGGCTGGGACTGGGGCTCCGACGGCGTGGTGGAAATGACCCCGGTCCTGCACAATCCCGAATGGGGCGCCGAGGCCGAGGGCCAGTTCTACACCGTTCGTTACTTCACCGCCGGTGAAGGCTTCAAGTTCTGCAGCCAGCGTGCCTGGAGCGGAGATTTCTGGGGCCTTGACGAGAACGACGGCTTTGTCGAGTCCGGTGGCAACTGCACCGTGTCCCAGAGCGGCTTCTATCTGGTCCATATCGACTTCAAGGCCGGTAAGGTGCACGTGGAACCCGCCCGTGTGTATGGCATTGGCGATGCCTTCGGCAGCTGGGACGAGGCCAGGGAAGAGAACCTTTTCCAGGCCGATGGCAAGCAGCTCAAGGCCACCGCTCCCAAGGCCGGCGCCCTGCGGATGTACGTGGCTTCCGACATTGCCACCTCCGGCTGGTGGACGCGTGAGTTCAACATCATCGACGGTGCCATCGTGTCCCGCCTGATGGACGAGCTCTCCGCTCCCCAGGTGAAGGCCGGGCAGGAGATTGCCCTGGACTTCAACGCCGGTACCGGCAGCATTTCCGGAGAGGATTCCGGCCCTTCGTACAAGAGCGAAATCAGCGTCCCCGGCGCCTATTCCGGCAGCGAGTGGAACCTGGAGACGGCTCCGAAACTCTACGGCAATGCCGACGGCGTGTTCAAGGGCGCCCTGTGCATGTTCAATGACGGGGGTGTCGAGTTCAAATTCGGCCACGACGGCAGCTGGATCGGCGGAACGGGTTCCAACCTCAGCTACACCCTGGGTGCCGGTGACAACCTCACCATCGCCGACGGCGTGTATTTCTGGACGGTGAACCTGGTGGACAACACGGCGACGGCCCTTTCCGTCTCCAAGGTGGGCCTGATCGGCAGCTTCAACGGCTGGTCCGAGGACCTCGAAATGACGTTCAGCGCCGAGGACAAGACCTACAGCGCCACCCTCACCCTGGAGGCCGATGCCGAGCTGAAAGTCCGCTTCAACGGCAACTGGGACTACTGCCTGGGCGGTGAGCCCGGCAAGCTCTCGGCCGTCGGAGGCAACCTGAAGGTGGCCGAGGCCGGCAGCTATACCGCCAAACTGGACCTGAACAAGGGGACCCTCACTCTCACCAAGTAAACACTTTCGGGCGAGCGCCCCTGACCGGGCGCCCGCCTGCAAAAAATGACGGATATGAAAAAAATAGTCTGGATACTGCTGGCTGCCTTTTGTGTGGCGGCTTGCGGCGGGAAAGATCCGGAGCCGACGCCCCAGGATCACTTTTCCGTGATGCCTTCCACCCTTTCCTTCACCGACGAGGATGCGTCCACCAAACTGGTGACGGTGACTGCCTCATCGGCCTGGACGGTGTCGGTTTCGGCCGATTGGATCCGCGTTTCGCCCACCTCCGGCAGTGGTAACGCCTCGCTTTCGGTGAAGGTGGATCCCAATCCGGAGGAAGGCCCCAGGAGCGGCAGCATCAGCATTGGCGGGGCCGACAAGGCCGTCGTCAGCGTGACCCAGGCCGGTTCCGGCAAGGTGGAAATCGTTCCCCGTCCGGCCGCCTTCGACGGTACCAAGCGCGCCGGTACCACCTACCAGCTGCTCATTTACAGCTTTGCCGATTCCGACGGGGACGGCGTAGGAGACTTCAAGGGCATCCGCGACAAGCTGGACTATCTGGACGAGCTGGGTGTAACGGCCCTGTGGCTGTCACCGGCCCATCCCACCGGCTCCTACCACGGGTATGACGTGAACGACTACTCGGCCGTGAATCCGCTCTTCGGCACGGAGGCCGATTTCAAGGCCCTCATCGACGCGGCCCACGCCCGGGGGATCCAAATTTATATGGACTTTGTGCTCAATCACAGCGGAAGGGGAAATGCCTGGTTCCAGAGTGTGCTGGAAGATCCTGAAAACAGCCCGTACAGGGACTATTATGTGCTGTCGTCCAATCCCACGGCCGATGTCGCCGCCGGGAAAATTGACAATTATGGCGGGGCCCAAAAATCGAATATGGGGGGATGGAACGCGTTTTCGGCCGGGGAAACCGGCTACAAGGGCCGGCTGCACTTTGTATTGGACAGCCATGCCAAAACTGTCACGGTGACGGAAAGCACAGCGGCCGTGGACACCCCTCCTTCCACCTCCGACTGGTACATCTACTGCAACAGTTTCAAGGGAATGAAGAAAACGGCTGAGGGAAAATATGAGCTCACCATTGACTTCAATACCGACTGGGGTTTCCTGGTCTGCAGTAAGACAGACTGGAGTGCCGGCAGCAAGTGGGGCGCATCTTCCACCGCCGGCCCCATCCGTTTCGGTACCCCGTTCTCCCTGTACACCAACGCGAACAACGACCTGGTGGGGAATATCGTCTTCGGAGGGTTTTCTTCCCATTATTTTGCCGCCTTCGATGCCTCGATGCCGGATCTCAATTACGGCAAATACACCGAGTGCGAGAACTCGCCCGCCTTCAAGGCCACGGTGGATGCCGCCACCAAATGGGTGAACCTGGGTGTGGACGGATTCCGCCTGGATGCCGTTCTGTGGGTGTACAACAATGTCGTTTCCGCCAACCAGCGTTTCCTGGACCAATGGTACCGGGCTGTGAACGCCGCCTACAAGGCCGCCGGTCACAGCGACGACATCTTTATGGTGGGAGAAGCCTGGGAGGATCACAAAGTCGAAAAACAGTATTACAAGGGCCTCATTTCCAACTTTGAGTTCAATTACGGCGGACTGGTGAGCGGAATGCTGGGCAACCAGAACGCCAGCGGCTATGTGGATGCCGTGAACACCTACCTGACCGAACACACCACCGTCCGTCCCGACGCCGTCACCTCCTTCTTCCTTACCAACCACGACCAGGACCGCTTTGCCGAATGGGTGGGAAAGAGCGAAGCCAAGGAGAAACAGGCCGCCGCGCTGCTGCTCACCACGCCCGGAAAACCCTTTGTGTATCAGGGTGAAGAGCTGGGCTACTACGGCACCAAGAGCGGGGGAGACGAGTATGTGCGCGCCCCCATCCTCTGGGACAGGGCCGGCAGGGACTGCGCAAAAAAAGGCGTAAACAACAAGGTAAACAGCGGAATGCTCAAGGCCGATATTTCCGTGGAGGCCCAGTCGGCCGCCGAAGGGTCCCTCCTCCAGCTGTACCGGAGCTGGAGCCGCCTTCGCAACACCTATCCCGCCCTCGCTTCCGGAGAGATGACCAAAGCCGGCCTTTCCGGCTCCTCCATCGCCTCCTGGTATATGAGCTCGGGCAGCCAGAAACTGCTGGTGATCCACAATGTGGCCGGATCGGAAAAGCAGGTGGAGGTGGCCGACGACATGTCCACGCCCGTGGCCCTGCTGGGAACCGGGGCCATCAAGGACAAGACCCTCATCCTGGGGGCCAACTCATCGGTGGTATTCCAACTCTAGAAACTGCGTCCTACCAGGGAATGGGCAAATCGCTTCAAGGCATCCAGCCCTTCCTCCGGGAGGTCCGCTTCGGCGGCCTTGAGAATGGCACGGCCGCTTAAATCGGCAATGGTTCCTTTGGCGGCATCGGCCACGTTCACGCTGTCGTAAAGGGCTTTGACGCGGGCGATTTTGGCGGTTTTCTCCTCGTCCGTTTCGGCGGGAGCTTTCAGCGCTTCCGCGATTCCGGCGGCCCCCAGCTGTTCGGCCTTGATGGTGAGCCAGGACTTCTTGGCGTTCAGGATATCCCCGCCGATGGGCTTCCCGAAGACCTTCTCGTCCCCGTAGGCATCCAGATAATCGTCAGCCACCTGGAAAGCCAGGCCCAGGTTGTAGCCATAATCGTACAGACATTGCTGGTTGCGGGTATCGGCCCCGCCGATAAGGGCGCCCATCTGCGCGGCGCAGGCAATCAGGACACCGGTCTTGAGGCCGATCATCTGCATATACTGCTCCATCGACACGTGGTCGTGCTTCTCGAAGTCCATATCCATCTGCTGGCCGTCACACACCTCGGAGGCCGTCCGGGAGAACAGATTCAGCACCTGCGGCAGCACCTGCGCCGGAGCCTGGGCCATACGCTTGTAGGCATCGATACACATTACGTCTCCGCTGAGGATAGCGGTATCCTCGTCCCATTTCTTCCATACGGTCTGGCTCCCGCGGCGAAGGGCGCTGCGGTCCATGATGTCGTCGTGAATAAGGGTGAAAGTGTGGAAAACCTCCAGCCCGGCGGCAGGTTCCAGGAGCCAGGGACCCAGGTCCTCCCGAAAAATGCCATACGTAAGCAGGCACAGCCGGGGACGGATTCTCTTGCCCCCGAGGGATATCATGTAACGCAGCGGGTCGTAAAGCCCTTCCGGCTCGCTTTGGAATTGAATATGCGCAAACAGGTCTTTCAGTGCCTGTTCCAGGGTGGATTCTTGTATCATGTCGCAAAAATACAAAAATCACGTCAAATGCCAAAGCCATTCAGCCCGGTCGTGGGTTGGTAAATCATAATGCGTTGACAATCAACGCATTATGAATAATCCTCTGCGCTTTTTGCGCAGAGGATTATTCATAAACGACTGACGTTCAGTTGTTTATGAATCGTCAAAGGGAGAGGGGACGGCCGCGGTAGAATTCCACCAGGGCGGTCTGGTACAGGCATTCGTAAGTGGCCTGGACAGCGTCGGACTGGGCCTTCACCAGACGGGCCAGAGACTCGTTGAACTCGGTGATGGTGGCTTTCCCGTTCTCGTACTTGGCCTTGGTGAGCTGGAAGGCGTCTTCAGCGGCGGCGGAAGCTTCCAGGGAGGCCGCATGTTTGGCCTGGGAGGCCACGGCCGAATTCCATGCCTGCTGAATCTCCTTGTACAGGACATGTTCTGCACGGAGCAGCTGCAGCTCCTGGGCCTTGTACTGGAGCCTGGCGCTGCGCACCTGATTACGGACGCTGAACTTGTTGAAAATGGGAATGTTCAGCGAAAGGCTGACATACTTGCTGAAGTTGGAATTGAGCTGGTCCCAGAAGCCCTGCGTGGCAAAGGTGGTGTAGTAGTTGGTGCCCACGCCGCCTCCCAGGGAGAGGGTAGGATAGTAGGAAGCCTTGGCAATCTGAATCTGTTTGCGGGCCCCTTCCAGCCTGATTTTCTCGGCCTGGATGGCGGGCCGGATGCCCAGCGCATCGGCATAAATCTCCTCGGGGTCGGGCAGCAAGGCCGATGAAAAACTGACATCGGGCCGCACCACGGAGAACCCTTCCCAATAAGGGAATTCCAGCAGCTGGGCCATGTCCAGGAGGGAAGAGCGGACGTTGTTGCCGGCCTGCACCAGCGTGACGCGGCTCTGGGCCAGGGCGGCCTTCTGCTGCGAGAGCTCGGCGGCCGATGCACGGCCGGTTTCATACAGGCCCTGCAGGCGTTCGGTCTGGAGGGAGTCGATGCTCACTTGCCGGGCGGCCACGTCGCGGATTTCGTAGTTGTACAGGATCTGGACGTAGGCCTGGGCCACCTGCACGCTCACGTCGTCGCGGGCCTTTTCAAGGTCGGCGGTAGCGGCCTCCAGGTTGAGTTTCGAAAGCTGGATGCGGCGGGGGGTGGCCAGGCCGTCGAACAGGGTCATGCTGGCGCCCAGCGAGAAGCTGGTTGAGGAGGAGTTTCCTTTCTCATAGGTGTTGTTTCCGCCCAGGCCGCGGCCGAAGCTGAAACTCTCGCCCACGGAGCCGTTCACCGACGGCAGCCAGGACATCCGGGAACTGTGGTTGTCAATCTCCCGTCCTTCCACGCTTATCTCGCTGCCGGCGACGGTCAGGTTGTGCTCCATGGCCCAGTCGATGCATTGCTGCATGGACCAGGGGCTGGAAAGGTCCGGAAGGGAGTCGGTAGGGGCCTGCATAAGGAAGGCCAGGCTTATCAATAAGGCTTTCATAGGAACTTATTTGCTGCTGATGATCTGGGGACCGCGCACAGTCTGGCCCATCTCCAGACCGCTCTTGATTTCGATGTTCACGCCGTCGGAAAGACCGGTCTGCACGTCACGGCGCACATATTCATCGGCCTCTTTGACAAAGACGTAGGTCTTGTCTCCGTCATACTGGATGGCGCTTTCGGGGATGGTGAGGACGTTTTTGACCTGCTGGAGCACAATCTCGGCGTTGGCGCTGTAGCCGCTCCGGATGGTCACGCTGTCCGGAACGCTCACGGAAGCCTTGATCTCAAAAAGGTTGGCACCGCCCGACTCGGTAGCCTTGGGGGAGATGTACTCCAGGGCCGCGTCGAAGGAGAAGTCCTGCAGGGCACCCACGCTGATGCGGACAGGAAGGCCGATGTGCAGGCGTCCCACCTCGGTTTCGTCGATATTGCCGTCGAAGATGAGGTCGTTCATGTTGGCCACGGTGGCGATGGTGGTACCGTCGTTGAAGGTGTTGGAGTTGATGACGGAGTTGCCCACTTTCACCGGCACGTCCAGGATGAGGCCCGAGATGGTGGAGCGGACCAGGGTGGTACTCCCGCTCTTGTTGGCGGAGGAAACGCCGTCCCGCACAATCTCCAGGGTTTCCTTGGCGATGGCGTGCTCTTCCTCGGCCTGACGCAGGGCCTGCTGGACTTTCTCGAACTCCTCGGGACTCACCAGCTGCTTGTCGAAGAGGGCCTTCTCGCGATCGTAGTTGGTGCGGGCCTGCTTGAGGTTCACTTCGCTCAGGCGCACCCGGCTCTGGGCGCTGGAGAGCTGGCCCATATCGGGAATCACCTTCAGTTTGGCAATCACCTCGTTCTGCTGGACCATCTGTCCGGCTTCCTTGTACACCTCGGCCACGATGCCGCTGATCTGCGGCTTCACGTTCACCTCGTCACGGGGCTGGATTTTACCGGTGACCACCGTGCTTCGGGAAATGTCTCCCATGGCGGGGGACAGCTCCTGGTACTGGATTTCCTGGGGTTGGGAGCGCTTGAAAAGGTAGAAGAAAGTGCCCAGAAAGACAAGGGCGATCAGCGCAAAAATCAGAATTTTACCAAATTTTTTCATATATAACTAACAATTATTATTCATCTCTCATGGCATCCACGGGTTTGATCTGCATGGCGCGGACGGCGGGCATCAATCCGGCCACCACCCCCAGGATTGCCAGCAGGGAAGCGGCCAGCACGGCGGTCCAGAAGGGCACCTGGAAGGCCGCCTTCAGTATACCGTCTTCCATCGTGGCCAGTTCCACCCCATACAGGATGAGGACGCTGAACACAATGCCCGACATGCCGGCCACCAGCGTGAGCACGATGCTCTCGGAAATAATCTGGCCCAGGATCTGCCGGGGCGTGGCACCGATGGCCCGGCGGATGCCAATCTCGGTGGTCCTTTCGCGCACGCTCACCATCATGATGTTGGACACGCCCACTACGCCGGCCAGCAGCGTACCCAGGCCGATGAGCCAGATAATGAAATTCACACCTTTGAAAAGGTTGTCCACAATGCCGAAGATGAGCTGGGTGTTCAGCAGGAACAGGGCCTGCTCGTCGGTCGGGTCCACATAATGGGCCCGGGAAATGATTTCCCGCACCCGCGGGATGAGATCGCTCATCACGAAGCCTTCCTTGGCGGTGAAACACAGCAGCTGGATGGTGTTTCCCAGGTTGTAGGCCTTCCGGGCCTGATTGATGGGGATGATCACCATATCGGCCGCATTGCCGTTGATGTTGATGCCGCCGCCTTCGTTCCAGCTGACGCCGATGACGCTGTAGTAGGCGCCGTCGATGCGGATTCTTTGTCCGCAGGGGTCGCCCCCTTCCGGGAACAATTCGTTGTACACCCGTTTGCCGATTACGCACACCTTCCGCTCCTGGGCGTTGTCCGTATCGCTGATGTAACGACCGTATTTGAGCTTGGGTGTCTCGATGAGGGCGTAATCTGCCCGGGTGCCCTTGACCACGGCCCGGGACGAGACAACATCCCCGCGCACGACGCTCTTTCCCCAGAGGGCCACGGTGGGGGAGACGGTCTCCAGCTCCGGCATCAGGTTCTTCAGGCGGTCCACGTCGTCATAGGTCATCTCCCAGAAGCGGCCTTCCTTGAAACCCTTGTAGGGTTTGGAAGTCTGGTTGGCGAAGAGGATGCAGGTGTTATGGGCAAAACCTTCGAACTCGTTGTTCAGCATTTGCTTGAAGCCCCGGCCTCCGCCGCTCAGGAGCATCAGCATAAACACGCCCCAGAACACGCCGAAGCCTGTGAGGAAGCTCCTGCTTTTGTTGCGAAGGAGGCTGTCCAGGATTTCCCGGAAAGTATCGGTATCGAATCGGAGTTTCATTCTGCTCTGAGGGCTTCAATGGGTTTGACACGGGCGGCTTTCCACGCCGGGACCATACCGGCAAAGGTGCCGGCGACAATCAGCAGCAGGGTGGCATTCAGGGCTGTGTTCACGTCTACGGAAGGGTTCACCATCATATGAATGGTTTCAAAGCCGATGTTCACGCCCCGCTGCCCCACCGTCTTGTCCAGCAGCTGGCAGGCCAGCATTCCCATCAGCATTCCGAGGTAGCCGAACAGGGCCGTAATGACTACGCTTTCGGTGATAATCAGGGACAGGATGTTGCCGGGCTTGGCGCCGATGGCTTTCCGGATGCCGAACTCGCGGGTGCGTTCCTTCACGGTGATGAGCATGATGTTGGAGACGCCCACGATGCCGCTGATGAGCGTCAGCATGCCCAAAATCCAGAGAGCGGTGCTGAGCATGCCTGCGGCCTCGTTCATCTGCAGGTTCTCGGTATAGCCGTTCATGACCCAGATGCCGCGTTTGTCGTCCGGAGCCACGTCGTGCATCCGGCGTAGGGTGCCCACATATTCCTCCTGGAAGGCTTCGTGCTCTTCCAGCGAGTTCAGTCCGTCAACGGTGAACGTGATGGTTTCCACTTTGTCGCTGCGGTCGTAGATTTTCTTGTACGTGGAGTAGGGGATGGGACAGCTGCGGCGGAAATCCTGCTCGTTGGTGTGGTAGATGCCCACCACGCGGAAAGCAATCTGTCCGGCGTTGATCCATCGGCCGATAAGGGCTTTCGGATTCCCGGGAGAGAGGATGTTCGCGTGGGCCATGCTCACCACCATCACCTTCCGCTGCTCGCGGATGTCCTGGTCGTTGAGGAATCGGCCGGCTGCCATCTGGAGTTTGTCCTGCTCCTGTTGGAAGGGCATCTGCCCCTGCAGCCAGCCGTCTGCGTAGCGTCCCTCCAGCATGAGTTTGACGCTGGAGCTGGCGGTGGCGCTGATTACGTTGCCGATAGTCCCTTTCCATTGCGTTCCATTCGTATAGTCCAGGTCCCGCTGGTCCAGTTGTATGCGGCGGTTTTCCTTGTAGCCGGCATAGGGCTTGGAGGTGCGCCAGCCCTCTACGGAGATGCTCTGGCTCACATACTGGTCCATATTGCCGCGGAGAGAGTTCATCAGTCCGTTTCCGGCGCCCAGCAGGGTAATCAGGAGGAAAATGCCCCAGCTCACCGCCAGGCCCGTGAGGGCCGTTCGCAGCTTGTTCTGCCGTAGGGTGCTCCCTATTTCGTGGAATAGTTCTCTCATTACTTGATAATGCTGCCGCCCCAGGCGTCGTGACGGGTGTTTTCTTCAATCTCCCCAATCATGCCGTCCTTGATGTGGATAATCTTGTCGGTCTCGTTGGCTACGCCCCCCTCGTGGGTGACTACGATGATGGTGATGCCGTCCTCCTTGTTCAGCTGCTTGAGGAGTCCCATCACTTCCACGCTGGTCTTCGAGTCCAGGGCACCGGTGGGTTCATCGGCCAGGATGATGCGCGGTCTGGTGATCAGGGCGCGGGCAATGGCTACGCGCTGCTTCTGTCCGCCGGACATTTCGTTGGGGAAGTGGTGGGCCCAGGCGGTGAGTCCCATCTTGTCCAGGTATTCCATCGCCAGGTCGTGACGCTTCTTGCGCGCGACACCTTGATAATATAAGGGCAACTCCACGTTTTCCACCGCCGTCTTGAAGCCGATCAGGTTGAAACTCTGGAAGATGAAGCCGATCATCCGGTTCCGGTAGTCGGCCGCCTGCTTTTCCGTGAGGTCCTTGATGAGGGTCCCGTCCAGGTGGTAGCTTCCGCTGTCATAATTGTCCAGGATGCCCAGGATGTTCAGTAGGGTACTCTTCCCCGAACCGGAAGCCCCCATGATGGACACGAATTCTCCCCGCCCGATGCTGAGGTCGATGCCCTTGAGCACGTGGAGCGGCTGCCCGTTGTCGTAGGTTTTGTTGATACCTTTCAAATCTATTAGCGCCA
This sequence comes from uncultured Bacteroidales bacterium, assembly GCA_900319405.1. Taxonomy (GTDB): domain Bacteria; phylum Bacteroidota; class Bacteroidia; order Bacteroidales; family UBA932; genus Cryptobacteroides. The sequence goes on along the minus strand of ONOH01000002.1, from coordinate 8,384 downwards.
TCTTATCGCTGTATTAGTATGCTATTACACTGCAAAGATAGAATGAAAAAATACAATCTCCAAATTTTTTTCGAATAACCTACAAAATTTTTCCTTTGCCGCGCCCGGACGGGAATATGCCAGTTATGCACAGGTTTGTGGCGGGCCTGCATTTTTCTTGTCACCTGGCACTCCTCCCTTGACGGGATGGGCGCGAAACGGGATGGTGGGCGCTATTTCGGCCCGGCATACCCATCTATACAAAAAGGGGCCTATTTGTAATCTTGGGTAGGCGATCGCCTGCTCATCTATGCAAAAACGCCCGTTTTTGCGAGGATGACCGTGCTATTATTATCGTAAAGAAGGCCGATATCTTACCCCTTGGCCCCACCAGCCCGGAAATGTGCTGGCGCTCATCCGGCTTGGCTTATCCCTGTTAAGCCTGGCACGTCTTTCCTGCGGCATCAATGCCCCTTTTTTAGTACCTTTGCTTTGATTAACAGTCAATTAAGCTGTCAGGATGATGAATACGGCTTGCTATATTCCACCTGCAATCATTCGCAAGGTGACACTTGAGATGGAAGGTCCCATCTTGACTGAATCCATTTATGAGAAAGTGACGGTGGAAACCACCGGTCACGAGGACAGTTCAAATCTGAGTAAAATCCTGAAAAGGGGAAAAAACAGTGAATAGCCTGGATTGTTTGGGAGGGGGAGTTTTTTTAAAATAAGGGAGTAACATGCCGATTCGGCCTTTCCGCTCCTGCTCCTTTTGCTTTTGGCGTGTTCACCAAGGCCCCTTTTTGCTCCCGTTGTTTTTTTCGTCGGGAATTCTTACCTTTGAAATCCGGAAAAGTTAAGAATTCCCAATAGTATGACAGAAACAATCAACAAAACCCTACGAGACTCGGCCGCCATGCGCTGGCTGGCACTGCTGCTGCTGTCCCTTGCCATGTTCTGCAGCTACATTTTTATGGATATCCTCTCGCCCATCAAGGACCTGATGCAGGAGACCCGGGGCTGGGATTCCACGGCCTTCGGCACCATGCAGGGCTCGGAAGTTTTCCTCAATGTCTTCGTCTTCTTCCTCATCTTCGCCGGTATTATCCTGGACAAAATGGGGGTGCGCTTTACAGCGGTGTTATCAGCCGTGGTGATGCTGGTGGGTGCCCTTATCAAGTGGTTCGCCGTGAGCGAATCCTTTATGGGAAGTGGCCTGGAGGCGTGGTTTACGAACAATCTCAATTACATACCCCTTTTTGACGAACTGGGAGTATCCCCCTTTTACCGGGGTATGCCGGCATCGGCCAAACTGGCGGCCAGCGGCTTTATGATCTTCGGCTGTGGCTGCGAGATGGCCGGCATTACGGTGAGCCGCGGTATCGTGAAGTGGTTCAAGGGTCGGGAAATGGCCCTGGCCATGGGTTCCGAGATGGCCCTTGCCCGCCTGGGTGTGGCCACCTGTATGATTTTCTCCCCCTTCTTCGCCCGGCTGGGCGGCAGGGTGGACGTTTCCCGCAGCGTGGCCTTCGGCGTGGTGCTCCTGTGCATCGCCCTCATCATGTGCATCGTCTATTTCTTTATGGACAAGAAACTGGACAGCCAGACCGGAGAGGCCGAAGAAAAGGACGATCCCTTCAAGATCAGCGATATCGGCAAAATCCTCTCCGACTGGGGTTTCTGGATTGTGGCCCTGCTGTGCGTGCTCTACTACAGCGCCATTTTCCCCTTCCAGAAGTACGCCGTGAATATGCTTCAGTGCAACCTCACGCTCACGGAACCCGCAGCCGGAAGCTTCTGGGCCGGTTCCAGCGTCACCATTGTCCAGTACGTGATTATGCTGGTGGTGGCCGCCTCCGGCTTTATCAGCAATTTCCAGAAGAACAAGACGACCAAGTTCATCTTCCTGGGCATTGCCTTCGTGACGCTGGTCGTTTACTGTTATATGGGTTATATGCGCCAGAGCGCGGAATCCATTTTCGCGGTGTTCCCGCTGCTGGCTGTGCTCATTACCCCCATCCTGGGCAACTATCTGGACCACAAGGGAAAGGGTGCCTCCATGCTGGTGTTGGGCGCCATCCTGCTCATCGCCTGTCACCTCACCTTCGCTTTTGTGCTGCCCGCTTTCAAGGGCAATGACCTGGGCGGTGTCATCGTGGCTTATGTCACCATCCTGGTGCTGGGCGCCAGCTTCTCCCTGGTTCCCGCTGCGCTCTGGCCTTCCGTGCCCAAGCTGGTGGATGCCAAAGTGATCGGCAGTGCTTATGCGCTGATCTTCTGGATCCAGAACATCGGCCTGTGGCTGTTCCCGCTCCTGATTGGAAAGGTGCTGGACAAGACCAACCCCGGCGTCACGGATCCTACCGCGTTCAATTACACGGCTCCGCTGGTGATGCTGGCCGGACTGGGCGTGGCCGCGCTGGTGCTGGGCTTCGTGCTCAAAGCCGTGGACCGCAAGAAGGGCCTGGGCCTGGAGCTTCCCAATATCAAGGAAGCCGAAAAGGCCCTGTAGCCTTATGGCATCCTCTCCCAAGTCTTTTTACAGGCCGGCCGCTTGGATAGCGCTGGCCTGTCTGGTAGTACCGATGTTCGCGTCGTACTACTTCGACGATATGTTCTCCAGCATCTCGTACCTTTTCGAGAATGCCTCGCTCACGCAGCTGGGATGGGATTCCGAAGGGTACGGACTCTATGCAAGCGGCTACAGTGTCCTGTGCGTTTTCGGTGGCCTGGTGCTGGGTGGCATCCTGCTGGACAAGTGGGGAGTCCGGCTCAGCGGAAGCATCTTCGTGGGAATGATGGCCTCCGGTGCCGGCATCGTGCTCTGGGCCCTGCTGAGCGGCGCATCCTGGTCGCTCAAGGCCGCCTACGTGGGCGTGATGCTGTTCGGCCTTGGCAGCGAGATAGCCGGAACGGCCGTCACCCGAAGCATCGCCAAGTGGTTCCGCGGAGGGCCGATGGCGCTCGCCATGGGCCTGCAGCTGGCCATCGCCCGCCTGGGCACGGCCTTCGCCCTGGTCCTGGCCCCGAAGCTGGTGCAGCAGACCGCCGGTCACGTCTATACCCTGGCCGAAACCGCCCGTCCCGCCGTGGTGGGAATGGGCCTGATGGCCCTGGGCCTCATCCTGTGGGCCGTCTTCGTCGCCCTCGACGCCCGGGCCGATCGCTCCGGGAGCGCCGCATCGGCCTCCGCACCCCGACAGGAGGACGAGACGTTCCGTTTCAAGGATGTGCTGGGGGTGCTGGGAAACCGGAATTTCTGGCTGCTGGGACTGCTGTGCGTGCTTTTTTACAGCAGCATCATCGCCTTCAAGAAGTTTGCGGGCGCCATCCTTATTCCCCGTTTCGACATTCCTGCATCGGCCGCCGGCTGGATGGTGAGCATGCTTCCTTTCTCCACCGTGATTTTCGCCCCGCTCTTCGGTATACTGGTGGATAAAGCCGGAAAGGGAACCCGCTGGATGGTGCTGGGCGCCATTCTGGCCCTGATCGCCCACCTGCTGCTGGCCTATGCACCCGCCGGCGTTCCCTTCTGGGGCTACCTGGCTATGGTGTTCCTGGGCTTCGGCTATTCGCTGGTTCCCGCTGCCCTGTGGCCCTCCGTCCCCAAAATTGTTCCCGACAAAGTACTGGGCACCACCTTTGCCCTCATCTACTGGGTGCAGAACCTGGGCCTGATGACGTTCAAATGGGTGGCCGGTGTGCTGCTGGGGAAATCGGCCGACGGCCCTGTCGCCGTGGAGACGATGTTCGTCCTGCTGTGCGTCGCCGCCCTGGCCGTGGCCCTTGTTTTCCGCCGCACTTCGGCCCGCCATCCCGAACTCAGGCTGGACCTCCCCAACCGCTGATTTCCGGGTTTCGCCACCGTCGAAAATCCGGATTTCCGGAAAAAGTCGTATCTTTGCACAGAATGTTCGAGCTGCTCAATAAGGTAAACGCTCCCGAGGACGTGAGGAAACTGTCCCCGGAGGAGCGTGTGCGGCTCTGTGCGGAGATTCGCCGCTACATGGTGGAGTGCTGTGCCGTGAATCCGGGCCACCTGGGATCCAGCCTGGGTGCGGTGGAAATCATCGTGGCCCTTCACTGTGTATATGACACCCCGAAGGACAAGATTGTGTTTGATGTGGGCCACCAGGCCTATGCCCATAAAATCATTACCGGCCGAAGGGAGCTTTTCCGGAAAAACCGCAGCCGGGATGGCATCAGCGGCTTCCCCAAGCGGGACGAGAGCCCCTACGACGCCTTTGGCACTGGCCACTCTTCCACGTCCATTTCGGCCGCGCTGGGCTTTGCCGAGGCGGCGCGCATCAGCGGAAGCGGGGAGAAGGCGGTGGCGCTCATCGGGGATGGCGCCCTCACCGGCGGCCTGGCCTTCGAGGGCCTGAACAACGCCGGCTCGTCCAAGGCCGACCTCCTGGTCATCCTCAACGACAACAATATCTCCATCGACCAGAACATCGGCGGCTTGCACGATTACCTCCTGCACATCACTACGCACCCCTTCTACAACCGCCTCAAAAACAAGGTCTGGAACTCGCTGGGGGAGGGAAAGATGCGCGACTGGGTGCAGAACCGGGTCATCGACACCAAGTCCAACCTGGTCCGCGGCAGCGGCGGCGCCCTGTTCGAGTCGCTGGGCTTCCGCTACTTCGGCCCCATCGACGGAAACGACCTCCAGCAGGTCACGGATACCCTGGAGCGCCTGAAAAACCTCCGCGGCCCGCGCATCCTGCACATCCATACACGCAAAGGCTGCGGCTATGCCCCGGCCGAGCAGGACCCCACCACCTGGCACGCCCCGGGCCGTTTCCATCCAGATACCGGAGAACGCATCAAGTCCGTTCATCCCGCAGACCGTTACCAGGATGTGTTCGGGGAAGTGCTGGAAGACCTCGCACGCCGTGATAGCCGTGTGGTGGGCATCACGCCCGCGATGGCCAGCGGATGCGGAATGACAAAAATGGCCGCCGCCTTTCCGGAGCGCTTTTTCGACGTGGGCATCGAGGAGGGACATGCCGTCACCTTCTCCGCCGGCCTGGCCGCCGCCGGCCTGAAACCTTACTGCAACATCTATTCGTCCTTTTCCCAAAGGGCCTACGACAATATCATCCACGACATTGCCCTCCAGAACCTGCCGGTGGTCCTTTGCCTGGACCGCGCCGGACTGGTCGGGGAGGACGGTGCCACCCACCACGGCTGCTACGACCTTGCGGCCTACCGCAGCATCCCCGGAGCGGTCGTCGCCGCCCCCCGCAACGAGCTGGAACTGAAGAACTTGATGTTCACAGGACTCAACATCACCGGTGGGCCGTTTGTGATCCGCTATCCGCGCGGGATGGGGGAGGGCGTCGCCTGGCGTAAGGCCATTTACAAAGCCGTCCCCCTGGGACAGGGAGAGAAACTGATGGACGGGAAGCGCGTGGCCATCCTGGGCTTGGGACCGGTGGTGAACCGTGCCCTCGCCGCCGCCAAGCGCCATAAGGCCGAATATTGGGAAGGTCCCGCCGTCTATGACATGCGCTTTATCAAGCCCCTGGACAGCGGCATTATGGAGGAGGCCGGAAAGTTCCGCGCCATCATCACGGTGGAGGACGGGTCGCTCAAAGGAGGCCTTTTCGGAGCCGTGAGCGAATTCTTTGCCGGCCGTGACAATGCCCCTATAATTAAAGGTGTGGGCATCCCGGACCGCTACATCGTGCAGGATACGCAGAAGAGCCAGCTTTCCGACTGTGGCCTGGACGAAGAGTCCCTGTACGATCTTTTGCTGGGGATGATGAAAAATCTTTGAAAAAGTTTTGAGATTTCAAAAAAAGTATCTACCTTTGCAGTCCTTTCAGCGATGAAGGATTCGTTTGAGCGCCGATATAGCTCAGTTGGCCAGAGCACGTGATTTGTAATCTCGGGGTCGTGGGTTCGAATCCCTCTATCGGCTCGAAAGGGCTTTGAAATGTTGAAAAGCTTGTTTGGGAGGTTCGCATAGTGGCAATTGCGGCGGACTGTAAATCCGCTCCCTCAGGGTTCGGTGGTTCGAGTCCACCACCTCCCACCTCTTCGATGGCCTTGCGTGTAAGCAGCGCGTCGGCAGGCGGAGTTCCGGTGCAAACCGAGAGAAAAGAAAAACTTGTTTTCTTTTCCGAGGTGCAGCCCGGAAACCCGCAAATTTCGAAGAAATTTGCGGAAGTAGCTCAGTTGGTAGAGCATCAGCCTTCCAAGCTGAGGGTCGCGAGTTCGAACCTCGTTTTCCGCTCAAATAACAAAGCCGGTGTAGCTCAGGGGTAGAGCGCATCCTTGGTAAGGATGAGGTCATGAGTTCAAATCCCATCACCGGCTCTTTTTTTGGGTTTATACCCTTTGAAAGCAACAATTGTTTAAACAATAATAACTACTATGGCAAAAGAAACATTCCAGAGAACCAAACCGCACGTCAACATCGGTACTATCGGCCACGTTGACCACGGTAAGACCACCCTCACTGCCGCCATTACCAAAGTGCTCGCAGAGCGCGTCAGCGGTAATGCCGACAAGGTGAAGTCCTTCGACCAGATTGACAACGCTCCCGAAGAGAAAGAGCGTGGTATCACCATCAACACCGCTCACGTTGAGTACGAGACCGAGAATCGTCACTATGCTCACGTGGACTGCCCCGGTCACGCCGACTATGTGAAGAACATGGTTACCGGTGCTGCCCAGATGGACGGTGCTATCCTGGTTGTGGCTTCCACCGACGGTCCTATGCCTCAGACCCGTGAGCACATCCTGCTCGCCCGTCAGGTGAACGTCCCCAAGATCCTCGTTTTCATGAACAAGGTTGACCTTGTGGATGACGAAGAAATGCTCGACCTCGTAGAAATGGAGATCCGCGACCTCCTCGCCTTCTACAAGTTCGATGAGGACTGCCCTGTGATCCGTGGCTCCGCACTTGGTGCTCTGAACGGTGAAAAGGTTTGGGAAGACAAGGTTATGGAGCTTATGGCTGCCGTGGATGAGTACATCCCGCTTCCTGAGCGTCTGGTTGACAAGGACTTCCTGATGCCCATCGAGGACGTCTTCTCCATCACCGGTCGTGGTACTGTGGTTACCGGCCGTATCGAGTCCGGCACCATCCACGTGAACGACCCTGTGGAACTCGTCGGTTTCGGCGATGAGCCTCGTACTTCCGTTGTTACCGGTGTGGAAATGTTCCGCAAGCTCCTCCCTCAGGGTGAGGCCGGCGACAATGTGGGTCTGCTCCTCCGCGGTGTTGACAAGAAGGAAGTGAAGCGTGGTGAAGTTGTGGCCAAGCCCAAGTCCATCACTCCTCACACCGAGTTCAAGGCCCAGATCTACGTCCTCAAGAAAGAGGAAGGCGGCCGTCACACCCCGTTCCACAATCACTATCGTCCCCAGTTCTTCATCCGTACCCTGGATGTGACCGGTGAGATCATCCTTCCCGACGGCGTGGAAATGGTGATGCCTGGCGATAACGTGGAAATCACCGTGAAGCTCATCACTCCGGTTGCTATGAACAACGGTCTGCAGTTCGCTATCCGCGAAGGTGGTCGTACCGTGGGCGCCGGCCAGGTGATCGGCATCATCGAGTAATTCTCGAGCCATTCATTAAAGTGGGGGCCCAGACGTGGGCTCTCACTCTCACAGGGGAATAGAACAAGGGTAGTTCAGCGGTCTCCAAAACCGTAGATGTGGGTTCGAATCCTGCTTCCCCTGCCAATATATCAAAGGTTACGATTTGGTAAATGTTTAACGAAGACCGGAGGATTCCCGCTTCCAATTTTCCCCTGGTCCATTGTAAGCAAAGATGAGAAAGTTCATTAACTATCTGAAGGAGTCGTACACGGAGCTGACCAAAAAGGTGACGTGGCCTACCTGGGAGAAGCTGCAGAGTTCTGCACTGCTTGTCCTCGTGGCTACGCTCATCCTCGCTGTGGTTATTTTCGTGATTGACTTTGCTTTCCAGCACCTGATGGAGTTTATTTACGCACTGTAACTGATTAGATAACCTTATGGCTGAAAAGAAATGGTACGTTCTGCGTACCGCGGGAACCAAGGAAAAGAAAGCCGCCGAATACCTGGTAAAAGAAATTGAAAGACATCCGGATCTACAAGCGATTGTGGATCAGGTTCTTGTACCCGTCAAGAAGGAGATTGTCACCAAGAACGGCAAGCGCAAGGAGGTGGAGCGTCTGCTCTTCCCCGGCTATGTGCTCATTCACGCCGAACTCAATCCCGACCTTGAATACGTCATTCGCAACGGCATTCCCGGCATGTCCGGTTTCCTGACGGAAAAGACCGGCAACGGTCAGGACCGCATTCCCGTTCCCATCCGGGACGAGGAAGCACAGCGCATCCTTGGCGTCCAGGACGAGAACGCCACCCAGGCAGCCGAAACGGAGGTTAACTTTGCCGTA
>ONOH01000021.1 GCA_900319405.1 uncultured Bacteroidales bacterium | reverse complement strand
GATTGGGACAGCTGACTGCCAATCTTGAAACCGATGGGCATAAAAGACATCTCGACAGCCGCCAGAAAAAGAACCAGGCCGACAAAGGTGTACAAGATGCCGAAAAGAATCTTTCCGATGCTGGTGATAGGCAGCTTGAGTACGGCGAACTGAAGGACGAAGAAGAAGATAATGATCAGGATGAGGGATTTGCCCACATCCCACATCGTATCGGCCAGATGCTCTCCCAAGCCAGCGTTCAGCACCGTTTCCATGGAATAGTCGGGAACGGCGAAATCCAGGTTTCCACGGGAGAACATCGATAGAGCCAGAACGGCCAGGATGGGACCGAGTGAACAGAGGGCGATGAGACCGAAACTGTTTTCGGAGGCATTGCGGCCGCCCACCGTCAGGGCGATACCTACACCCAGCGCCATAATGAAAGGCACCGTGATGGGACCGGTGGTGACACCGCCAGAGTCAAAAGACAATGCCATCAGAGAACCTTTTCCCCGGTCTATCAGGATGGCCGCCAGGCAGAACAGCATCATATAGCCGAACATCAGGATGGTGGAAAGGTCCAGGTGAAAGAGAATCTTCACCACGCCCAGAAGGAGCATGATACCCACTCCTACACCTACCGTATAGATCAGAACCGTCCCGTCCATGACGGCCGATACCTGGCCGGCGAGTACCGCGAGATCCGGTTCCGCTACAGTAATGAACAGGCCCATAACGAAACTGACGGAAAGCAGGATTCCCAGTCTTTTGGACTGGGTGAGTCCTTCTCCGATATATTGTCCCATAGGGGTCATCGCCATATCGGCACCGAGATTAAATAGGCTGATTCCCAGGATAAGGAAAAGGGCCGAGAGGCCGAATACCGTCAGTTCCCGCGGGGTGATGTCCACCCAGGGCGTGATGGACAAAAGAAAAACCAGCAGCGTTACCGGAAGAACGGAAACAAGAGATTCCTTCAGTTTGGCCTGAAGCGACTTGAATAATTCCGTCAGGATGGAGGATTTTTCTTTCATAGCACAAAAATAGTCAAAATTTCCTTATTTTTGATTATGTTTGCATAATAAACCATCTTCTAGCCCCTTGTATATGCGTAAATTTTTACTTTTTATCCTGTCTGTCACACTGCTTGTTTCCTGCGCGGGTTCGTCCGAAAATCCGGCCGAGACAAGGGCTAAACAGTTGATTGCCAAAATGACCATCGAGGAAAAGGCCTCTTTGATGATGCACGCCTCGGCCCCGGTGGAATCCCTGGGCATCCCTTCTTACAATTGGTGGAACGAAGCGCTTCACGGAGTGGCCAGAAACGGAAAGGCGACGGTTTTCCCGATGCCCATCGGCATGGCGGCCTCCTTTGACGAACCCCTGATACACCGGGTGTTCACAGCCGTCAGCGACGAGGCCAGGGTCAAGGAGCGCCAGGCATTTCTTTCCGGTCACGTCGGCCAGTATCAGGGCCTTACTTTCTGGACGCCCAACATCAATATTTTCCGGGACCCCCGCTGGGGACGCGGGATGGAAACCTACGGAGAAGACCCTTACCTGACCGGAATGCTGGGAATGGCCGTCGTGCGCGGCCTGCAGGGCCCCTCGGACGCTCCGGTGCTGAAGGCTCATGCCTGCGCCAAGCATTACGCCGTGCATTCCGGCCCGGAGCCGCTTCGGCACAACTTCAATGCCGAGGTAAGCGAAAGGGATCTTCGCGAAACCTACCTTCCCGCTTTCAAGGATCTGGTCACCAAGGCCGATGTCCAGGAGGTAATGATCGCCTACAACCGCTTCCGCGGTGAGCCTTGCGGCGCCAGCGATTACCTGATCAACACCATCCTCCGCGGAGAGTGGGGCTATCAGGGAATCGTCCTTTCGGATTGCTGGGCCATCTCCGATTTTTACAAGCCCGGTTGTCACGCTTACAGCGAGGACGGTCCCCACGCCGTTGCAGCGGCTATCCGCACCGGAACAGACCTCAACTGCGGAGAATCGTACCGCTTTATTCCGGACGCCGTCCGTCAGGGCCTGCTGGACGAGGCCGATGTGGACCGCAGCCTGCTGCGCCTTCTGACCGCCCGTATCCGCCTGGGAGAACTGGACGGGAACATCGCCCCCTGGGAGGGCCTGTCTGAAGATATCGTAGAAGGCAGCGAGCATCTGGCTCTGTCCCGTCAGATGGCCCTGGAAACCTTTGTTCTCCTTCAGAACAGAAACAGCATCCTTCCCCTGAAGGCCGATGCCCGGATTGCCCTCGTGGGCCCCAATTCCGACGACCGCGAAATGATGTGGGGCAACTACAACGGCATTCCCGACGCCACCATTACCCTGGCCGACGGCCTGAAGGCCCGCTTCCCGGGACTGAAAGTCCTTCGCGGCTGTGAGCTGGTGAGTGTGGACCACCCCGATGTGGCTGCTGTCTTGAAGGAACTGAAAGGAATTGACACAGTGGTGTTTGCCGGCGGTATTTCACCGGCTCTGGAAGGAGAGGAAATGGATGTTCCCCTTCCGGGATTCAATGGTGGAGACCGCATCGACATTGAACTTCCCCAGGTGCAAAGGGATTTGATTGCGGCCCTGAAAAAAGCCGGAAAGAAGGTGATTCTGGTCAATTTCTCCGGCTCCGCACTGGGTTTGGTGCCGGAAAGCGAGAACTGCGAAGCTATCCTCCAGGTGTGGTATCCCGGCCAGGAAGGAGGAGCGGCCATCGCGGATGTGCTGATGGGAGACGCCGTCCCCTCCGGAAAACTGCCCCTTACCTTCTACAAGAGCGTGGACCAACTGCCGGATTTCGAGGATTATTCGATGCAGGAGCGCACCTACCGCTACTTCAGCGGAGAGCCGCTGTATCCCTTCGGCTTTGGCCTCAGTTACACCACATTCGAGTATGGCCAGGCAAGTGTCAAAGATGGAAAACTGGTGGTACCGGTAACGAATACGGGCGGCGTGGATGCCCAGGAAGTGGTCCAGCTCTACGTCCGGCTCAAGGCCGATACGGAAGGTCCCCTCAAGAGCCTCCGCGGCTTCTCCCGCGTACACATTCCCGCCGGGGAAACGGTGCAGGTTTCTTTCCCTCTTACAGACGAGGTATTCCTGAGCTGGAATGAAAAGAGCAGGGATATGGTGCCCATGGCAGGGGAGTGGGAACTCCTGTACGGCGGTGATTCCGCCAATCTCGAAAAAATGGACTACACGCGAAAGTAGCATTTTAAACTATTTTTTGTACCTTTGGAAAAAATCCGATTATGAAACGTATTCTCAGCTTCATCGTGACCACCGGGCTTCTGCTGGTATCCTGCGGAACGCTCAATCTGGACCCCGCCCGCCTGATGCAGAGCGGAATCTATGCCGCCCAGGCGCTTACCCTTACCGATGCCCAGGTTCAGGCCTACGTTCACCAATATGTTACCCAATTGGATGCCCAGAGCACTGTGTTGCCGGAGAGTAACGCTTATACAAAGCGTCTCCGCAAACTCACGGCCGGACTTGACGGCGTGAATGAGGTGCCGCTCAACTTCAAGGTTTACAAGGAAAATGAAGTGAATGCATTCGCCTGCGCCGATGGCAGCGTCCGCGTCTATACCGGCATTATGGATGCCATGACGGACAACGAACTGCTGGGGGTCATCGGCCATGAAATCGGTCACGTGGCCCTGAACCATACCCGCCGCCAGATGCGCAACGCCATCCTGACCAGCGCCGCCATGGAGGGTCTGGCCTCCACCAGCTCTACGATTGCCGCCCTTACGGATTCCCAGCTGGGCGCCATCGGCAGTGCCATCCTGGATGCCAAGTTCTCCCGCGACCAGGAGAGCGAGGCCGACGATTACGGTTACAACTTCCTCGTCAAGGCCGGAAAGAACCCCTGGGCAATGGTCATGTCCTTCGAGAAACTGCAGGCCCTCTCCGGAGGTGGCCAGGCCGGCCCCGTGAGCAATATTTTCTCTTCTCATCCGGATACGGCCACCCGCATCAAAAGAATGACAGAGCGCTGTAACACAGATGGTTACAAGCGCCCGGCCAAATAAGCCGAAGAATCGGTCAAATACCTTGTGTCGTGTTCCGGTAGTCTAAGGGGGTTTTCCCCGTCAGACGCCGGAACAGCGTAAAGAAATAGTCGTAATTCTCCAAGCCGCACTCGTCAGCAATTTCCTTGATAGGGAGGGTGGTATTGGTGAGAAGTTCCTTGATACGGTTCAGGCGGACCTCCTGGATATAATGGGCGGGTGCGAAGCCGGTGTACTCCTTGAAGATACGGCGGAAGTTGGAATAGCCCATGCACAAGTGTGCCGCCACATCCTCGGGACGGATGGTCCGGTACTGTTCCCCGATCAGAATCTTCGCCTGATTTATTTTGTCCCTGACATCGGAAAAGGTCTCCTGGCGCTGATACATGCGGGAAAGTCCCATCAAGTGTGCCACGATGCCGCCCAGGCACTGCTGAAAGCCGGACTGTTGGGAAGTGGCCGTCTGGATGGCGTCGTTGTACAGGTGAACGATGTCGCTGTGAAGGCCGATGTGCATCACCGGTTTCTCCCGCGTAAAGAAGCCGCTGTTTATCCATTCTTCCACCATGCTTCCATTGAAGCCGATCCAGAATTCCTTCCATCCTGTGGCCTTGTCAGGCCTGTAAGTGTGCCACTCTCCGGGGAAGAGCAGGAAAAGATGACCGGGACGGAGCAAGGTTCCGTCCGGAACATGTGTGCTGCGGAAACGTCCGTGGCCCCTGGTGATGTACAAGAGTTGATATTCGGCCAGGGTTCGTCCCCTTTCGGCCGAAAACAAGTAGCGGGAAGGGTGGTCCGAAGGGGGATAGGGTTCTCCGGGTCCTACATCCTGAAATCCTACGGAATTGACTGCGATTCCCCAGCGGAGGTCTTCCGGGCTCACGGCCAGGTATTTGAGATGGATGGCGTCATTCATGGCAAAAGGAAAGCAAATGGGGGAGTATGTACTGTTTGACCTGCGGGAATGTGGGAAGGTGACCGCCGGGATAGGAAATGCTGCGCCCGGGATAATGCTCCTCGAAAAGTGGCTGACAGTGAACCAGTTCGTCCTCTCGGGCAAAAAAGCCAAGGGTGAGTTCCTTTTCTTTCTGGTCGATGCCGTCAAACTGGAAGGTTTCCAGCTGCCGGTAGCGTTGGCACAGCTCGGGGGTGACGGTAAAAGAAAGAGCCCCGTCTTCGCGGGGAGAAAGATAGGGGACTTCTCCTGTCATTGTGCCAAGGAGACTGGAAATGGAAAAATCCGGATTGATGAGCACCTTGCGTTGCCCTCTTAACTGCTGGACCAGAAATCCACCCCAGGACAGTCCGACAACCAGCTCCGGCGCCTGCTGATTTACTATTGCACGGAGCTGCGAAAGAGCCAGCTCCGGTTCGATGGGAAAGTCCGGTGACAGAACATCTGCGGGTTTCAGCAGAATCCGCAGAGTGCTGGCCAGTTTGTAGGCTCCCGAAGAGGCCAGGCCGTGGACGAAGAGGATTTTGTCCATTCTGTTAGTCTTTGTACAAAGGTAATATAATTAAAGTCAAAAATCAAAGTTTTTATCGCATTCTCTGCAATAAGCAAGATAGACAGAATGCTATCTTTGCAAGACATAAGAACTGAATTATGGCAAATTTGCATTCCTTCCTGGCTTTTGACTGTGGCGCCACCTCAGGGCGTGCGGTTCTGGCTACTTTCAATGGTGATTCCTTCGAGATGAAGGAGGTCTATCGTTTCCCCAGCGGAATCGTGCCGCTGCAAGGCAAATATTATTGGGACGTGATGGCCATTTACCAGCATTTCCTGAATTGTCTGAAGGATCTGGGACGGCAGGGAATCGTTCCGGACTCCATCGGCATCGATACCTGGGGCGTGGATTTTGGCTTCGTGGCAGAGGACGGCACCCTTCTCGGTAATCCACGGGCCTACAGGGACCCTTACACGGAAGGAATTCCGGAAGAGGTGTTCAAGACCATACCGCGCGAAGAGCTGTATGGCGCAACAGGCATCCAGATAATGAATTTCAATTCCATTTTCCAGTTGTATGCCCAGACGAAGGAGCAGTTCGCCCCTTTGAAAAATGCAGCCCACATCCTCTTTATGCCGGATTTGCTGGCCTATATGCTCACAGGAAAGAAGGTCTGCGAATATACCATCGCATCCACTTCCGGCATGATGGACCAGGGAACCCGACAGTTCAACAAGGCACTTCTGAAAAAACTGGGCATCCGTACGGACGTCCTTTTGCCCGTCGCCCAGCCCGGGGAGGTGGTCGGCACGCTCAGCGAAGAGATTGCCTGCTCCTGCGGCCTGCCGCAGATTCCGGTAGTGGCAGTTGCCGGGCACGACACTGCTTCGGCCATTGCCGCCGTTCCCGCAGATGACGAAAAGTTTGCCTATCTGAGCAGCGGTACCTGGAGCCTGATGGGAATCGAAACCCCTGCTCCCGTCATCAACGAGGCTTCCACGCGCCTGAATTTCACCAATGAGGGCGGCATAGACGGCACCACCCGTTTCCTCAAGAACATTACCGGCATGTGGCTGCTGGAGCAGTGCCGAAAGGTATGGGAAGCCCAGGGACGCAGCTACAGCTATTCCCAAATGGAAGAAATGGCCCTCGGCGAGGCCGGTTTCCTTTCTGTGGTAAACCCGGACGACCCCCGCTTCGCCGCTCCGTCCAATATGGTGGAGGCCATTGACTCCTACCTCCGGGAAAGCGGCCAGCCCCTCCCTGCCGGCGACGCCCAGTACGTCAGCTGCATCTACCACAGTCTGGCTGCACGTTACAAGGCGGTGCTGGAAGATCTCCAGGAATTCGCTCCCTTCCCCATCGAGAAACTGCACGTCATCGGCGGCGGCAGCGCCAACGACACGATGAGCCAGTGGACAGCCAACGCCATCGGGCGACCTGTCGTGGCCGGGCCGATGGAGGCCACCGCCATCGGCAATGTCATGCTCCAGGCCCGTACGGCCGGACTGGTGAAAGACCGCTGGGAAATGCGCCGTCTCATTGCCAAAACCTTCGCCGTGAAGACTTTCCAGCCGGAATAATCATATCAAAACGTCATAGCACTATGAATTTGGACAACATTATCAAGAAGGTCGGAGAAAGCACCGGCCGCATCGCCAAGGAAGCGACGATCCTGGGCGCCTACGAGATGGCAAAAGACCGCTACGCCGAGCTGGGCGTGGATACGGACAAGGCCATTGAAATCCTGGAAAAGACCCCGATTTCCCTTCACTGCTGGCAAACCGACGACGTGATCGGTTTCGAGAGCCAGGCCGGCCTGTCCGGCGGCATCCAGACCACCGGCAACTATCCGGGCCGCGCCCGCAATATCGATGAGGTGAGGGAGGATATCAAATTTGCCAAGAGCCTGATTGCCGGAAACCACCGCCTCAATCTCCACGAGATTTACGGTGACTTCGGAGGACAGTTCGTGGACCGCGACCAGGTGGAGCCCAGGCACTTCGAGAGCTGGATCCAGTGGGCGAAGGAAAACAATTTGAAACTGGACTTCAACTCTACCTCCTTCGGCCATCCCAAGAGCGGGGACCTGTCCCTCTCCCATCCCGATCCCGCCATCCGCGAGTTCTGGATCGAGCACACCAAGCGCTGCCGTCGCATTGCAGATGCAATGGGAAAGGCCCAGGGGGACCCCTGCATCATGAACATCTGGGTCCACGACGGTTCCAAGGACCAGACCGTAGAGCGCAAGCGTTACCGCGAGTTGTTCGCCCAGAGCCTGGACGAGATTCTGAAAGAGGATCTTCCCGGAATGAAAACCTGCCTGGAGGCCAAGCTTTTCGGCATCGGCCTGGAAAGCTACACCGTGGGTTCCCACGACTTCGTGGCCGGCTACTGCGCCACCCGCAAGCTGATGTACACCCTGGATACCGGCCACTATGAGATGACGGAGAACGTAGCCGACATGGTCGCCTCCCTGCTGCTGTTCGTCCCCGAGCTGATGCTGCACGTGAGCCGTCCCATCCGCTGGGATTCGGACCACGTGACCATTATGAACGACCAGACCCTTGACCTGTTCAAGGAAATCGTCCGTGCCGATGCCCTGGGCCGTGCCCATATCGGCCTGGATTACTTCGATGCCGCCATCAACCGCATCGGCGCCTATGTGATCGGTACCCGCGCTACGCAGAAGTGCCTCCTGAGCGCCCTTCTGGAACCGCTGGGCAAACTGCGCGAGTACGAGGATGCCGGCAAGGGTTTCCAGCGCCTGGCTCTCCTGGAAGAGGCCAAGACGCTCCCGTTCGGTGCCGTGTTCGATTATTTCAATTACAAGAACGACGTTCCCGTGGGTGCCGCTTTCATCCCTGCCATCGAGCGGTACGAGAAGGATGTCACCTCCAAGCGATAGGCCATGAATATCTTTGTCGGTTTGTTGATCATAGCAGTTGGGGCATTTTGCCAGTCCAGCTGCTATGTCCCTATTAATAAAATCAAAGGCTGGGCCTGGGAATCTTACTGGATTGTCCAGGGCGTTTTCGCCTGGCTTATCCTGCCGTTCCTGGGACTGCTGCTGGCGGTTCCCGCCGGCCATAGCGTGGGTGAACTGTTTGCCCAGGCCGGCAGCTTCAATATTTGGATGACCATCCTCTTCGGTGCACTTTGGGGCATCGGCGGTCTCACTTTCGGCCTCTCCATGCGCTACCTGGGCGTGGCTCTGGGGCAGAGCATCGCCCTGGGCACCTGCGCCGGACTGGGCACCGTCATGGGCCCTGTGCTGCTCAATATCTTCTTCCCGGAGCTGAATGCCCTGGAGTCCCTCACCTTCGCCGTTATCCTGGGCGTGGTGGTCTGTCTGGTGGGGATTGCCGTAATCGGCATTGCCGGCGGCATGAAATCCGCCTCCCTCAGCGAAGAGGAAAAGAAACAGGCTGTCAAGGACTTTAACTTTCCCAAGGGACTGGTCATCGCCCTGCTGGCCGGATTCATGAGCGGCTGCTTCAACGTGGGCCTCGAGTTCGGAAAAACCATCCATTTTGCCGAAACGAAGGAGATGTTCCAAACCTTGCCCGCCACCTTCCTGGTGACGCTGGGCGGTTTTGTGACCAATGCCGTCTATTGTTTCTGGCAGAACCAGAAGAACAGGACCTGGGGAGATTACGCCAAGAAAGAAGTGTGGGGCAACAACCTGCTCTTCTGCCTGCTGGCCGGCGCCCTGTGGTACAGCCAGTTCTTCGGCCTGTCGCTGGGCAAGAGCTTTTTCGAGCCCGGCAGCAGCATGATGACGCTTGCCTTCTGTATCCTGATGGCGTTCAACGTCACTTTCTCCAATGTATGGGGTATTATCCTTAAAGAATGGAAAGGCTGCTCCGGAAAGACCATCGCCGTGCTGGTGTGCGGCCTGGTGATTCTGGTGTTCAGTACCTTCCTGCCGGAATTGATCAAATAAGCGATGGCAAATGTTGTAATCATGCCCAAACAGGGCCAGTCCGTGGAGAGCTGCATCATCTCCGAATTCAAAGTGAAGGTGGGTGATACCGTCAAAGCGGGCGATATCCTCTTCGGCTACGAGACCGACAAGGCCACCTTCGAGGAAGCCTCCCAGCTGGATGGAACCGTCCTCGCCATCTTCTGGGCCGAGGGAGACGAGATTCCCGTCCTCCAGAACGTGATGGTGATAGGACAGCCTGGAGAATCTTTCGAAGAGTTTAGACCCAAGGCACTTTCTGAAACCTCTGGCCACCCTCGGCCGGATAAGAGCGAGGGGTCCGCTGCCGAAGGCAGTGGGAGGGGTCGTAGCGAAGCGGAGACGGTTTCAGAGGGTGTACACTTCACAGCCGTAGAAAACGCTGGTGCGCCTGTTTCGCCCCGTGCCCGGATGCTGGCAGAACAAAAAGGTGTGAATACGGCCCAGGTAGCGGGGAGTGGCCCCGGCGGCCGCATCATTGCCCGCGACGTGGAAGCCGCTGCCCTTGCGCAAGGACAACTGACGGGGCTGGCAAAGGCCCGCATGGCCGAAGGCGGCGTGGTGTCGCCCGGGGCAGGAAGCGGTCTGGCCGGAGCCGTGAAGGGCGCAGACCTCAAGGTCTGGAAACCCAACCATACGGAGGGTCTGGCTGGAGAAGGGTCTGAATTCCAGGTGGTTAAGATGTCCAACATGCGCAAGCTCATTGCCAAGAGCATGTACAATTCCCTGCAGAATTCGGCCCAGCTCACCCATATGCTGGGTGCCGATGCCCGCAAGGTGATGGCTCTGCGCAAAAAAGCCAAAAAGGCCTTTGAGGAAGGCAGGCTGGATGTGAATGTCACCATCAACGATTTCGTGTGTTATGCGGTGATCAGGGCGCTCGGCCAGTTCCCCAACGTGAACTCTCACTGTCTTGGGGATGCTATGCGGCTCTTCAAGTGCGTAAACCTGGGCCTGGCGGTGGATACGGAACGTGGTCTGATGGTTCCTGCCGTGGAACACGCCGACAAGATGGACATCGTAAGCCTCTCGCGCAGCCTCAAGAAAGTAGCCGACGACTGCAAAAAGGGGAGCATCAATCCGGACCTCCTGTCTCCGGAAGCCGCTTCGTTCACGGTCTCCAACCTGGGCGGCTTCGAGGTGGAATGGTTCACTCCCATCATTAATCTTCCCCAGAGCGGCATTCTGGGCGTGGGTACCATCGTCCCGCGTCCCAAAATGGTGGACGGAGCATATCAGTACGTACCTTATATGGCCCTGAGTTTCACCTATGACCACCGGGCCATCGACGGCGGGGAGGCCACCCGTTTCCTCAAGAAAGTGGCCGAAGAAATTGAAAATTTGGAAATAGATTTATAAACCATGTACGATCTTGCTATTTTGGGTGGAGGTCCCGGCGGCTATGTGGCTGCCGAACGTGCCGGCGAGGCGGGTCTCTCGGTGGTCCTTTTCGAGAAAAGGGAACTGGGCGGCGTATGCCTCAATGAAGGCTGCGTACCCACCAAGACGCTGCTGTACAGCGCCAAAATTTACGATTATACCAGGCACGCCGACCATTATGGCGTGTCGGTGGAAGGTTCCGCCATCGACTTCGGAGCCGTCTTCAAACGCAAGGAGAAGGTGGTCAGAAAACTCGTCGGCGGCGTAAAAGCCAAAATGAAGGGAGCCCGGGTAGAGGTGGTGAAAGGAGAAGCCGTCATCACGGGCCGAGGGGCCGAGGGCATTACCATCACTTGCGGTGATACTTCCTATAACGCCCGCAACCTCCTTATCTGCACAGGTTCAGAGGCCGCTGTCCCTCCCATCCCCGGTCTTCGGGAAGGCCTCGGAGATGTAGTGCTTACCAACCGTGAAATCCTTTCGCTCTCCGAACAGCCCAAGGAACTGGTGGTGATCGGCGGAGGCGTCATCGGAATGGAGTTCGCCAGTTTCTTCAATTCCATCGGAACCAAAGTGACGGTGGTGGAGATGCTGCCCAAGATTCTGGGGCCGCTGGACGACGAAATCAGTGCGATGCTTCAGGCCCAATATACCAAGAAGGGCGTCGAGTTCCACCTGGGCTGTAAGGTCGTGGCGGTGGAAGGAAACGAGGTCGTGTACGAAGATGCAGAAGGAAAGAGCTGCCGTGCCTATGGTGATAAAATCCTGGTTTCGGTGGGACGCAGGGCTTCTTTCCAGGAAATCGGCCTGGAGAATATCGGCGTGGAACTGGCCCTGAATCCCGCCGGCAGACCCTATGGCATCAAGGTGGACGAGAAGATGCGCACCAATATCCCCGGCGTCTATGCCGCTGGCGATGTGACAGGCTTCTCGATGCTGGCCCATACCGCCAGCCGGGAAGGAGAGGTGGCCGTGAATACCATCCTGGGCCGGGAGGACCATATGCGCTACAATGCCATCCCGGGCGTGGTGTACACCAATCCTGAGGTGGCTGGTGTAGGCGTTACCGAGGCTGAGGCGGCAGCAAAGGGGCTGGATTATACCGTCCTTAAGCTCCCTATGGCCTATTCCGGACGATTTGTAGCCGAGAATGAAAGGGGAGAGGGCCTCTGCAAAGTGATCGTGGGAAAGAAATACCACGAGGTGCTGGGTGTCCATATGCTGGGCAATCCCTGTTCTGAAATGATTCACAGTGCCTGCATGGCCATTGAACAGGAAATGACCGTCGAGCAGCTAAAGGAAGTGGTGTTCCCGCACCCCACCGTGTCCGAAATCCTGAAAGAAACCGTTTTTACCCTGAAATAAGCTATGCCCAAGTCTTTATACATAGACCCCAACGAGGTGCTCCGCCCCGGTGAGCACCAGATCAAGTTCCCCGAAATCCCCGTCATGCAGTATGCCAAGACGGTGAAGGAAGAGCTCAAAGACGGTCATTTTACCCCGGAAGACCTTAAACGGATATACCGGGATATGTTTGTCATCCGGGAATTCGAAACCATGCTGAACCTGGTCAAAACCACGGGAGGCTACAATGGAGTGGCGTACAGCAACCCCGGTCCGGCCCACCTGTCGGCCGGCCAGGAGGCGGCGGCCGTGGGAATGGCCTACAACCTGGATACGGATGATTTCATCTTCGGCAGTCACCGTTCCCACGGAGAGATTCTGGCCAAGGGCCTGCGTTCCATCGAGATTCTTCCGGAGGCGGAACTCCGGAAGCTAATGGAAGAGTTCTGGGGCGGCGCCACGCTCGCCGTGGCCGGCAAGGACTATAAAGGCGGCAGCACCAAGGAACTGGGCATCCGCTTCCTGCTGTATGGTGCCATGGCGGAGATCTTTGCCCGCACCACCGGTTTCAACAAGGGCCTGGGAGGTAGTATGCACACGTTCTTCACCCCCTTTGGTATCTATCCGAACAACGCCATCGTGGGCGGCTCCGGTTCTATCGCCGTGGGTGCGGCCCTCTTCAAGAAGGTGAACCGCAAGAAGGGCATCGTGGTGGCCAACCTCGGTGACGGTGCCATGGCCCGCGGCCCGGTCCTGGAGGGAATGACCTTCGCTTCGATGGATCAGTTCAAGACCCTTTGGGAAGGGGATATGAAGGGCGGTCTTCCCATCCTCATCAGCGTAATGGACAACCAGTATGCAATGGGCGGACAAACCCGCGGAGAAACGATGGGTTATATGTATCCAGCCCGCCTGGGTGCCGGTTTCAACCCCGAAGCCTGGCACGCGGAGCGCGTGGACGGATACAATCCGCTGGCCGTTATCGACGCTTTCCGCCGCAAGAAGGCCCTCCTGGAAAAGAAGGAAGGACCGGCCTTGATCGATGTGGTAACCTACCGTTACAGCGGCCATTCGCCGTCCGACCAGTCCAGCTACCGCACCAAGGAAGAAATGGACGCCTGGCAGGCCGAGGACTGCATCCTCGGATATGGCCGCAAGCTGGTGGAAGCCGGCGTGGCTGCCCAGGAGGAACTGGATGCCATCCAGGCTTCGGTGAAGGATGTTATGTTTGAGATGTACAAACTGGCCATAGACGAAACGCTCTCACCCCGAATGGATCTTGTGAAGGATAACGAACTGCTGGGCGAGATGATGTTCTCCAACATGAGTGTGGATACCTTGGGTGAGGCGACTCCCGAGGTGAACCATCCTATGGCGGAGAATCCGCGGGTGAAGCAGATTGCCGGCAAGACGCGCTTCTATCTGGACAAGGACGGCAAGCCCGTGAGTTCCATGAAGATGTATAATTTCCGTGACGGCGTGTTCGAGGCCATCGTGGACCGATTCTACAAGGATTCCACCCTGGTGGCCTACGGAGAGGAAAACCGCGAATGGGGCGGTGCTTTTGCCGTGTATCGCGGCCTGACGGAAGCCCTTCCGTACCATCGCCTGTTCAACAGCCCCATCGCCGAGGCGGCCATCATCGGCACGGCCATCGGTTATGCGATGTGCGGCGGCCGCGTAATCCCGGAGATTATGTACTGTGACTTCCTGGGCTGCTGCGGTGACGAGATTTTCAACCAGCTGCCCAAGTGGCAGGCTATGAGCGGCAATATCCTCAAGATGCCGGTGGTGGTGCGCGTTTCCGTGGGCTCCAAGTACGGTGCCCAGCATAGTCAGGACTGGACGTCCCTGTGTACGCACATCCCGGGCCTCAAGGTCGTGTTCCCGGTGACCCCTTACGATGCCAAAGGTCTTATGAACAGCGCCCTGCAGGGCACGGATCCGGTGATTTTCTTCGAGAGTCAGCGCCTCTACGGTGTGGGCGAGCAGTTCCACGAGGGCGGCGTTCCCGAAGGCTATTACGAGATTCCGCTCGGTGAGCCGGACATCAAGCGCGAGGGCAAGGACGTTACGTTCCTCACCATCGGTGCTACGCTTTACCGCGCGCTCAAGGCGGCCGATGAACTCAAGGAGAAATATGGCCTGGAGGCCGAGGTGATCGATGCCCGTACGCTGGTGCCCTTCAACTATGAGAAGCTGATTGCTTCCGTGAAAAAGACCGGACGCATCATCATCGCCGGCGATGCATCGGCCCGTGGCAGTTATCTCAACGACCTTGCCGCCAGTATCACCGAGATGTGCTTCGATTACCTGGATGCCGCTCCCGTGGTGCTGGGGTCCCGTAACTGGATTACCCCTTCCCACGAACTGGAGGATGCCTTCTTCCCGCAGCCGTCCTGGTTCCTGGATGCCATCCACGAAAAGATGATGCCGCTCCCGGGCTATGTTCCGGTAAGCAACCAGACTTGTGCACAGCAGATTCTACGGGCCAAAAAAGGTATTTAGGTTATGTGGGACGTAAATGCACATATCCATACGCCGTATTCTTTCAGCGCCTTTTCCAGTATAGATGAGGCGCTGGATATGGCGGCGGCCCAGAATGTAAAGGTAGTGGGAATCAATGATTTCTACTCGATGGACGGATACTGCGCCTGGAAAGAAGGCTGTGCCCGAAGGGGTTTGTATCCGCTTTTGGGCATCGAATTCATTTCGCTGAATGCGGAGGACCAGGCGGCGGGACTGCGGGTAAACGACCCCAATAACCCGGGCCGTACTTACATCAGCGGCAAGGGCCTGGCGTATCCAGTGATCCTCAAGGGTGAACCGCTGCGGAAGCTGGAGGCCGTAAGGGCCGAATCCAACAGGCAGGTGGAGCAGATGTGCGCCAAGCTGAACGAATGGCTGAAAGCCGAAGGAAAGAGTATCCGACTGGATTTCAACGAGATTCGGGAGAAGCTCACAAAGGGTTCCATCCGCGAGCGGCACTTGGCCAAGGCTCTGCGCCTGGCCCTTTATCCCGATGCGGAAGACCCCGCAAAGCTGGAGAACGATTTGCGGGGAAAGCTTCTCAAGGCCGGCGGAGCGGCGTTCGTTCCCGAATCCCCGGAAGCATTTCTGCCGATGGAAAGCGTTCAGCACATCATTGAAGCGGCGGGCGGCATTCCTACCTATCCTTTCCTGGCCGACGATGCCAAAGGAAATTTCACCGATTTTGAGGGAGATTTGATGAAAGCGGCCGATACGCTCAAAAAGCGCGGTTTCCACAGCGTGGAATTCATTACAACCCGCAATTCGACACGTGTTCTGGAGCAATATGCAGATTACCTGGAGGAAGAAGGGTTCATCGTGAGTTTTGGCTCGGAGCACAATACCCCTGCAATGGAGCCCGTTCGGCTCCGCACCCGGGATGCGGAAGATCTCTCCGGGAAACTTAAAGCCGTCAACTGGCGCGGTGCCTGTGCCATTGCCGCCCACCAGGCCGGCCTGGACAGTATCGCTGCCGGCGAAGACCTGATACAGAAAACCTTACAACAATGAAGGAACTTGAAATTCTTGTGGCCGTTTCACGAAAGTATGGGGCCGATGCCCGCTTTGTGATAGCCGGAGGAGGAAACACCTCTTATAAAGATGAGAAGTATCTTTGGGTGAAGGCAAGCGGACACGCCCTGGCCACCATTGATGAGAACGGCTTTGCCGTGCTGGACCGCGCCAAACTGGCACCGATGGGGGAGAAGACGTATAGCGCCGATCCCACGGAGCGCGAGGCCCAGGTGAAGGAAGACCTTGCATCGGCCTGCCTTACCAGGGACCGTCGGCCTTCTGTGGAGACCAGCCTGCACGACTGCATGGAGTATGCCTATGTCGTACACCTGCACCCTACGCTGGTGAACGGCCTCATGTGCTCCGTGAATGCCGCCAATATCTGCGACGAACTGTTCCCGGAGGCCCTGTACATAGAATATACAGACCCCGGTTATACCCTCTTCAAGAAGGTGTTCGACCGGCTGAAGGCCTGGAAGGCGGAAAAGGGGAGGCAGCCGCAGGTAATCTTCCTGCAGAACCATGGCGTGTTCGTGGGAGCCGATACCCCGGAGGAGATTGATGCCATTTACGGCAGCATCATGGACAATTTGGAGCGTCGCGTGAAACCTTTGCCCGAGGCGGCGTCCGAGGTCTGTGACTGCGTGACGGAATTCATTCCGGCCATCCGTCAGATTCTTTCGCGCGAAGGCCGCGGGATCAAGACGCTCCGGATTACCAAAAACGCCCTGGTGGACTGCATCCTGGAGAATCCCGCTTCGGTTGCCACGCCTTTTACCCCGGATATCATCGTCTATTGCAAGAGCGAGTATCCGCTGCTGAATGCCGATGTGACGGAAGCCGAGGCTGCCATCGAGGAGTATGTGGCCCGTCGCGGTCATACGCCCAAGGTGTTGCTGGTCAAAGGTGTCGGCCTGGTGGCCGTGGGAGACAATGCCAGGAATGCTGCCATCATCACCGAAGTGTTCCTGGATGCCATGAAAGTAGCGTACTATGCGGGCAGTTTCGGCGGTGCCCATGGCATGGAACCCTCCTGGATTCAGTTTATCGACAACTGGGAGGTGGAGAACTACCGCCGCAAGCTGGCCACTGCAGCCTCGAAAGGCCGCGTTGAGGGCAAGACCATTGTGGTGACGGGTGCTGCTCAGGGCTTCGGCGAAGGCATCGCCCGCGAACTCGTGAAGGAGGGCGCCAACATTGTGGTGGCAGACCTGAATGAGGCCGTTGGACAGGCTACGGCTGATTCCTTCAACGAAATCGCCAGGAACAACAAAGCCATCTTCGTGAAGACCAATGTGGCCGATCTGGACAGCCTGCAGAAGCTGATGAAGGAGACCGTCTGCCATTTCGGAGCCCTGGATGTGTTCGTCTCCAATGCCGGTGTGCTTCGTGCCGGCGGCCTGGAGGCTATGACGGCGGAGAATTTCGAGTTTGTGACCTCCATCAACTATAAGGCATATTTCTTCTGTGCCAAAGTGGCCAGTCACATCATGAAGATCCAGACGCGGATGGACCCGGAGTATTATGCCGACATCGTCCAGGTGAACTCCAAGAGCGGGCTCAGGGGATCCAAAGCCAATTTCGCCTATGCCGGCGGCAAGTTTGGCGGAATCGGCCTCACGCAGAGCTTTGCCCTGGAGCTGGCTCCGTTCCGGATCAAGGTGAACAGCATCTGCCCGGGTAACTTTTACGACGGGCCGCTGTGGAGCAATCCCGATAACGGACTCTTCGTGCAGTATCTGGCGGCCGGAAAGGTACCGGGCGCCAAGACGGTGGAGGATGTGAAGGAGTACTATCTTTCCCAGGTGCCCATGCGCAAAGGCTGCAATCCGGCCGATGTCACCAAGGCCATCCTCTATGCCATCGACCAGACCGGTGAGACCGGTCAGGCCATCCCTGTTACAGGTGGTCAGGTCATGCTGGCTTAACCAGCATGACCTGACCAGGGGGGCATACACGTTACCCCTCCCTTTTCCCGTTTTCCCTCCCTCGGGGAGGGAAAAGCTGTCGGCCAAAGGCCTCCGTCGCAAAAAATAAATTTAGTACAAAATATGAAAACAAAAGCAGTAAGACTTTACGGAAAGGACGACCTCCGGCTGGAGGAGTTTGAACTTCCGGCTATCCGGGAGGATGAAATCCTGGCCAAAGTGGTGAGCGACAGCATCTGTATGTCATCCTACAAAGCGGCGCACCAGGGGACTGACCACAAGCGCGTACCCGACGATGTAGCCCGGCACCCTGTCATCATCGGCCATGAGTTTGCCGGTGAAATCGTAGAGGTGGGCGCCAAATGGGCGTCGGCATTCAAACCTGGCGACAAATTCTCCATCCAGCCGGCCATGAATGATCCCCGCGGTCCGGTAGGTATCTACAGCGCTCCCGGCTATTCATACCAGCATATCGGCGGAGATGCCACTTATGTCATCATTCCCAATGAGGTGATGGAAGGCGGCTGCCTGCTTCCCTATGAGGGAGAAGGCTTTTATCCGGCTTCCTTGAGCGAGCCCCTCTCCTGTGTGATCGGAGCCATGCATGCCAATTATCACGGAACGCCTGGAAAATACGTTCATACGATGGAAATCAAGGATGGCGGGAAAATGGCCCTCCTGGCCTCCGTGGGACCGATGGGGCTGGCTGCCATCAATTACGTGCTGCACCGTGAAGACCGCAGACCTTCCCTCCTGGTGGTGACAGACATCGACCAGGGCCGTCTGGACCGGGCAGCGTCGCTCTATACGGTGGAATTTGCCGCCTCCCGCGGAATAGACCTCAGGTACATCAACACCGGCATCGAAAACCCGGTGGCCCTTCTGATGGAACTCTCCGGCGGAACGGGCTACGACGATGTCTTCTGCTTCGCCCCGGTTCCGGCCGTAGTAGAGCAGGCCGATGACATCCTGGCCTTCGACGGCTGCCTGAACTTCTTTGCAGGGCCTTCCAAGGCTCCTTTCAAGGCGGCGTTCAATTTCTACAATGTCCACTACGGCAATACGCATGTGGTAGGCACCTCGGGCGGAAATACCGACGATATGAAGGAGGCCTTGCACTATATGGGGAAGGGCATGGACCCGGCTGGCCTGGTGACCCATATCGGCGGTCTCAATGCCGTCATCGACACCACCCTGAACCTTCCGTCCATCCCCGGTGGCAAAAAGCTGATATACACGCACATAGACCTTCCGCTCACGGCCATCGCCGATTTTGCCACCATCGGCACACCGCTCTTTGACCGGCTGGACCGGATCTGCAAGGCGCATAATGGCCTCTGGAACGTTGAAGCAGAGACTTACCTCTTGAACTACTATGAAAAAAATTGATACTTCCCTGATGCATCCGGCCCAGCAGATCGCCCTGATCATCGGCCGCATCTATCGCCGGAAGATGACCACCACCTCCGGCGGAAACCTGTCCATAATGGACGACAACGGAGATATGTGGATAACGCCCGCCGGTATTGACAAGGGCTCCCTGACACCCGCCGACATTATGTGCGTAAAGGCCGACGGCAGCATCATCGGCCCGCACAAACCGTCATCCGAATATCCCTTTCACCGGGCACTGTACAAGATGCGTCCGAAGATGCGCAGCGTCATCCACGCGCATCCTCCGGGACTGGTGACCTTCTCCATCGTGCACCAGGTGCCGGATACCAGCATCATTCCCCAGGCAAGGGGAGTCTGCGGACCGGTGGGTTTTGCCCCTTACGCCCTTCCCGGAAGTGAATTGCTGGGAGAGAAGATTGCCGCAGAGTTTGCTAAAAATCCCGAGTACAAGGCTGTCATTATGGAAAACCACGGCGTCGTGCTGATGGGGGACGACATTGCGGATGCCTATCAGCGCCTGGAAACCCTGGAACTGTGCGCCCGGACCATCCTGAACGCGCGTACGCTGGGAAAACCGGTCTATCTGACGGAAGAGCAGATTCTCCGGCACGAGAAGGCCATCCACATCGACTTCGAGCATTTCATGAATGTGGAACATCCTTCCGATGAGCGGGCCATCCGCGCGGAAATCTGCGACATTGTACACCGGGCCTGCGCCCAGGGTTTAATGTGCAGTTCTTACGGAACCGCTTCGGTACGCTGGAGAGGGAGTGATTTTTTGATTACGCCATCCGACAAGCAGCGCTGGGACCTGGAGCCGAAGGATATTGTCCAGGTGAGGGACGGGCGGGTAGAGGCCGGAAAGAATGCCAGTCGTTCGGTGGCGCTGCATTACGAGATTTACAAGCGCAATCCCAAAATCAACAGCATCATCCTCACGCAGACACCTTATCTGATGGGATATGCCACGACAGGGGTAAAGTTTGACGTCCGTACCATCCCCGAGAGCTGGATTTTCCTGCAGGACGTGCCACAGTATCCTTTCGGCAGCCAGTACCAGGACATTGAGAAAATGGCCGAGGGCTTCCGAAAACTGCCTTGCGCGCTGCTTTCGAACGATTCCATCCTGGTGACGGGAGACCGCCTTATCAATACCTTCGACAAGCTGGAGGTAGCCGATTTCAGCGCCCGATCCCTGATTATGGCCGCCCCTGTGGGGAAGTTGAATCCGATCACGGACGCTGAAATAGAAGATCTCCGCGTGGCTTTCCACGTGGGCGAATAAGTTTTACATTTCGTTCCCCACTTTGCGGGCACGGTTGGGTTTGTCCAGGTTGATTCCATCGGCCTGGGCAATTTCTACCAAGGTGTTCCAGCCGGCGGCAAGGTAAACATAGGCCTGAAGGTCTCCTGCATCGGGGACGACGATGGTGGTGAAGGGGGTTTTCTTGGTATCGATGGCCACTACGTGCACGTTGGCTCCGCCAAAGACGGTCTGGTACTTCTGGTATTCGCTCTCGATGGGATTAACCACAAAGACGATGTCTCCGTCTTCCATTACCTCTTCCGGGCCGTGCAGCGCGTAAGTTCCCTCCAGGAAATCGCTCTTGCGGCGGGTGATTTCGTTGGTCTTGAGGGTAAGCTCCTCGGTAACACCGTCATTCATTCCGGCGAAATAGATGGTCCTGGCTCCGCGGACCCAGTTAATAATCTCAGCGGGAATCTCCAGCGTAAGGGCTTTCTCCACCTTTTCGGCGAGGGCGTTCAGTTCGGGAGTAATGTCTTTCCCGGCGAGTTTCCAGATAACGGTCTCGAACAGCAGCGTCTGTTCCACAACACTCTTGGTGGCGGCAACGGCGTTTTCCCAGCCGCAGCCCAGAACGAGCGTCTTCTCGCATACCTCCTCCAGGGGAGTTCCGGCATTGGCGGTGACACCGAAGAAATCCTTATGGCCCGCGGCCTTCAGTTGATGGGCCAGCATCAGGGTTTCTTTGGTACGCCCGGAGTTGGAATCCAGGAGTACCGTATAGTTGTCCAGCTTATACTCGGCAGCCTGGTGGGAACCTTCCGTATGCACGAAGGTGGGAATTCCGAAGCGAAGCGCCTTGCGGATAGCGTTCTTGGCCGGCATAATACGGCTGGAGCCTTCTCCGGAAAAGAGAATGTGGCCGGTCTGGCGGGCGGAGTTCACAATGAAATCGGCCGAAGCGGAATTAAACTTACGGATAACGTCGACAGTATCCATCATTTCACGACAGAGATGGAACTGCGCGTACTTGTTCTCTTTCAGATTCATAGGAAACGGGATTTATAATTTAACGATATTATCGGCATATTGCGTGACGGCTTCCCGGTGGGAGATGAACAGAATGGTCTTTTTTCCGTAGTACCGGCTATGGAGGTTTTCCAGCAGCTTCCGTTCGGTCAGAGGATCCAGGGCCGATGTGCTCTCGTCCAGGATAAGGATGCCGCCGGGACGGAGAAGGGCACGGGCGATGGCAATGCGCTGAGCCTGCCCCTCGCTGAAACCGCTTCCCACTTCACCGCACGAGGTATCCAGTCCCTGGGGAAGTTCCCGGACAAAGGAAGCCAGTGCAGTATCAAGCGCTTCATACAGTTGCTGCTCGGTAGCTTTCGGCGAGGCGAGCAGAAGGTTGCTCCGGATGGTTCCGCTCAAGAGGGAGTTCCCCTGGGGGATGTACATAAAATTCTCTCTGAGGGCACTGCCGGCGGGAAAGTCAGCTATGGTAATCTTTCCTTCCGTGGGTTTTAAAAGGCCCAGGACAAGGCGGATCAGGGTACTTTTACCGATGCCGGTGGGCCCTGCTATAGCAGTGAGGCTCCCAGCAGGGAAAGTGCAGGAAAAATCCTTCAAAACCGGTTGTGTAATACCGGGATAGGTGTAGGTGACATGGGAAACCGTTACTTCAGGGGCTCCGGAAAGCATAACGGGCGTTTCCAGTTCTTCCTGTTCCAGCTCCAAAAGTTCCATCAGGCGTTCTACGGAGGTAAGCGCTGTGATGAAAGCAGGAATCTGCCGGCCGATATCGGCGATGGGGCGCTGTACGCGGCCCACCAACTGCAGGAAGGCCGTCATCGTACCGAAGGTGACGGTACCGGCGCGGATGCCGAATACCCCCCACAGGAAGGCGGCGGCGTGACCGGCCTGGAAGCCCAGAAACATGATCCCTCGTGCTACGGCATTGTAGTTGAGGCGTTTGCGGGTGTTGTCCTCTACGTCGGCCTGTAACCAGCCGAATTTTTCCAGCACACGTTCCACCTTGGTGAGGGTGAGTACCAGCACCCGGTGCTGGAGGCTTTCCTGCATCAGTTGCTGCATCTCGCTTTCCCGGGCACGGATGCGGGCCATCAACTCTCTCAGCTGGCGGAAAAAGAGCTTGGATCCCAGTACGGCCACAGCCATCAGGATGACCAGTACCCACAGGAGATTGGGCGCCAGGGTGAGCAGATATACGCTGGCCGCAAGAAGTTGGATGGCCGTAACCAGAAGTCCGGGAATACGCTCGCAGATCAGGTCTGACACCACGCGGATGTCTTCTTCCAAACGATTGACCGTATCTCCGGAAAGGAAGCGCTCCTTGCCGTCCCAACGACTTTGCAGTACGTGGCCGAAAAGCGCTTTGCGAAGCAGGTTCTGAGTTTTGACCTGGCTGTAGCTTTCCCACCAGTTTCCGAAAATCAGGGAACAAAGCTGGAGAAGCAGGATGACGGCAAACAGCCATACTGCGCCGGAAAGAGACGCCTCACTCTGGCGGGTGGCTATATCTACCAGCTGCTTACTGGCAGATACAAAGGCCAGGGAAAGGGCCACTCCCAGGGTCCCCACGGCCACGGTGATGGCTACCCGCCACCTGACGGGGCGGGAGAAAGACCAGACAGCGCGGACGCAGGAAGGGAAACTTTTCATTCTTGAACCACTCCCTCTTTTATCCAGGTCCGGATCAGTTTTTCAACATCCAGGGCTGCTTGCTCCCGGGTAACATCGTATCTGTCCAAAAGCAGTTCAACCATAGTGTCCGGGCTGAAATCCTTTCCTTCGAGCTCCTTCCACAAATAAGCGGCCGAGTCGTTCAGGGAGAGCATTTTGTTGAAATTCACCTGGGCGAGACCTTCTCCCACCACTACGTATTCTCCACAGATGGAGCGCAGGATAAAACCTTCTTTGATTTTCATATCAATCTTCTATAAATGGCTAACAGATATCTTCTTACAGGCTTTAGACGTCGCCACAGACGGCCGTCTACGGGTTTGATTTCCTTACCGTTCCGAAGAATGGCAACGACGGTGCCCAGCACATCTCCCTCCGTGCAATGCTCCGTACCGGAAAGGTTTCCGTCTCCCATCAGGGTGAGCTGGTCTCCCTCCTTGTGAACAAGGCGGTGAAGGACATATCGGCCCGGCAGGCGAACCAGGATAATATCCCCGATGGCGGTAGATGGTTTCTTGCGAAGGCGGACGGCATCCTTTCCTCCTCGAATAAAAGGAAGCATGCTGTTGCCCAGAGGAGTGAACGTCACTTCCCGTCCTTCCCTCATCAATTCCGCCGCATCTTCCAGCAGGATTTCGTTGGCTATCGTACGTTTATCCATGAACGGTCTTGTAAGAAAGTTCGGCAGCGGCCTGGTCGGGCAGACAATCCAGGACATAACAGGGGAGGACGCCTACCAGTCCTTCCAGGGTACGGTGCCACCCTTCGGCCAGTTCCTTGAACGGCCGGAAAGAGGAGGCCGAAGCCATCAGGGAGGCATAGGCCTGCAGGGCTGGCAGCCGCTCGATACGGTTGAACGGAGCCTGGCGAATCCTGACAACAGCTCCGGCCGGGACATCCTTGTTCTTGTAACAGGGGGTTTTCCCGCTCCAGGGAGAACCGTAAACGCGGGCCGTTCCGTCCGGCATCAGGCGCAGGATAGGGTTGTCGTCATTCAGGAGTTCGGTTCCGGGAATATGTTTGAGCCAAAGACTGCTGTGGGTGCTTTTTCCGGTACCGCTTTTCCCCAGGAACAGATAACCTTTCCCATCATTCATCACGACAGAGGAGTGCATTTCCAAAACTCCGTGGGTAGCCGACGAGAAGGCAAATAGCAGCATCAGCGCATTGTTGAGGGCAAAAGACGGCTCCTCTCCCAGAAGAAGTAAACTGCCCTTGCTAAAGCTACGGTTGGTGCGCAGTTCCGACGCCAGGGGGCCTCCGGGCTGAGGGGAGACCAGGAAGCGATAACCATCCTCGATGGCCTCTATGGAAATCTCCGGGAAGCCGGGGCCGTCATCTGTCTTGAAGACAGGCGTGGAAGGAACCTGTTGCATCTCGGAAACCACTTCCAGATGGAAAAGTATTTCTCCTTCTTCCGACAGGAAGGGGGTGAGATTAGGAAGCGGAGTTATGGGCCCCGCCACGCAGAAACGAAATCCTGCTACCCGGTATGAATGAATTTGCTGCATAGACTACAAAGCTAATGAAAAAAACACGAAAAAAGAAAGGTCTTATCAGCCTTTCTTTTTGTCAATGGCTTTCTGAAACATCAGAGACAGTTGTTCCACAGAATTCCGGATGTCATAATGCTGCATATGGGCAACATATTTCTTTCCCATTTCCCAGCGTTTTGCGGGGCGGTCCAGCCAGTACTCGATGCGGTGGGCAAGGGCTTCCGGATTACGCTCGGGAAAGATGCAGTGACGGTCAAGGGCAAACTGGGAGGTCCCGCTGTATCGGCCCTGCGCGATGATGGGAACGGCACCCTGCTGCATCGCTTCCATAATGGACAGGCCTTCCACTTCGATGGTGGCGCAGTGGACGCAAAGATCGGCCCCGGCGGCCAGTTTCCTCAGACCGTCGCGGTCCTCGAAACTGAATACGGGGTCATAGGCCAGAATCCCTTCCTTATAAAGCAGATGGGCTTTGTGACGGATGCTCTTCGCGGTGGGGCCCTGCCCGGCAAAGTGCAGCTGGATTCTTCGGGCATAGCGGCAGTGGCGCATAGCCTCCAGCAGGGTAGGCTGGTCTTTTTCCTTGGAGAGACGGCCGATGTAGACCACTTTCAGGGGGCGGTCCGGATCCTCATAATCCTTTGGCGGATGCTCTTCCCGGATGCATTCGTCGGGAACGACGCCGTTTGAGATAAGTTCCAGCCGGGAGTCGATGTGATAGCGGCGCAGGCGGTCACGCACGTTTTCCGTGGGGCACTGGACAAATTCGCAGTGGTCAAAGGTGTGGCTTTTCCAGGCATCCAGAATGGTGCGGTTGAGCCATTTCCAGCGCCTGAGGGGTCCCAGGGAATTGGTGATATTCTCCGGATGCAGGTGGTAGGTGGCCGTGATGGGTTTTCCCAGTTTTTTGCAGATGGGAATCATCCGGTCTTCAATCACGAAGGGCTCTTCCAGATGGATGACATCGGCCCAGCGGGCGGCTTCTTCCATCAGGGGAAGGTTGCTCTGGGCAAAATGATAGCCCTGGGCCTTGATAATAGGGTGTACCAGCGGGAAAATATACTCTTTCAGGATATAGTCGGGCTGAGGCTGCGGACCGGAGGGATTGGGACCGGAGATGACGCGTACTTCGTGCCCGGTCTGCTTCAGATACTCCACCGTACGGCGGGCCGATGCGGACAGCCCATTGCCGACGGCGTAGAAATTATTGAGTACGAACAAGATTTTCATAGTTGTTTTTTAATCTTTGAAAACACGTTGCAGCATATCCTGGAACTCTTCTATCCAACCGTTTTTCCAGTCGTGCCCGCCCGGATAGACGGAATAATCGTGGGGATAGCCTTTCTGTGTCATATATTTATGCAAATGGAAGGTGGAGGGATGCATGATGTCCCGTTTCCCGACATACAGATAGTATCCGTTCGGGGGATTGTCTCCACCATACTGAAGGCGCATTTTCTTGCGAAGACTCCCGTAAAACTTCTTCCGGTAGGGGGTGGGCCTGCTCAGACTCCACATATAGGGTGAGAAGGCTCCGATATAGCCGAATACGTCCGGATGGTTGGCTCCGAAGTAAAGACTCTGATACCCGCCGATGGAAAGCCCCGCCACGGCCCGGTGCTCTTTGTCGGGAAGGGTGCGGTACAGGCTGTCCACCAGCTGTACGACATCTCTGACAAAGGCCGATTCCACCGTTCCGTCCACTTCGAAAATGGATTCAAAGGCATCCTTGAACCGCCCCTTGTCAAAATCCCGGTCGTCATTGTACTGATTGACGTTGGGCATTACCAGAATGAGAGGTTCGGCATGTCCGCCCGCCAGCAGGCTGTCGGTGGATTCATAGACAAATCCTTTCTGGATCCAGGACGTCTCGTAACCGCGGGCTCCGTGGAGAAGATAGAAGACCGGATAACGCTTGTGGGGACTCTGATAATAGTCGGGGGGAAGATAGACAATCATCCGCCGCTGAGTAGGCCCCGGAACGCTGCAATCGTAATTGACTTCCTCCACGATGCCCTTATGCTCATAGCCCTCTTTGTAGGGAGGCCCGGCGTGATACACGGGTGAATTACGCAATCTCACTACGCCGCAGGACGACATAGTGAGACAGGAAATCATTATGAAAATGAGGGTTTTATTCCGCATTGTCAGGCCTCGGGAGCCATAGTAGTATAGACGTTGGTAACGTCTTCGTCATCTTCCAAAAGGCCGATAAGTTTTTCAAGGGTTGCGCGCTGTTCGGCGTTGACTTCCTTTAAATCCACATTGGGAATCTGTTCAAAACCGCCGGAAACAAGGTCGTAGCCTTTCTCTTCAATGTACTTCTGGATTTGGCCGTAGGCGGTGTAGTCGCCGTAAATGGAGATTTCCACGGTCACGTTCTCGTCCTCGTCCTCAACCTCTTGCTTGAACACTTCTTCCGCACCGAAATCGATGAGTTCGAGTTCCAGCTCGTCCACGTCAATAGGCTTGGCGGGATCTTCCTTGATGCGGAACACGCACTTGTGGTCGAACATAAAGGCTACGCTGCCGCTGGTCTGGAGGGAGCCTCCGCACTTGGTGAAGTAACTGCGCACGTTGGCTACAGTACGGGTGTTGTTGTCAGTTGCCGCTTCGACGAGATAGGCGATGCCGAAAGGTCCGAATCCTTCGTACACGATTTCCTTGAAGTCTCCGGATTTGGCCTCGGTGGCTTTTTTGATGGCGCGCTCGATGTTTTCCTTGGGCATCTGCTCGCTTTTCGCCTCGGCGATGAGGGCGCGGAGGCGGGGGTTTCCGGTCACTTCCGGACCACCCTGCTTGACGGCGATGGTGATTTCCTTCCCCAGTTTGGTGAAGATCTTGGCCATATGGCCCCAGCGCTTCATTTTGCGCTCCTTGCGGAATTCAAACGCTCTTCCCATAATTACTTGGCGGTTTCGATGCGGTTGATGTACTTGTCAATCTCCATAGCCTCGGGAGCGTTGCCCCACTGGTCCTTGATCTCCTTGTAGAAGGAGAGGGCCTGCTCCTTGTTTCCGGCGGCTTCGGCAGCGATGCCGGCCTTCATCAGATAGGCGGCGGCAAAAGCGTTGTCGGTGGTCTTGGCTGCCTTGGTAAAATAATCCACGGCGGTGGCATAGTCCTTCAGCTCCACATAGCAGTCTCCGATACAGGCCTGTGCACGGGCAAGCATAATGGGATCCTTCCCATTGTACTTTTTGAGGAAGTCGATGGCCTCCTCGTAAGCTCCGGTCTGGAGTTTGGCTACGCCCGCATACATATAGACGGCCTCGGGGGCCTTGGAACCATATTGGGAGATAATCTCTTCCAGGCCCGGGTCGTTGCTGTCTCCGTTAAGGGCCAATTCATACTCGCCGGCATTGAACCAACGCTCGGCGCGGACCAGCTGATCCATGGCCTGCTGCTTTTTGGGCTGCAGGATGAAACGGTTGTAGGCCAGGACGGCCAGGGCAATGACCAGCACGGCGATGACACAGCCGTAAAGGAGATTACCGTACTTCTTGAAAAACTCTTCGGTTTTGGAAACGGCCTCAGCCATATTCTGCTGACGCACTTCTTCCTCGGTTTTGGTTACTTTTGCCATACTATCGATTGTTTTTAATTAGCTTTTGAGCCCGCAAATTTACAAAAAATATTATATATTTGCAATCGATTAAAGCCTCTCCTATGCCTTCTTTGAAGAAAATAGTAGTACAGGACTTCCGGAACATTTCTTTTCAGGAACTTGCCTTCAGCCCCAATATGAACTGCATAAGCGGCAACAACGGGGAAGGCAAGACCAACCTGCTGGATGCCATCTACTATCTGTCGATGACAAAAAGCGCCTTTCCGGCCCCTGATTCGGCCAATTTTCGTTATGGGACGGAAGGATTTACCCTGGGCGCCATTTACCAGATGGAAAACGGACTGGAATCCCGTTTTGCACTGAAAGTTTCCCGGGAAGGGAAAAAACTGCTCCGGGACGATAAACCCTGCACCCGGATGGGGGAACATATCGGCATACTCCCCGTTGTAATGGTTTCTCCCGGCGACATTGCCTTGGTGAGTGATTCGGGGGAAGAGCGGCGTCGCTTCTCCAATGCGGTCCTTTCCCAGATGGACCGGGAATACCTGGCCGCCATCCAATCCTATTCCCGCCTTTTGGCCCAGCGCAACAAGCTTCTCAAAGAGACGGACCCGGACCGTGATCTCCTTGCCGCCATCGGTGCCCGCATGGCCGCACCGGCCGCCTTTGTCCACTCGTCCCGGGCCCGTCTGGTAGAGGAACTGTGCCCCGTCGTCTCGTCTTACTATCGGCTCATTTCCGGTGGCGGGGAAGCGGTGTCCATCGAGTATAAATCAGATTTATCAAATGCATCACTTTTAGATGTTTTTGAAAGTCACCGGGAGCAAGACTTCAGGCTTCGTTACACCTCTTCCGGTATCCAGAGGGACGAATTTGTTTTCCTGATGAACGGGTATCCCATCCGGCGTGCCGGGTCCCAGGGACAGCAGAAGTCTTTTCTGGTCGCCCTCAAGTTCGCCCAGTACGAAATTATGAAGCGTTCCTATGGTTTCGCTCCCATTCTTTTGCTGGACGATGTCTTCGACAAATTGGACTTGAGCCGGATTTCCAACCTCATCGGGATGGTGGCCGGAGTGGATTTCGGCCAGATTTTCATCACCGATACAGACTCGGCCCGTCTAGCCGGTATCGTGGACCGTATGACGGACGACCGCGCCTATTTTGTCGCTTCCGGGGGAACTTTCCAGAAAATCTGAGCAATGGCCGTTAAGATTCACAGAAAGGAAGCCGTCCGGATGGATCAGCTGGTGGAAGCGTTCATCAAGTCGATGAGAATCGCTGCAGGGCTCAATACGCAACGCGTATTTGCGGCCTGGGATGCCTGCTCCGGTGCCGGCCCGTACACCTTGAAGCGCTTCTACCGCGGAGGAAAACTCTACATCACCCTCAATTCCTCCGTCATTCGCAGCCAACTGTACTTCCAGCGGGATGTCCTGATCGAGAAAATGAATGCGTTCCTGGCGCAGGACACGCTTTTTACGGCCGACAACCGCAGCGTCGGCTTCATTCAGGAGCTGATTCTGAAATAATGCTATTGTCTCCAGTGAAGGCCAAAGCGGGCAAAGGCTTCCCTGTCCAGCATTTCCCGGTCATCGGGGTGGGCGATGCTCATCAGCAGGCGTGCACGTTCCTGCAGGGATTTTCCGTACAGATTCACCGCGCCGTATTCCGTGACAACCCATTGGATGTCGGCCCTGGGGGTGACGACGCCCGCCCCGGGCTGGAGGGTGGGAACAATCTTGGCTCTTCCCTTGTTGGTCCTGGAAGCCATGGCAAGGATAGCCTTTCCCTCCTTTGACATTTTAGCTCCACGGACAAAGTCCAGCTGGCCGCCGGTTCCGGAAAAGATGCGGGTTCCGATGGAATCGGCACAGACTTGTCCCGTGAGATCGATTTCCAGCGCCGAATTGATGGACACCACCCTGTCGTTGCGTGCAATATTCCAGGGATCGTTGGTGTATTGGATGTCCCTCATCCGGACGGCGGGATTCCGGTGTACGAAATCATAAACTTTCTGGGAGCCCAAAAGGAAAGACGCGACCGTCTGGCCTTTGTCGATTGTCTTGGCCGCACCGTTGATGACCCCTTTTTCTATCAGTTCCAGCGCTCCGTCGGCAAACATTTCGGTATGCAGGCCCAAATCACGATGGTTGGCAAGCGCCGCAGCCACCGCATTGGGAAGGGAGCCGATTCCCATCTGAAGGCAGGCACCGTCGGGTACCAGTTCCGCACAGTATTTTCCGATACGGAGCTCCGTCTCCGAAGGCTGCACGTAATCCTTGGTAATAAGCGGAGTCTCGTCATAGACCAGATGGTCGAAACAGCTTAGGGGAACAAGGTCTCCATAGGCGAAAGGGACGCGGGGATTGACTACGGCTATTTTCAGCGTGGCCACTTCAAGGGCTGCGACGGAGCAATCCACCGAGGTTCCGAGGGAAACCATACCATCGGCATCCGGCAAGGAAACCTGGACCATCGCCACATCGCAGGGAAGGGCTCCGCTGCGGTACATCGACTGGCTTTCGCTCAAGTGGGCGGGGAGATAATCGGCATAACCTGCGTTGACAGACTCCCGGACATTGGCTCCCACGAAGAAGCCCTGGTCGAAAAAAGCACCGGCATACTCCGGAGCAGCGTAGGGCGCAGGCCCTTCCGTATGAAAATGATGGAAATGCAGGTTGAGCGTCTTCCTGATTTGCACCATCCCAGGTCAACTGG